>NZ_MVOJ01000014.1:0-162262 GCF_002018845.1 Pseudomonas sp. MF6394
ACCCGTGTGGGAGCTGGCTTGCCTGCGAAGGCGGCGATTCAGTCAAAGATTCAGCGGCTGACACGCCGCTATCGCGGGCAAGCCCGCTCCCACAGGGGATCTGTGCCGGGCGCTGATTTTGTGGGCAATGCATGACCCGTGTGGGAGCTGGCTTGCCTGCGAAGGCGGTGGTTCAGTTAAAGATTCAGCGGCTGACACACCGCTTTCATCGAAGTTGTATAGATCCCTATGCTTACCGGATCAAGCCAATGTGCGCAGGCGCGCCATGCTGAGGGTGTCGACAAACACACCATCACGCAGGGCATAGTCGCGCAACCGCCCTTCCACTTCGAAGCCGAACTTGCGGTACAGGTTGTGCGCAGCTTCGTTGTCGGCGTAGACCGTCAGTTCCACACGGCGCAGGTTCATCCAGTTGTCGGCCACCTCCAGCGCGGCCGCCAACAGCCGCGAACCGACGCCCTTGCCCTGCCAGGCGGGCGCCACGCCCATACCCAATGAGCCAACGTGGCTCTGGCGTACGCGCAGGTACTGCTCAAGTCCCAATTGGCCAATCACCTCAGCGCCCTGCAACGCCACCAGTTGCAGGCGCCGCTCGTTATCCATCACCAGGCGCTTGCGCCACATCTCAACCGACTGAAAAGGCATTTGCAGCACCTGACGGCACACAGCCGGTTCGTTGTAGAGCGCGGCGACGCCCTCCAGGTGGGCCTCGGTAAAACGCTGGATCACGATAGACGGTTCAGGCACGTGCATTGCATTTCATCCTATGAAAGACAGGTGGCCGGCCAGTGTAGAGGCTAAGTCGCCCACCTGACGAGCCGGAGTTTTCCCACGGGCCAACCAGCACCATCCTGCATCTGAACGATGGCGATCCCTGCGCGCAGCGCCGATACTCAGCCCAGGCCCTGCCCCGTCAACCCGACGCTTTGGCCTTCACCCTGTGACGAGAACAACAAAAAAAGTCCCACAGAGGAACACCCATGAACCGTCTCGATCCCGCGAGCCTGTTACAGGCTTTCAGCACCCTGACCCTGGACCTGCAACGCCTGGCCCAACACCAGGACATCGAACACTTTCAACACCATGCCCTGGCGCGCCTCAACCACTTGCTGGCCTTCGACAGTGCCTGGTGGGGGCGCTCGGCGGTCATCGACGGGGTGCCGCACGAACACAACAGCTACCTCCACCAGTTGCCCCCCGACTATCTGGCAGACTGGCAGTCGATCCGTCATCTGGACGTGACCGTTGCCCGGGTGCATGCCTCGCCCGGCGAGGCGGTGATCATCGATATGCGCGACCCCGCCAACGGCAGCGCCTTGAACTGGTTGGGGCAACGCTACGGCTTGGGTGAATTGCTCTGTGTGATCCATATCGACGCGCAAACCCACCTCAGCCACCACCTGACGCTCTACCGCCAGCCCACCGCGCCCACGTTCAACGCGCAGGATTGCCAGTTGCTCAATAACCTGATGCTGCACCTGGTGGCGGCGGTCTCGGCGAACCAAATCCGCACCTTGGTGGCCATGCGTGAAACCCTGACCAGCCCGCGCAATCTCGCCCTGGCGGTATGCGACCCACGGGGAGTGTTGCAATGCGCCGAGCGCGGGTTTGTCGACCTGCTGCTCAGCGAATGGCCGCAATGGTGTGGCCCCACCCTACCGGTGCCGCTGGACGAGCGCGGGCATGACGGTAAGCACATCCATATCCAGGTGTCCCCCGTGGGCGACCAATTGCTGCTGGCCGCGCGCCTCAACCGCGCCCTGCCCCAGCTCAGCCCACGGGAAAACGATGTGGCCCAAGGCTTTGGCGAGGGCAAGACCTACAAGGAAGTGGCCCGCGACCTTGGACTCTCACCCAATACCGTGCGCCACCATATTCGCGCCATCTACACCAAGCTCGGCGTCAAGGACAAGGCACGCATAGCGCACCTGGTGCACGCCCCGCCCGACTGACCCTGCCCGTTTCTCCCACGGTTTACCACGGTCGTTTTTTAACGGTCACGGGCTGCTGTTGCCCTTTTTTCGGCCTTCTCACACGAGACGCTTCTTCATGACTTCCACATGCTTACGTAACCTGACAGCGCTGTGCGCCACCCTGCTCGGCCTCGACAGCCAGGCGGCCGACCTCAACGCCCGCGACTTTTTCGCCGCCCCACCGGGTACCAGCCTGGGTGTGTTGTACCTGCCCGCCACACGTGCCGGGGACTTCCATGGCCCCGCCGACAGCACCGGCAAGGCCGACCTGCGGGTCAACGCCGTGGCTTACCGCCAGGTGTATTTCACCGACGCCTGCGGCACGTTGTGCACGCCACAATTCATCCTGCCCTTTGCCGACATCAACGCACGCTTGCCCGGCGCCAATCAGCGCAGCCGCGAGCGCGGCCTGGGCGACCCACAGGTGGGCGGCACGCTGTTTTTCGTCAATGACCCCGCCTCGCGTACCTACAGCGGCCTGTTGAGCCTGATCACCGTGCCGGTGGGTGAGTACCACAGCCAAAACCCGGACGTGTCCCCGGGTGCCAATCGCTGGGGCGCCACCTTTGTCTACAACTACACCCACGGCATCGGCGAAAAATGGGTACTGGAAGCCAACCTGGAAGCCCAGCTCTATGGCCGCAATGACGATTACTTTGGCAGCGAACTCAAGCAAGCGCCGCTGTATCGCTTGCAGGCCTTCGCCTCGTATGACTTCAGCGCCGCCACTTACGGCGCTCTGCGCCTGATCCAGGCCGACGGTGGCGCGCTGCGCCTCAACAACCGCCGCCTCGACGACACCCACAAACGCTATACCCAAGTCGGCTTCGAACTCGGGCATTGGCTCGACCGGCAAAACCAACTGATGGTCAGCCTTTCGCAAAACGTTGCGGCTTCCAATGGCTACGCCGGCACCGAGGCGTTGTTACGCCTGGTGCATGTGTTCTGACCCCTTTCCTGGAGCTTGAAAATGCCCATTTCCACCCCTGCAATAACGGCACGGCTGGCGGCGATCGTGCTGTTTGCCGCCCTCACCCCGACCATCCTGATGACCGCTCCGGCCGTGGCCGCGCAGTTAGCCAGCCAGTGGCAACTGAGCCCTGCGCGCATTGGCGACTTGTTTTCCGTGGAACTGGGCGCCATGAGCCTGGCGACCTTGCCCGCCTGGTGGTGGCTCAAGCGGGTTGACTGGCGCACCGCCGCCCGGGTCGCCGCGCTGTTGTTCATTGCCGCTAACCTGCTGTCGATGCTCGCCGACACCTACGTCGTGCTGCTGGTGTTGCGCGGTGCCAGCGCCCTGGCCGGCGGCTCGTTGATGATCCTCTGCCTGGCCAGTGCCGCCACCACCGCCAACCCCAGTCGGGTGTACGGCTTATGGGTGATGGGGCAGTTGGTCGTCGGTGCCCTCGGCCTGGTGGCGCTGCCTGGCTTGTTCGAACGGTTTGGCTTGAATGCCTGCTACCTGATCCTGGCGGGGTTGATGACCCTGCTGCTGCCATTGGCGCGGGCCTTTCCTGCCGGTAGCCCTGCGTTGCCCGCCAGCCGCGCCCCGGTCTTGCCCGGTTCACGCTGGAAAGCCGCCCTGGGGGTTGGCGCGGTCCTCGCCTTTTACATCAGCCTGGGGGGCGTATGGACCTTTATCGGTGCCTTGGGCGCCAGTGCCGGGATTTCTGCGCAGCACAGCGGCGAGATTCTCGCCATCGCCACCGTAATGGGTATTGCTGGCGCTGCGAGCGCCTCACTGATCGGCGCTCGCCTGCCCCGTGGCGCGCTGTTGTTGCTGGGCTACACGTCAATGGCAACAGCGGTGATCCTGTTGCTCGGCCAGCCTGCATTACTGCGGTTCGCCCTGGCCGCCCTGCTGTTCAAATTCACCTGGACCTTCATCCTGCCGCTGATCCTGGCCTGCCTGGCCGACCTCGATCACAGCGGCAAGCTGATGAACGCCTCCAACTTGGTCATCGGTGGCGGCCTGGCCATCGGCCCGGCGCTCGCCGGCCGCCTGATCGAAGCCAGCGGCGGGTTCAGCCTGTTGCTGCTCGGTGCTGCCGCCATCACCTTGCTGTCGCTGGTGATGATCGTCGCCAGCCGTCCCCACTCCCCCACTGAACTGGAACCGGTATGAACCTGACCACCGCATTTTTTTTCGACGAAATGAGCCTGTGGCACAGCGCCGGCGCCCATGCGCTGACCCTGCCCGTGGGCGGCTGGGTGCAGCCGCCGGCCGGCAGCGGGCATGCCGAATCACCGGAGACCAAGCGCCGCTTGAAAAGCCTGTTGGATGTCTCCGGACTCAGCCGCCACCTGCACCAGCATAGCGCGCCGCCCGCCAGTGAAGAGGACCTGATGCGCGTCCACAGCCGTGCTTACCTGCAGCGTTTCAAGGCATTGAGCGATGCCGGCGGCGGTGAGCTTGGCCCCCAGGCACCGATTGGGCCGGGCAGCTATGAGATCGCGCAACTGTCCGCCGGTTTGACCCTGGCCGCCGTGGAAGCGGTGCTCAAGGGCCAGGCGCACAACGCCTATTCGCTGTCGCGGCCACCGGGGCATCACTGCCTGGCAGACAGCGCCATGGGCTTTTGCTTTCTCGCCAATATCGCCATTGCCATCGAGGCCGCCAAGGCGCGCCACGGGCTGGGCAAAGTCGCCGTGATCGACTGGGATGTGCACCACGGCAACGGCACGCAGTCGATCTTCGAAGAACGCGCCGATGTGTTGACGATTTCCCTGCACCAGGACGGCTGCTACCCGCCCGGTTACAGCGGCGAGCAGGATCGCGGCCGGGGCGCCGGCCTGGGCGCCAACATCAATATCCCGTTGCCGCCAGGCAGTGGTCACGCCACCTACCTACAGGCCATGGAGCGCATCGTGCTGCCCGCCCTTGAGCGCTTCGAACCGGAGTTGATCATCGTTGCCTGCGGTTATGACGCCAACGCCGTCGACCCGCTAGCGCGCATGTTGCTGCACAGCGAATCGTTCCGGTTAATGACCCGCGCCCTGCGTCTGGCAGCCGATCGCTTATGTCAGGGCCGCCTGGTGCTGGTGCACGAAGGCGGCTACAGCGAAGCCTATGTGCCGTTCTGCGGCTTGGCGACCCTGGAGGAATTGAGCGGCGTGCGCACAGCGGTGCAAGACCCGATGCTTGAGTTTGTGCAATTGCAGCAACCCGGTGCGGCGCTGCAGGGGTTTCAAGAGCAGTGGGTGGAGCAGCTGGCGCGCGGGGTCAGCGAGTAGCTGCCAGGCGCCATACCCGCGCAATGTCCGAGGCCCGCTCACTCAACAGGCGCGGGGCCTCGTGGCAGGCCTGCTCAAGTGACATCGGCCCCGACGGCAAGGCGAACGCTGCATCCACACCATGAGCGTACATCTGCTCGTAGCCGTCGCCCAAGGTGCCCGCGATCACGATCACCGGCACGCCATGTCGCTGGGCAATGCGCGCCACGCCAAACGGGGTTTTGCCACGCAGGGTCTGGGCGTCGAAGCGGCCTTCGCCGGTGATGACCAGATCGGCGCCACGCACCGCTTCATCCAGGCCAACCAGTTCAGCCACCACCTCGACCCCCGGACGAAACTGTGCACCGAGGAACGCCTTGGCGGCAAAGCCCAGACCACCGGCGGCGCCGCTGCCGGGTTCGTCGCGCACATCCCGGCGCAGCACCTGGGCGCAATGGTCGGCGAAGTGGCCAAGGGCAGCGTCCAGTTGTGCCACTTGTTCGGGGTTCGCGCCTTTTTGCGGGCCAAAAATCGACGAGGCACCGTGAGGGCCGCACAGGGGATTGTTGACGTCGGCGGCGATTTCAAAACGCACCTGCGCCAGTCGCGGGTCGAGTTGTTCAAGGCTGATATGGGCCAGACGTGCCAACGCCAACCCACCCGCCGGCAGTGGCTGGCGTTCGCTATCCAAGAGCTGCACGCCAAGGGCCTGCATCGCCCCCGCTCCGCCATCGTTGGTGGCACTGCCGCCAATCGCCAGGATAATGCGCTGCGCCCCGGCATCCAGCGCGGCGCGGATCAACTCGCCGGTGCCATAGGTGGTACTGGAGCATGCGTCGCGCTGCCCCGGCGCAACGAGTTGCAAACCGCTGGCCTCGGCCATCTCGATCATTGCGGTATGGCTGTCGGCCAGCCAGCCCCAACGCGCCTCGACGCTGTCGCCCAGCGGGCCTCGGACCGTTTGCCTGCGCAGCTCACCCTTACACGCCGCGAGCACCGCATCCACCGTTCCTTCCCCGCCATCAGCCATCGGGCATTGAAGCACGTGCGCATCCGGCCAGACCTGGGCGCACCCACCGGCAATCGCCTGGGCGACGCCTGCGGCACTCAGGCTGTCTTTGAACGAGTCGGGGGCGATCACGATTTTCATGGGCTTTCTCCGGTTTTTATAACGCCCATGCTGCCAGTTGGCTGGGGGAATGACGCGGGGCCGATGCACAAGTGTGGATGGGGTTTTGTTGTTCATTCCTACAAAGTGACACGCCGCGATGAATAAACGCCAAACCTACGGGCCGGCTTGTTTGATCTATCTGTCAGCAACGACTTTCAGCAGTGTAGGACGCCTCTTTAATGCGCACGCTCCCTTGAGGCTCGCAATTGCACGCTTATAGAGTGTGGCCCAGAAGATTCCAGACAATATCAATCCGGGGGGCTCCACGCCGAACGGCAGCAGCGCCCTCGATTCAGGGAGAATTTCATGGCCGATACCTCTCAAATGCCACGCATAGCGCCGCTCTCTTATAACGCCCGGGGCAACCCTGTGCATACCTGGACCCTCACGCCCAGCCATATCACCGACCCGGTGCACTGCATATTGCCGCCGGACGGGGTGCTGCCGGTGATTTTTGTGCCGGGGATTATGGGGTCGAATTTGAAGAGCAAACCGGAGAAAGGAAAGGGAAAGAATAAGGCGGCTCCCGTCTGGCGGTTGGATGCGGGGTTCATGGGTAAGAATATGTGGTTGGCCCTGAACTGGATAAACAAAAAGGCGGGTATACGACAGCAACTGTTGCACCCCGCCAGGGTAGAGGTTGATAACAAAGGCGCGGTGCCGGAGCGCTCTGTCGGCACGGTCATAGTGCCGCCAGAACCGGACAGGAAAAAAACCATCCTGGCTCTGACCAAGCGCTACGAAGAGCGCGGATGGGGCGAAGTCAGCGAAACCAGCTACCACGCGTTTCTTCTGTGGCTTGAAGACACCCTTAACAGCGAATTCATGCCGCACAAATGGCCGCAATTCGACATTCGGCCTGAGCATCCGCACACCCGCAGTGTCGAGCCCGGCCCAGTTCAAGTCACCGAGTTGAAACCTGAAATGCCCATCGCCATGCCCGGGTTGGGCGCTAACCTGGCGGCGCAGTTGCCGTCGATTATTTCGGACGAGTTGGCGGCGCGTGGTGGCTACCGTATGCCGGTGCATGCCTGTGGTTACAACTGGCTGGACTCCAACGAGGAGGCCGCTTCAAGGCTGGCTGTGCGTATTGATGAACTCATGCAGCAGTACGGTCGCAACTGCCAACAGGTGATTCTGGTTACCCACTCCATGGGCGGGCTGGTGGCACGTCGATGCGGGCAGCTACCGGGTATGGCCGACAAAATTGCCGGCGTCGTGCACGGCGTGATGCCCGCCATCGGGGCGCCGGTCGCTTACCGTCGATGCAAGGTCGGCATGCGCGACGAAGATCCCATTGCCGGCGCGGTCATTGGCCCCACCGGTCAGGAGGTCACCGCTGTATTCGCGCAGGCACCCGGTGCCTTGCAATTGCTGCCCACCCAGGATTACGCCCCGGGCTGGCTGCGGCTGATTGACGAACGTGGAGCCCCGGCTATGCCGCGTCAACCGGTAAAGGATCCTTACGAAGAGATTTATCTACGCCGTGACCGCTGGTGGGGATTGTTGCGTGAAGAGTGGTTGGCACCGAAGGATGGGGATCCGATTACGTGGGAAGATTTTGAGGAAAACATGTCGGAAGCGAAGCGGTTCCATCAGAAACTCGCTGGCTCCTACCACCCTCAAACCTACGTTTACTACGGCAACGACGATAAGCACCCCAGTTTCGAATCCATCACCTGGGAAATGCGTCGCGGGTCTCGCCTCAATGGCCCTTATGCCTCAAGCCCGGATGCTTTCACGGTGTCCAGCCTGCAAATGCATGAGGTGCGTGACGACGGGCGAAGCCCGTTGTACGTAGGCGGGCAAGCCGAAAGCGTAATGCCCCCGCGGGGTGACCCCAATGCACCAGTGAAGACCGTGCAGACCAGCTATTGGGAACTGCATTGCCGTATGCAGGACGGCGCTGGCGACGGCACCGTACCGGTGAGCTCCGGCCGCGCGCCGATCAGGCAGGTCCGCCAGGGTTCTGTCCGCCAGCAAGTGCAGTCCCCAGGGTTCGATCATGAAGCCTCCTACGCCAACCCGCTCACCCAACAATTCACCCTCTACTCCCTGATCAAGATCGCGGCGAAAGCCAAGAGGCCTCTATGCGCAGGCTGACCGTTTTTTTTACATGCCTGCTGCTTGGATCGCTTGCAGGGTGCACCACCTTCAAACAACCCAGTGAACAGGAGAAACAAACCGTGCACGAATTGACCAGCAACATGCGCACCTGGGCCCTGGGCCGTGGGCTGGTAGATTTGCCCGCCAGCTGGACGGGGGGCGGGGATGTGAAGTTGTATTACGGGCTGGGGGCTGATCATGCATCCGTTGAAGTGCGGGTGTTGGGCGAGGGTGTGTCACAGCAACGTTTTTCCGCTGCTTTGCAGGAACGGGCCAGCCGGATCGCCGCGGTCAAGAACTATGAGATGGATGACGTATCAATGCTGGTGTCAGCCAAAGCGCAGACACCGCAAAGTGTCATGTTGCAATACTATCGGCGTCCAACACCGCGTCAGACTTTCGTTCACGAACTCCACCTGCTGGTCGATGACGTCTACGTCATGCTCCGAGCTGACTCCTTCAAGGGTAATACCGCTCCTGTTGAAGATCGTCTGTTAAAACTCTCAAAAGAGATCTTCAAAGTCACCCCTGAAACCGCAGGCGCGGGGTTTGCGCTTGGGCCGGTTGTCATTCGCAGTCATCACGATCAGGAGATCGCTAGTTTCGACTTTAGCCCACCAGCCTCAGATGTTTCGCTGAGTATCTATATCAACGCTCTGTCGCCTGATGATGAAGAACGCTTGCACGTCCGCACTCCCAAAGACGGGCAAATTTTTCTCGCAGGGGATTACGAAAATTTGCGGGCAAGGAACATTACGTTGGCCGGCATGCAAGCCGAAGAGTCCCTGATCGGCTTCAGCGATGACACTCACCGTCAAATACTCTTTGTGAGCGAAAACTACCGGGACAATCCTTCGCTGGCTCGGCCTGGCATGAGCATCCGTTTGTCGGCGGGTGGCATGAAAGGAGAGCCAGTTGATCCCAACGAACCCGGAGACCTAGTGCGCTGGACCCTTCCCCAGTTCGCCAACAAAGGCTACGAACTGCCTCTCTGGCAACAACCTGCGTCACCAGAACCCGTTAACCCTTCCCTCACCGACTACGAAGCCATGGCCGTGTGGGATGCAATCCTCAAATCCGTACGCATCCGCTACGGCTCGGTCGTGCCCAAGCCGGACCCCTGGGCCAACATTCGCGGGCCCAGTGCCGAAGAAGCTGCCGAAAGCAAGCGCATCCTCGATGAGTTCATTGCCAGCTTGGAAAAACGTAAGCCGTGACAGGGAGAACAGCTAATAACATCGTGCGAATTTTAGCGTTCGCTCTGGGGCAGCAATTGGACGCCCAGGTACAAGGCAAGCATCCCATCGAGCGTCAGCGGGTCCACGCCGCTGAGTTCAGCGATTCGCTCCATGCGGTAGCGCAGGCTGTTGCGGTGAATGCCCAAGGCGTCGGCACACGCCTGGCTTTGCCCGTCGTGTTCACACCAACTGCGCAACGTGGCGAGCAGTTGCCCGTTGCTGTCCTTGGCCAACACTTTGCGCAACGGATTGAGCAGTTCGTCCAGGGCGTCGTCGTTGCGATGACGCCACAGCATCACCGGCAGGCGATAACGGTTGAGGGTCAACAGCCGTGATTGCGGCAGGATATCGCGGCCATAAGCGAGCAGATCACCGACCCGGCGGTAACAGCGGCGCAGCCCCGCCAAACCTTCCGCTTGCCCGCCGATGGCCACGCGCAGGACGTTCCAGCCCAGGCCGTCGAGCTTTTCCAACAAGCGGGGATTATCGACCTGCACCGCGGCGGGTCGGCACCACAGCAAGGAAAACTGCGCAGAACTGACGCACCAACTGTCCGGGTAACGGCTGGCGAGCCAGGCGCTCAAAGCCTCCGCCGTTTGGCCGGGGCCCAGTTCAAACAGGTACGGCGTGCGCGCCAGTTGTGGCTTGAGCCCCAGTTGCTGGGCTTCGTCCACCAAACGTGGGGAGTCGCCGCTGTCGGCCAACAGCAGGGCCAGCAGATCATCGCAGCGCTGGCGCCGCCATTGTTGCTCGGCTTGCTGGTGGCGTTGGCTGACCAGCATTTCAGCGGTCATGCGCACCAGTTCGGCATAGGTGCGCAGCCCATCCGGCTCGCCGGTGATACCCAGCACGCCGATCAGGCGTTGATCATGCAGCAGCGGCAGGTTAATGCCCGGCTGCACGCCCTTGAGATGCTTGGCGGTCTGCCCGTCGATTTCCACCACCCGCCCATTGGCCAATACCAGTTGCGCCCCTTCGTGACGGGTATTGATCCGCTCCGGTTCACCGCTGCCCAGGATCAAGCCCTGGCTGTCCATGACATTGACGTTATACGGCAGGATCGCCATGGTGCGATCGACAATCTCCTGCGCCAGGGCATGATCCAGCTCGAACATGGGGCTAATTTCCTGAAAAAGGTTGTTCACCGGCACAGCGCAAAGATGGCTTGACTGTGCGCCAGCACAAAGACAGTTGCCCATCACGTCATCGAGACTGTTGGGGCGGTCAACGTTACCCTCGCACCGCGAAAAATCATAATAAAGAGAGAATCCCATGTCACAGAGCGCCACTGCCGCACTGGCCAGCGATGACGATAAAAACGCCATCTACAAGCGCGTTACCCTGCGCCTGATCCCCTTCATCTTTATCTGCTACCTGTTCAATTACCTTGACCGGGTAAATGTTGGCTTTGCCAAGTTGCAGATGCTCGATGCATTGAAATTCAGTGAAACCGTGTACGGCCTCGGGGCCGGGATTTTCTTTATCGGCTATGTGCTGTGCGGCGTACCGAGCAACCTGGCGCTGACCCGGTTTGGCCCGCGGCGCTGGATCGCGTTGATGATGATCGTGTGGGGTACGCTCTCCACATGCCTGCTGTTTGTAACCACGCCCACGCATTTCTACACCCTGCGCCTGCTCACCGGTGCCGCTGAGGCCGGCTTCTTCCCCGGTGTGGTGTTGTACCTTTCGCAGTGGTTTCCGACCTTCCGCCGTGGGCGGATCATGGCGCTGTTCATGTCGGCGATCCCGGTTTCAGGTTTGCTCGGCAGCCCGTTTTCCGGCTGGATTCTCAATCACTTCGCCGCAGGCCAAGGTGGCTTGGCGGGCTGGCAGTGGATGTTCCTGCTGCAAGGCATCCCGACTGTAATCCTCGGCGCCCTCGCCTATTTCTTGCTCAGTGACAGCTTCGCCAACGCCAAGTGGCTCAAGCCCCATGAGCGTGCAGTGCTGGAAGCCGACCAAGCCACGGACCTGGCGAACAAACCCAAAACCACCAGCGACTCCCTGGCCGAAGTGTTCAAGAACCCCGCGATCTGGGCGTTCGGCCTGATCTACTTCTGCATCCAGAGTGGCGTGTATGCGATCAACTTCTGGCTGCCGTCGATCATCAAGAACATGGGCTTCAGCGATAACCTGGTGATTGGCTGGCTCAGCGCTATTCCGTATCTGCTGGCAGCGGCGTTCATGCTGCTGGTGGGCCGCTCCGCCGACTTGCGCAAGGAGCGCCGCTGGCATTTGGTGGTGCCGATGTTGATGGGCGCCCTCGGCCTGGTCATCGCAGTGAACTTCGCCACCACGCCGGCCATTGCCATCCTCGGCCTGACCATCGCCACCATGGGCGCCCTGACCGGCCTGCCGATGTTCTGGCCGGTGCCCACCGAGATGCTCAGCGCGGGTGCGGCGGCGGGTGGCTTGGCGTTGATCAACTCCATGGGGCAGATGGCGGGTTTTCTCAGCCCCTATATCGTGGGTTTTGTGAAGGATGCCACCGGGTCTACGGATGTGGCGTTGTACCTGCTGGCGGCCGTGATTGTGGGTGGGAGTGTGTTGGCGTTGCGGATGACGCGTACGCTCAAGGCCTGACGCCTTCAAAGTGGGAGGGAGCTTCTCCCTCCCACTTTGGTCATGTATTTACAACAGCCCGCCACCATCGATATCAACCACTGCCCCGGTCATAAAGCCATTTTCCATGGCTAGCACATACCCCGCCGCCACTTCTTGCGCCTGCCCCACCCGCCCAACCGGCAACCCTTGGCCCGCCTTGGCAAACATCGCCAAGCGCTGCTCTTCGCCAAGCCCTGCGTAGGCCGGTGTGTCTATCACCCCCGGGCTGATCACATTGACTCGACGCGGCGCCAGTTCTTTCGCCAGTTGCTTGCCCAAGGCCTCGGTCGCAGCGTTAATGCCCGTCTTGATGAACTGCCCTGCCGCCAACTTGCGCCCCAGTTGGCCCGAGGTCAGGGTGATGCTGCCCTGTTCATGCATAAAGGGCAGCGCGTGTTGAATGGCGCGTAGTACGCCCCAGAGCTTCACATCGAAGTTGTCCTGGGCTTCATTCAGGTCGGTTTCAATCAAAGCCTTGGCCCGTACTGAAGGCCCCGAGGTGTAGACCAGATGGTCAAACCGCCCCACGGTTTCGAACAGTTGCTTTAAAGAGGCGCTGTCGGTGACGTCCACCGGCTCGCTGCGCAGGCCGTTGGCGGAACTTGACGCCAAGCGGCGCCCGGCCACGACCACCTTCGCGCCGCGCGCCAAGACTGCCTGGGCCACTGCCGCGCCGATACCGCTGCTGCCGCCGATAACGATGATGGTTTTGCCGCTCAGAGAAGAGGTCATGAGAAAACTACCTGGGTCAGAAAGTGAGCGTTCATCTTCCCAGCTTGGTAATCGATTAAAAATCCGGGTAAAACGACAAGATCTTTAAAGGATTTTTATCAATGAGCTCGATTCTGGACCTTGAAGTCTTCGTGCGCAGTGCCGACACCGGCAGCCTCACGGCCGCCGCCCGTGGCCTGGGCCTCACGCCAGCGGCGGCGAGTATTGCGCTCAAGCGCCTTGAGACCCGCCTCGGCATCCGTCTGCTCGCCCGCTCCACCCGCAGCATGCGCCTGACCGAAGAAGGACGGCGCTACCTGGACAGTGTGCGGGTGGCGCTGGAGGCGTTGTCGGAAGGCGAGCACGCCATCAAGCAACAAGGCCAGAGCCTAAGTGGTCTATTGCAGTTGGCCGCGCCCTCGGACTTTGGCCGCAATGTGCTGCTGGGTTGGCTGGACGAGTTCAAGCTGGAGCACCCTGATATCCGCTTGCAACTGTTGCTCAACGACAGCAATGCCGACTTGTTTCGCGACACCGTCGACATTGCCTTGCGCTTTGGCGTGCCGAGGGACTCCAGCCTCGTGGCCCTGCCGGTGGTACCCGATCACCATCGCATTGCCTGCGCCAGCCCCGACTACCTGGCGCGCCACGGCACACCGCTTAAGCCCGAAGACCTGGCCCACCACAGCACGCTGCGCTATATGCGCCGCGGCCAGGCCAATAGCACCTGGTATTTCCGCCAGGGGCCGTTGCTTCAAGAAGTCGAGGTGAGCGGTGACTACCTCAGCGATGACGGCGAGATTGTCCGCCGCTGGGCGCTGGCGGGGCATGGCATTGCCTATAAAGCCAACCTGGATGTGGCCCGTGATATCCAGGCTGGACGGTTGGTACCCTTGCTACCCGACTGGCAAGGCGAACCCGCGCCGTTCAACCTGATGTGCCCGCACCGCCTGCAAGTGTCGGAACGCGTGAAAGTGCTGCACCGTTTTTTACAGGCGCGCTGCGTGACTTTGCTACGCACATGAAGAAATGCGCACAGGGCTTGTTCCAGAGCGCTCGGGTCTGGTATTGCATCACTTACATTTTGCCTGCCATGAGGAGCTTTGCATGATTTACCGCACATTGGGCCACTCCGGGTTGAAGGTCAGCGCTCTGACCCTCGGCACCATGATGTTTGGCGAACAGACCAGCACCGAAGATTCGCTGCGCATCATCGACAAGGCCTGGGACCAGGGCATCAATTTCATCGACACCGCTGACGTGTACACAGGCGGGCGCTCCGAGGAAATCGTCGGTGAGGCGATTGCACGCAACCGCCACGATTGGGTGGTGGCCTCCAAGGTCGGCTTCGGCCCTGCCGATGGCGTGCCCAACCGCAGCGGTTTGAGCCGCAAGCGTATGTTCACAGCCCTGGACGCCAGCCTGGTACGCCTGGACACCGACTACCTGGACATCTACTACCTGCACCGCGAAGACCACGACACGCCGTTGGAGGTGACCGTGTCCGCCATCGGTGACCTGATCCGCCAGGGCAAGGTCCGCTACTGGGGCCTGTCCAATTACCGGGGGTGGCGCATCGCAGAAGTGATCCGCGTGGCTGAACGCCTGGGGGTTGATAAACCCATCATCAGCCAACCGTTGTACAACATCGTCAATCGCCAGGCCGAGGTGGAACAGATTACCGCTGCAGCGGCTTATGGGCTGGGCGTGGTGCCTTACAGCCCGCTGGCCCGAGGGGTGCTCAGCGGCAAGTACGCACCGGACGTCACGCCTGAACCCGGCAGCCGTGCCGCGCGCCAGGACAAGCGCATCCTGGAAACCGAGTGGCGGGTTGAATCACTGCGCATTGCCCAGCAGATCCAGCAATACACCCAAGGGCGTGGCGTAGGGATTGTCGAGTTCGCAATCGCCTGGGTGCTGAACAATGCGGCGGTGAGCTCGGCGATTGTGGGGCCACGGACCGAGGCGCAGTGGGACGCCTACACCGGCGCGCTGGCGGTGAAGATCAGTGCCGAAGACGAGGCGTTCATTGATTCGTTGGTCACACCGGGGCATTCGTCCTCGCCGGGGTTCAACGATGTCGGGCATTTTGTATCCGGTCGGTTGGCACGCCTGTAGACTGCCGACGAAATAATCGGCTTTCGCGAGGACAGTGTGTCTAAAGGTGTGGTGTTATCGGTCTTGGCCTCGGTGTTGTTTGCGGTGATGTATTACTTCACATCGCTGCTTACCCCCTTGAGTGGCCTGGAAATTTTCGGCTGGCGCATGTTGCTCACCGTGCCCTGCATGACGGTGTTCATGATTGTCAGCGGTGAGTGGCGCAGGGTGTGGGAACTGCTGCGCATGCTGGCGGCTAAGCCACGGCTGATTGGCGGCGTGCTGGTGTCGTCTGCCCTGCTCGGCGTGCAGTTGTGGCTGTTCATGTGGGCGCCGCTCAATGGGCGCAGCCTGGACGTGTCGGTGGGGTATTTCCTGCTGCCGTTGACCATGGTGCTCACCGGGCGCCTGGTCTACGGCGAGCGCCTCTCACGGCTGCAACAGATCGCCGTGGTGTTGGCCGCGCTTGGCGTGTTGAACGAGCTGTATCAGGCCGGTGGTTTTTCCTGGGCCACACTGGTGGTGATCATCGGCTACCCGGTGTACTTCGTGGTGCGTAAGTACCTGAGCACCGACCATCTGGGTGGGCTGTGGCTGGATATGGCGTTGATGCTGCCGGTGGCCTGGTGGTTTGTACAAAGCGGCGAACAAGGCTTTGCCGTGCTGGATGGGCACCCAAAGCTCTATGCATTGATTCCCATGCTGGGCCTTATCAGTGCCTCGGCGCTGGTGAGCTATATCATTGCCAGTCGCTTGCTGGCGTTCAGCCTGTTCGGGCTGCTGAGCTACGTGGAGCCGGTGCTGTTGCTGGCGGTGGCGTTGCTATTGGGTGAAGGCATCCAGGGTGGGCAATGGCTGACCTATATCCCGATCTGGCTGGCGGTGATGGTGCTGGTGTATGAAGGGTTCAAGCACTTGGTGCGTCAGCGCCGAGCCTGAAAGGCCGGCTGGGATTGGATGGGGTTATGGGGGCATCCTTACCCCTCTGTATTACAGCCTGGATTGAATCAGGTCTTCACCTGAGTGGTCGGCTCTTTGTAAGTGCCGACCTGCCCCTCGATGACATCGGCCACGTCGTTGAATCTATCCCTCCATGCGCCATAGTGGGGAATATTGCTTTGGACTTGACTGCCCCCCCTTTCCAGGGTGGCATCCATCTGTTCCTTATCAACCCCAAACACCTTGCCGATCCGATTGTCATGGTTCAATTCAAGCAGCGTTCCTTTCACTGGATTCTTCAGTATTTCTTCGATGGAGGTGGCAACGTCGCCAGGCACGCCTAGCTCTTTGAGCGCCATTCCAATACCGCGCAACGGGTTTCTGAGTTGCCTCACGAACTCATCCAGGAGCCCGCGCATATCATTGGCGCCCGCATTGTCCAATGAAACGCTGGCAACTTTCTTGGTGAATTCGTTAAGCGTCATCGGTTCCAGCCGTTTGTTGTCGTTCAACCCGTTTTGAGCGAAAAACCATTCTTTCCCATTACTGCCGTGCATGTTTCCATAAGCGTCGTAGGTATAAAGTAATTTCTTACCATCTTCTGGATACCCGATATAGGTCGCTTTTCCATCTGGCGTGACGTTGTGAAGCTGCGTGCGCACCAGCCCACTGATCTGAACCGGTGGCACTGAAACGTCTTTGTTCAACCGTTCGAAAATATCACCCGTCTCATAGCCAAAACTGCCCACGACTGCATTGATGTCGCCATCAGCGAACTCGCCGAACTTCTTGTTAACCCGATCCTCCTGTTTCGGCGCTTTATCACTGGAAAAATGCTCGGTAAATCGCTTGCGCTCGGTCGGGTCGCTGGCCACATCCTTGAGCCAGGCAGTCATCTCCTCTGCATTTTTGAACTCATGAAACGATGTCACGTCTTCTTCCGGCATATACAGGACGAGATTAGGCCCCTCTTCTGTAGGCGGCACGTGCTTGATCACCATCATGTCGTTGGACTGAACGCCATCAACGGCAAATGTCGAGACCTGCACACCCGGTTTATCGCGAGAGACTGCTGCCTTCACCCACTGATATCCCTCTGCGCTGAGTGTGCCGCCCAAGTACTCGGTTTCATTGTCATCGAGAAACTTTTTACGCGCTTGATCGACCGGATCTGCATCACCGGTTGAACGGACATTGCGAGCGGGGCCCGACTGCTCCATGGATATAGGTGACCCGATCGGGCGTTGAGGGGCAGGAGAATTCACATTCATAAGAGAGCCTCTTCATAGTGGAAGCGCAGGTTTTTCTGCGTCCTGCCCTCTGTGTGATTGTTGAAGAAACACCTGTTCCCAGTAAACCGCATGGCATTTGCAACACGATGCATCACGCACAAAAAAGCCCAGTTAAAACTGGGCTTTTTTGCTTTAACCCGTCATCAATCGGCGGTCAGTACACCACGACGCACCTGGTCGCGCTCGATCGACTCGAACAACGCCTTGAAGTTGCCCTCGCCAAACCCATCGTCGCCTTTGCGCTGGATGAATTCGAAGAACACCGGGCCCATCAGGGTTTCCGAGAAGATCTGCAGCAGTAGACGTTTGTCACCGGCAACCGACGAGCCATCCAGCAGGATGCCACGCGATTGCAACTGGTCCACCGGCTCACCGTGGTTCGGCAGGCGGCCTTCAAGCATTTCGTAGTAAGTGTCGGGCGGCGCGGTCATGAAGCGCATGCCGATCTTCTTCAGCGCGTCCCAGGTCTGGACCAGGTCGTCGGTGAGGAACGCGACGTGCTGGATGCCCTCGCCGTTGAACTGCATCAGGAACTCTTCGATCTGCCCGGCGCCCTTGGACGATTCTTCGTTCAACGGGATACGGATCTTGCCGTCCGGCGCGCTCATGGCCTTGGAGGTCAGGCCGGTGTATTCGCCTTTGATGTCGAAGTAACGCGCTTCGCGGAAGTTGAACAGCTTCTCGTAGAAGTTGGCCCAATAGATCATGCGCCCGCGATAGACGTTGTGGGTCAGGTGGTCGATGACCTTCAGGCCAGCGCCTACCGGGTTGCGATCAACGCCTTCGAGGTACACGAAGTCAATGTCGTAGATCGAGTTGCCTTCGCCGAAACGGTCGATCAGGTACAACGGCGAACCACCAATGCCTTTGATTGCCGGCAGGTTCAATTCCATCGGGCCGGTGTCGATGTGGATCGGCTGGGCCCCCAACTCCAGGGCACGCTTGTAGGCCTGTTGCGAGTCCTTGACGCGGAACGCCATGCCGCACACCGACGGGCCGTGCTCGGCCGCGAAGTAGGAAGCGAGGCTGTCGGGTTCGTTGTTGAGGATCAGGTTGATCTCACCCTGGCGATACAGGTGCACGTTCTTGGAACGGTGGGTCGCCACTTTGGTGAAGCCCATGATCTCGAAGATCGGCTCCAGGGTGCCTGGGGTGGGCGAGGCGAATTCGATGAATTCAAAGCCCATCAGGCCCATTGGGTTTGCGAGTTGGTCGGTCATGTTCGGTGCCTCATCATTCTTGTAGGTAGCAATTGATTAGTTGCGAGCAAGGATGAGGCTGGAGGGTGGCGCACAAGAGAGGCCCCGCACGCTGCGGGCGAGGAAGTCACCAAAGATGAGGGGGGAGCCAAGTAGCTTCATGGTGTCATCAGTCTCTGACGGCCGAGGCTTGCGTGAGCGCAAGTCCATATTCTTGTATGCGTAAACTGATTCTACACAGCGTAACCGGGTTTGTCCGTACTCTTATCAAATCCCCATTGCCCTGCCCCGCGCAAGGGGTTTGTTGCACAGGTAGATACCCAGCAGGATGATTGCGCCGCCGAGCAACATCGGCATTGTCAGCGGTTCGTCCAGCAGCACCGTACCGCAAATGACTGCCGTCAACGGGTTAAGCGCGATGAACACCCCGGAGCGCTTGGCGCCTATGCGACGAATGCCATCGATAGCCGATATCCACGATGCGAAGCGAGTCGCTCTTGATCTGCTTTTGATTTTGATCTTAAGCGCCCCGTTAAACCACGCTGGCCGGAATTCGATAGGGATTTGGGGGGTAAACCGGCAGGGATGCCGGTTTAGCCGCCCCGCGCCATGGATGGCGCGTGGCGGCGGCCCCCCAAATCACTGGCGGATTACGGGCACACCGAGCCTAAGCGAGGTGCCGAGTGGTGGGGCAAGAGCGTTTTGCTTACTTTTGCGCTTTTCAAAAGTGAGCCGCTGTCAGAGCGGAACCCTAAGCAGCCGTTACCGCAGCAATGGATATGCACACAATCCGTTGACTGTGAGGCCGTCTTCGCAGGCAAGCCAGCTCCCACATTTGGACTGCGGTGCGTCAGGTAGATAAGCATCGGCTATCAGGCCGTCGCGGGAGCAAGCTCCCTCTCCACAGGTTCAGCGTCATACCCAAGTTGTGTAGATACCTATGCGCCGATGAGGCCATGACCTTGCAGGCGCTCTGCGATGAACCCTTTATCCTGACTGAAGCCGGCTCGTCGGAGCTGGTGTTGCTCAGCACGTTGGAGGCGGTCAGCCGGGGCGATGGTTTGTGTGTGGTTGCGCAGGCTCCCCTGCCGGAACATGCCGGCTCGCATTATGTGGCGTTGCCATTGGCACCGCGGGTACCGCGTCGGATCGGGCTGGCGGTGCTGGATCGGCGTCAGTCTTCCCCGGCTGCCCTGGCATTCATCGCGCTGGCACAAGGGCTGTACCCCTCGCCTACTTAGTTACCGGCCTATGCGCTGCGTCCTCTCCTGCGTCGCGCCATTGTCATCCAATGTAGTGAAACGCAGCGTCGGCGTACCTCGCCACGGTACAACCCAACCCGGCATGCTCAACTCGACCGTTGAGCGCGGAGCCAGCATCGGTGGGTTTTCGTGGCGGTATGCGACGCCCTCAAGATTGAGCGCCACGCTGGACAAGGTCACATGAAAGGCACTCGGGTTGCGCACCCGCAGCACCGGGCGGTCGTCTGCCAGCTGCCATTGCAGCGCCGCCACGGCATCTTCCGCCCTGCCTGGCAACGCGTTGGGGCGCAGGAACAGTTTGATGCGCGTGCGAAACGCCAATTGCAGTTGATGGCTCGCCGCGTCAGTGGGCCGGATCCCCAGCACATTCAGCCAATACACCACTTCCTGGGGATCGGTCGTGGCAGTCTGCGGAACCGGATGATAGATCACTCGCAATGCGTGCGATTTGCCCGCCTCCATCCTCAGGATCGGTGGCGTGACGGTAAACGGTACGTCACTCAGTTCCGGCGACGCCTGAGGGTCGCCTTCATCGATCCAGACTTGCACCAGCCTCGGGCTGTCCGCCTCGTTGCGCAGGTTGAGAGTTACTCCCCGTGCGGTGGCCGGGTAAATGAGCCGGGTACGATCTATCACGATTTCGGCCTGCGCTTTCGCCATAGATGCCGACAGTGCCAGACCGAGCACGCAGTTCAATAACACTCGGATCATCACGCCGACTACCGATAGGCCAAAGTGAAGGTCGCCAACCCGTTGGCCGTGCCCGGGCGGACGATGGCGCCGGTTTGTATGTAGCGCGCGGTCAAGGGAATCTGGAAGGTGCCGTTGCCGGTGCTACCTGCCAACCATTGATTCGGCGTGCCGATAGCGGCGGCGTCGGGGCCGTAGCTGATCAGGCGATTGCCAAACAGCAGTTGCAGCGCCACGCCCTTGGCGGTGGAATTGGCGGTCAATGTCAGTTGGTCACTACGATTGGCCGGTTGGGTCTGGTCGGTCAAGGTCAACAGCACATCGCTGTCAGCGCCCCCGCCACCCGCGCATTGCAAGGTGATGGTGCGGGTGGCATTGCCGGCCACGCTGCCAATGCCCTTGAATGCACGGCTCTCCACCGCCCCCAGCGGGATCGCCACGGAGGGCGTGGAGACCGTGCAGGTTGGCTTGCTCGGCGGGCCTACTTCAATACTGCCGAAGTTGAACGCGTGGTGCGTCTCGCTGGTGTACAGGTACAAGCCCGCGAAGGTCTGCGGCGTAATGGTGCCGCCCTGGATCGGGCCGGTTACTACCAAGAACAAGCGTCCGCGCAAGCCCCACGTAGGCAAACCTGGATGGATCGGGCCACGTAACACTGTGACCCCGGTAGTCACGGTTTGCATCGGTCCGACGTCACGGTCCTGCGCCATAAACGCAAACCCGACACCTTGCACGCCGGTCAGATGAACCGGCATGACGACCCCTGAGTGGAAGAAGTTACGTCCCGTCCAGGGAATCTCCCGAGCAATCCGCGTGGACGACCAATAGCGAACAATAAGGTTGGGCGGATATGTGCACCTCAACCCGTGCGCTACCTCGACGGGGTAGCCATCCGGGTTTCCCAGGGCCTGACCGACCACAGGGTTGGCGGGCACCGTAATGCGCGGCACCGACAGCACCGTCGGCGGCGCGGGCGTACACGTCGCCTTGGCCTGGACATGGGGCGCGCTGGCAAGGGCGATGCAGGTCACCATTACAAGCCCTACCAAACGTTGCCTACCGGGGCTGATCATCGGCTGCTGACCTCATCGTTGGCGGTGTTGGCGTGGCACCGGCTGACCAGTTGGTCGGCATTCTCCTGGCGGTGCCCCGGTGGCCGCGGTGGCAGACGGTATGGGATATAGCAGCGGTCACTTGCCGCCTCGGTCCAACGCACGGTCAGCGTGCCCTGGTCGGCCACGCCGCGCACAAACGCCTTGCCGGCTTGCCCAATCACCCCGACTTCCCTGCCCTGCTCGTCGAACACCTGAGCGGCAAAAGGCAGCGGCTGACCGTTGCGATGGGTCGCCTTGATCACCACCGCACGGCCACTGACGGTCTCGAACTTGACCAGCGACACTGCGCCTCCTGTCGGTACCACCGAGTGATTCGATTCCTTGAGCTCCACATCCATGGGCATGCCTTCGGGGTCGATATCCACGTCATTGGGATGGTAGGCCCGCAAGCTCGGCAACACGCCATAGCCGTATGAGTCGATGCGTACACCCCCGCCGATCTGCGCGCCCTGGGCATCCGGTGCATACACCAGTGCCGACGCTTCACCGAGGCTTTGCGAGAGGGTCACGCCACCGCCATGGGCAATCAGCCCGCCGTCGGCGCTCATGGACACTTGTGCGTTGTTGCCACTCTGGCCGTAACCGGCGCGCAGGTTGGCCGTGCTGCTGCGATACCCGGCGTAGGCATTGAAGCTGGAACCGGCCTGGCTCCCCGTGCCCTGGCTGCCGGCCAGGCCGTAGTGCCCCTCTGACGCCTCGCCGAGCAAGCCATTGATACCCACTTGCTGTTGACTGCCCTTTGACTCGCCGGTGTCGCGCGACAACGCGCTGCTGAGAGTCGGCGCCGATGTGCCCTGGCCCAGCGGCATCGACAGGGTCAGTGCCAGACGATTATCGACGCGACCGGGTTGCAACGCGCGGCCGAAAAAGATCGCGTCACTGTGGTCACGATCGCTGGGTGGGTCGGCGTCGCTAACCCTTGAGCGCTGCGCCGAAATGTTCCAGTTGAGCCGCTTCCAGCGTGATCCATAGCTGAGGGTGAAGGATGTCTGGCGACCTTGCCGGCTCGCCCAGTAGTCAACCGAACTGCCGTACAGGCTCAAGGTGCCTTCGCCCACTTGCTGGCTGATCGTCAGATCGAGACGGCTTTTCTGTCGGGCATAGCCCTCGATGTTCCCCTGCTGACGCGCCAGTTCCTGCACATTCAAAGCATCCGGCAGGCTCAGATAGCCGACCGTGGAGAAGCGGTAGGCGCCCAGCGCAAAATGGGTTCCGGAAAACGGCAGGTTCTTGTTGTAGGCCAGGCCCCAACTGTGTCCGCCAACCACCCCGTTGCCCTCGATGCGGGTGCGCGAGTGCGTGGTGTCCAGGGCAAACGCGCCGATGGGCGTACTCATCGCCAGCCCGGCCTTGCCCTGCAAGTATCCCTGGTAAACCGCGCTGCCGCCGTACAGGCTCAGGCCATCGGTAAGGCCATGCTGCAAGGTGCCCTGAAACACCATGGGGCGGGTCTTGCTGACCCCCCGTTGCTGCACTTGGCCCAACGTGGTGCTGTAGTGAGTGGCGCCCTGGCGCAATAACTGTGGGGCCACGGAATACGGCACGACAAAGGAGGTGCGGCGCCCGTCCACCTCGGTGACGCTGACATTGAGGTCGCCACCGTAGCCCGTGGGGTATAGGTCGTCGATGACAAAGGGCCCCGGGGCAACCTGGGTTTCGTAGATCGTGTAGCCGTTCTGGCGCACCGTTACCGTGGCGTTGCTGTCGGCGATGCCGCGTATCTGCGGTGCATAGCCTTGTTGCGACGGCGCCAGCATGCGGTCATCGGTCGACAGGGTGATGCCCCGCACCCGCACGCCGTCGAGGACCTGGCCGTTACTGAAGCTGTCGCCAAGGGTCAGTTGCGAACGCCAGGCCGACAAGGGCCGTTGCAGGTACGTGGCGGTGTGTTGATAAGGCAGCAGACCGCCACGGGAAGTCCAGGCCTGGCCGCCTTGGTGGCGCAGGCGCCAGTCGCCGAGGTTGACGCCGCCGTTGAGGCCCAGGTAACCCCGACCTTCCCCCGCCCCCGACGTCACCGCTGCGGCGCTGAAGGTGTAATTGAGCAGCGCAACGTCGAGCCCTCTGTCCCAACGGGCCGGGTCAACGTAACCGCGTGCGGCACGGCTGAGGTGAGCCTGCGGGATACTGACGTCGAGCGTCAGGGTCTCGATGTCGAGCTGGCTGCTGGCCAGGGGGATCCATTGGGTAAATTCACGGCACTGCGTGTCGGCGCTATGTTTGTCAGGTGGCAGCACGACTCCTAGTTGGGCAAGTTCCAGCGCGCTCACGCAAGGCTGGACATCGTCCTGCCCCTTCCGGGAGACAAAGCTGATTTCGCGGCGCCCCGCGGATTGCCCATTGAGCATCACATCCACACGGTAGACGCCAGGCGCCAATGCATTGCCCGTATTGAAACGCGAAATATCCACGGCAGTGGCAAGGCCACTGGTGAACGCCTCGATATCAAACAACAGTGGCGCGGCCTCGGCCGGCAAGCATAAGGTTGTGAACACACCCAGCGACACCATCAGCCGCGAGTTGCACAACAGCCAGACAAACACGGGATGCCCAGTAAATGGCAGGTAAACAGACATAATCAAAACTTCAGGGGCGCTCGCTGCGGCGCGGAGAATGCGCCGTAATCATTGATGTATTTGAAATGCACCTGGGCGTCGGCGGGGATCGTCGGCAGGCTGCCGCGTACAGGCAGTTCGAGGCTGGCACCTGGCGGCACCATGCCTTCTTGTACCGGTATCAGGTGGGCGTCAGGCCGAGGCCCCAGCGCCAGTGCCACCTCGTTGAAGGTCACGTGAAAGGCCGTAGGGTTGTGTACGCGCAGTACGGCTGCGCGCTCGGTGCGCCTCAGACTCCAGCGCAGTTGCGCGGGGGCCTGGTCTGCACTGCCAGGCAAATGACGGGGGCGAAAAAACACTTTGGTGCGGATACGAAAAGCAAACTGCAGGTGGTTTCCCTCAGGTGTTTGCTCGTCGAGCTCGGCCGCGTTGACGTTAGGGGGGATTTCCAAGGCATTGAGCCAGAACAATGATTCTCGATCTGACGGCAGCGGCTCCTGGGTGTAGACCAGCCGCACCCCCTGGCTTCTACCCGGGTCCAAGCGAAACACCGGAGGCGAGAGGCTGAACGGCACGTCGCTATGGGCGGGATCTGGAGTGGCATCGCCTTGATCCAGCCACACCTGGACCAGGCGCGGTGCCCGTTTATCGTCGTTGCTCAGGCGCAGGGTGATTTCACGGCGCTGTTGGGGGTAGATGTGCCGTGTGCCATCGATCACCACTCCCGCGTGGGCCGTGGACGGTAAGCCGGCGATGAGCGCAAAGGTGAGGCTCGCCAGTAATGTGCGAGAAAGCATGAGTCCATCCTTCAAGACAGGGCCTGGCGCATTGCCAGGCACCCAGGCCTTGATCAGGGGAATGTCACGGAATACAGCACTTGCGTGCTGATCGGGCCGGCGGTCGCTGCCCCTGTGGCGAAGTACTGAGCCGCAAATGGCAGCGTCACCGCGCCGCCGTCAGGCACTGTCGCGGTACTCGAACTCAGGCCCAGCCGCAGGTCCAGGGGCTGGTTGGTGACGCCGTCCACAATCTGTACTTCCACGAACTTTGCCGGTTCCGGCGTTGCCGGTGCCTGATTGACCAGGTTGCCGGTCGCCGGGTTGATCGCCGGGCTGCTGCTCTCGAATAACACCGCGACCACCGTGTCCTTCGGGCAACTGCCGACTTGGATAAAGAACGGCTTTACCCCCGCCGTCTGCCCGGCTGCCTTGAGTGCGCTGGCCTGGACCTTGTGCAGCGCAATGGCAAAGTCCGGCCCGGCGCCAGGTGCAGCGCCTGCCCCGCCACTGATGCTGCAGGTGGTGCCAGTGATCTCACCGGTCAGGGTGATAGTGCCGTCCGCCGCGAACGCCGGTAGAGCGACAACGCTGTTAGCCATCAACCAGGCAACGGCCAGTGCGATTTTTTTCATTGCTGCAAATTCCTGTGGAGTCGTTAAAAGGCTGCAAGGCGGCTTCCGAGATTCGAAAGGCACGCGCCGACCGTCCCGCCAAAATTGGGCTAGCACGGCACTGAGAGAGGCTGGAGGGGTACGGTCCTGAGTCTCTTACTTCTTGCAACGATGTTTATGTTGCCTAGATGAAATCCCCGCCACAACTGACCGAACGGCTAGGTCAACCCGCTCAAAACAACTGAGCAGGCCTGCGTATTGCCATCTATCATCGGCATATCTCACTCTTTTTCTCGCGACTGACCGCCCCTATGCCCCTGACCGTCAAAGGCCCACGAAGCCGAGCCGCACGCTATTTCATCAGTGCAACCAGCGGCGTGTTGCCCATCTTGCTGGGGGTTGTGATTCTGTATTGGCAAGCCGAGCGCACCCTTGAACAAAGCACGGCGCAAACCGCTCAAGAAGCGGTGCGCCAGTTCGATCTGATGCTCGACAACACCGCCATCGCTGCCCAGGCGTTGCTGCCGCTGGCCGGTAAACCGTGTGACAGCGCCGCCAAGTTGGCGCTACGTGAACAAGTCACGCGCCGGCCGTTTGTGCGGGCCACCACGCTGTCCTGGCAGAAAAACATCTATTGCAGCTCGTTGTTTGGCGGTCGCTACCAATCGCCCGTCAACCCCGACGACTACGTGGATGGGCGCCTGTGGTTGATGAAAGGCAACCCCGTCACACCCGATACCGCCCTGCTGGTGTACCGCCTGGTCCAAGGCGATCAAGGTGCGTTTGCCTCGGTTGACGGTTACCACCTCACCAACGCCTTGCGCTTGATCAGCCGTTACGCGTATTTGGTATTGCACGTCGGCCCGAACTGGCTGGGTGCCGACGGCAAAGTGCATCAAGGCGCGTTGCCGACATTTGCCGTGGCGCCACAGCGCCTGGCTTCCGAGCGCTATCAATACAGTGTCGAGGCCGGAATGCCCGAGGGTGAAGTCTGGCGCTATATGCAGGCGCGGTATCCGGCCCTGTTCAGCCTGGTGGTGTTCTTCGGGATATTGGCGGGGCTGCTCGCTCACTGGCTGCAAAAACGTTCGTCAGCGCCAACCCACGAGTTACAACGCGCCTTGGGGGCCAATGAGTTCATTCCCTATTTCCAACCGGTGGTACGCGGTGACACCCGCCAATGGGCCGGGTG
This sequence comes from Pseudomonas sp. MF6394, assembly GCF_002018845.1. Taxonomy (NCBI): domain Bacteria; kingdom Pseudomonadati; phylum Pseudomonadota; class Gammaproteobacteria; order Pseudomonadales; family Pseudomonadaceae; genus Pseudomonas; species Pseudomonas sp. MF6394. The sequence continues at coordinate 26,748 of NZ_MVOJ01000014.1, forward strand.
TGAGGTGCTGATGCGTTGGAAGCATCCCAAAGAAGGGCTGGTGCGCCCGGACCTGTTTATTCCCCTGGCTGAAGACTCCGGCCTGATCGTGCCGATGACCCGTGCCCTGCTGCGCCAGACTGCCGCGCAACTGGCGCCTCATGCCGCGCGCTTCAGCCCAGGCTTTCATATCGGCGTGAATATCACTGCGCGCCATTGCCAGGATATGGCGCTGGTGCAGGACTGCCGGGAATTCCTCGCCGCGTTCCCACCCGGCCAGGTCACCCTGGTGCTGGAGTTGACCGAGCGGGAGTTGATCGAACCCACCGAGACCACCCGTCGCCTGTTCGAGGCGCTGCATCAAATGGGAGTCATGATCGCCATTGATGATTTTGGCACCGGCCACTCCAGCTTGGGCTATTTGCGCAATTTCAATGTCGACTACTTGAAGATCGATCAAAGCTTTGTCGCCATGATCGGTGCGGATGCGCTGTCTCGGCATATTCTGGACAGCATCATAGAGTTGTCGGTCAAGCTGGATCTAGGCATTGTTGCCGAAGGCGTAGAAACAGCCCAACAGTGTGAATACCTCGTTGCCCAAGGCGTGGATTTCCTACAGGGTTACCTGTTTGGCCGACCATTACCCTGCGATGAATTCATTAAATCGTTGGGCATCGTGGAATAGCCCTGCGCGACCGATGATGAAAGATTGGTCTTTCTTTAAAAGACATGATTTACTCGGGCTGAATTAACTACTACAATTTTTTCTGCCTGTGCAGAACTCGCAGAAGGGTCTTTTTCGTTGACGTGGCTTAACGTTCTTGGCTTATAGCTTTGTCTGCAGTTGATATCAGCAACTACATTATTGGAGTATAGATTTTGTCCAGACTCGCCGAATTTCGCGCAGCAGAAAAAGCCCTTCAAGAGCAGCTTGCACAGCTGGAATCCTTGAAGAACGACGCTGGCCTGAAGAAAGAAATCGAATTTGAAGAAAAGCTCAAGACGCTGATGGGCAAATACGACAAGAGCCTGCGTGATGTGATCGCTATCCTCGATCCCGCGCCACGCAAAGGCGGCGCACCGGCCGCTGCCGCGCCTAAACAGCGCCGCGCACGGGTGGTCAAGGTTTACCACAACCCACACACCGGCGAGCTGATCGAGACCAAAGGTGGCAACCACCGCGGCCTCAAAGCCTGGAAAGAAGAGTACGGCGCTGCCACTGTAGACTCCTGGCTTCGCGGCTGAAACATGTACTAAAAAATAGCCCCGCATACGCGGGGCTTTTTTTGCTCTAACGGTTCGAAATCGAACTTAAATCAGCGTTCATGTTGTTCAAATTCGCTCAGCTTGAGCGGGTCAAAGTTTCAGACTGTTACGCACCAAACTGACTTCCTCCTTGCTCGCCTCGTACGCTTGCGCCTGGCCGGCGTATGAAAAAACATAGGCTTTGTCGACATCCAGCGCACCGACTAATGTTTGCGACAATACGTGTCGACCGTTCTCGGTAATCACACAGGTAGTTTCCAACGCGTCAAGCCGACTCAATGTCGTGGGGCGCATTTTGCTGCACACGCTTTGATAACCGCCACGGGCAAAGTCTTTCTGGATCGACTTGCGCATCTCCAGCAACACGCCAGCAAGATTAACTTTATGGCCGGCCTCAATTGGCGTTCCGGTCAACTCCATGACCATCAACGTCGCACCATTTTCATCATTCTTGATCGCTCGCTGCCGGGACACGGCTTGGGGTTTGGCAGGGGGCTCGCCGTCAGGCACGACTTCTTCGACCTGCCAACCGCTGGGCCAATGGACCTGCGGCTCGGCGGCCAGCACAAACGGGCTGCCCAACAACACGCACACAGCACTCAACAGCGGCCTACGAAACTCGATCATTGCGAAAAACACCCAAGGTTCCAGCGGCAAAGTGTGCGGCCCGGCGCGCGCTGACCGCAAGGGTTGAGCGCGCTTTTTCATTTGGCGCAGCCGGTGCGCCTTGCGTATCATGGCCCGCCTGCATGGAGGCAGGCCGCAAGCCAATGGACCGCTCATCTCACATTTTTTCTGGAGGGCCCATGAGCCTGCACGAATTGAACACCTTCCCGGGCGTCACCGCCCAACCCGACAACGCCACGGCGAACTTCGTGTTCAACCACACCATGTTGCGGGTCAAGGACATCACCAAGTCGCTGGACTTCTACACGCGCATCCTGGGTTTCTCCCTGGTCGAGAAACGTGACTTCCCGGAAGCCGAATTCAGCCTGTACTTCCTGGCCCTGGTGGACAAGGCCCAGATCCCGGCCGACGCCGCCGAGCGTACCCAGTGGATGAAGTCGATTCCGGGCATCCTCGAACTGACCCACAACCACGGCACCGAAAACGATGCCGACTTTGCCTACCACAACGGCAACACCGACCCACGTGGCTTTGGCCATATCTGCATCTCGGTGCCGGACATTGTCGCGGCGTGCGAACGTTTCGAAGCCTTGGGCTGTGATTTCCAGAAGCGTCTGACGGATGGCCGCATGAAGAGCCTCGCGTTCATCAAAGACCCGGATGCTTATTGGGTCGAGATCATTCAGCCGGCGCCGATGTAAGCGTATCGAGCATAAAAAAAACCCCATGATCGCTCATGGGGTTTTTCATTTTCAGCTCAGGATTTACGCCGGAGCAGAGGTACGGATCAGGTGATCGAACGCGCTCAACGAAGCCTTGGCGCCCTCGCCTACTGCAATCACGATCTGCTTGTACGGCACAGTCGTTACGTCACCGGCGGCGAACACGCCAGGCAGTGAAGTCTCGCCACGGGCATCGACAATGATCTCGCCACGCGGCGACAGTTCTACGGTGCCTTTGAGCCAATCCGTGTTGGGCAGCAAGCCAATCTGCACAAAGATGCCTTCCAGCTCGATGGTCTTGAACTCACCGCTGTCGCGGTCCTTGTAGGCAAGGCCGGTGACTTTCTGACCATCGCCTTTGACTTCACTGGTCAATGCGCTGGTGATCACATCCACGTTCGGCAGGCTGTAGAGCTTGCGTTGCAAGACAGCATCGGCGCGCAGCTTGCTGTCGAATTCAAGCAAGGTGACATGGCTGACGATACCGGCCAGGTCAATGGCCGCTTCCACGCCGGAGTTACCGCCGCCGATCACCGCCACACGCTTGCCCTTGAACAGCGGGCCATCGCAGTGCGGGCAGAAGCACACGCCGCGGGCCTTGTATTCCTGCTCACCGGGCACGCCCATCTCTCTCCAGCGGGCGCCTGTGGCCAGGATCACGGTCTTGGACTTGAGGGTGGCACCGCTTTCGAAGCGAATTTCGTGAAGCTCACCGGCATTTTTCGCCGGTACCAGGCTGCTGGCGCGCTGCAGGTTCATGATGTCGACATCGTACTGACGCACATGGGCTTCCAGTGCGCTGGCCAGTTTCGGCCCTTCGGTTTCCTGTACCGAGATAAAGTTCTCGATGGACATGGTGTCCAGCACCTGGCCACCAAAGCGTTCAGCCGCCACGCCAGTACGAATACCTTTACGTGCCGCGTAGATGGCAGCCGAAGACCCGGCCGGGCCACCGCCCACTACCAGGACGTCGAAGGCGTCCTTGGCGCTGATTTTTTCCGCGGCTTTCTCGATACCGCTGGTGTCGAGCTTGGCGAGGATCTCTTCGAGGCCCATACGGCCCTGGCCAAAGTTGATCCCGTTCAAGTAGACGCTCGGCACCGCCATGATCTGGCGCTCATCGACTTCGGCCTGGAACAGCGCACCATCAATCGCGACGTGGCGGATGTTGGGGTTCAGCACGGCCATCAGGTTCAGCGCCTGGACCACGTCCGGGCAGTTCTGGCACGACAGCGAGAAGTAAGTCTCGAAGCTGAACTCGCCTTTGAGGGCGCGAATCTGTTCAATCACCTCGACACTGGCCTTCGACGGGTGGCCACCGACTTGCAGCAGGGCCAACACCAGCGAAGTGAATTCATGGCCCATGGGGATGCCGGCGAAACGCAGGTTGATATCGGCACCCGGGCGGTTGATGGAGAACGATGGCTTGCGCGCATCATTGCCATCGGTGTTCAGGGTAATCAGCGTGGAGAGGCTGGTTACGTCCTGCAAAAGAGCAAGCATTTCCTGGGATTTCGCACCGTCGTCGAGGGAGGCGACGATCTCGATCGGCTGGGTGACCCGTTCCAGGTATGACTTCAACTGAGCTTTAAGATTGGCATCCAACATACGGGCGATTTCCTGTTCATTCGGTTTATTGCAGACAAAAAAACGCCCGAGCGAATCTCGCCCGGGCGTTTTGAGGGCGGATGCAGCTTACTTAAGTGCGGATACCCGCCCTTGATACGCGTTCACAGACTTAGATCTTGCCGACCAGGTCCAAAGACGGCGCCAGAGTGGCCTCGCCTTCTTTCCACTTGGCTGGGCAGACTTCACCTGGGTGGGCAGCAACGTACTGAGCGGCCTTGATCTTGCGCAGCAGCTCGGAAGCGTCACGGCCTACACCACCGTCGTTCAGCTCAACGATCTTGATCTGACCTTCTGGGTTGATCACGAAGGTGCCGCGGTCTGCCAGGCCAGCTTCTTCGATCAGCACGTCGAAGTTGCGGGAGATGGTCAGGGTTGGGTCGCCGATCATGGTGTACTGGATTTTGCCAATGGCTGGCGAAGTGTTGTGCCAGGCAGCGTGGGCGAAGTGGGTGTCGGTGGAAACGCTGTAGATTTCGACGCCCAGCTTCTGGAATTCGGCGTAGTTGTCAGCCAGGTCTTCCAGTTCGGTTGGGCAAACGAAGGTGAAGTCGGCTGGGTAGAAGAATACAACCGACCACTTGCCTTTCAGGTCAGCGTCGGTCACATCGACGAAGCTGCCGTTTTTGAAAGCGGTGGCTTTAAACGGTTTTACTTGGCTGTTGATGATAGGCATCGTTGACTCTCCGTCAGGGGTTAAGAAGTTGATGAGATGAATCCTACCGGCTCTTTCGGTCGATGGCTCATTGGCAAACCTGATGCTGACGATTGGCTTTCTCTATCAGGTGACTGTATTAATAGAAGAAATCTCAAATCAGCGGTTGGGTTGCCAGGGTCATGCCTAGAAACGGCGTCGCTTCAACATAGCGCATCGCGGATTTCATGTCGTTCCAGCCGACGTAACTCATCAGCGACTTCAAATCCCAGCCGCTGCGGTGCGCCCAAGTGGCAAAGCCCCGGCGCAGGGAGTGGCTGGTGTATTGCTCGGCGGGAATACCTGCACGCTCAAGGGCTTGGCGCAATAACGGGATCACGCTGTTGGGGTGCAAGCCCTCCTCGCCCAGGTTGCCCCAGCGGTCAATGCCGCGAAATACCGGCCCGCGCACCAACGCCGAGGCGCTGAGCCACTCGCTATAAGCCTGCACCGGGCACAGCCGCAGCAACGCCGGGGTCTGGTAAGTCTTGCCGAGGTTGTCGCGATCACTTTTGCTGCGCGGCAAGTACAGGCTGATGCCAGCGCCCGGCACGGCTTGCACATGCTCAATGCTTAATCGGCACAGCTCATCACTGCGAAAGCCGCGCCAGAAGCCCAGCAGAATCAGCGCAGCATCGCGCTTGGCCCGCAGCAAGCGTGGTGGGTCGTGATGCTCGCTGGCCTGTTTGGCTTCAATGTCCAGGGCAGCGATTACTTGCTCCAAATGCTGGAGCTGCAAAGGCTCGGCCTGTCGCTCTCGCGCCGGGTGCACGGCGCGGATGCCTTTGAGCACCTTGCGTACCACCGGCGCCTTCGTCGGGTCGGCAAACCCCTGACTGGTATGCCATTGCGCCAAGGCCGAGAGCCGCAGCTTCAAGGTATTCACTGCCAACACTCCCGCATGCGCCACCAAGTAACGCGCCACGCTGTCGCTGGTGGCCGGCAGGAACCCTCCCCAACTGACTTCGAAATGCTCGATGGCCGCACGGTAGCTGCGGCGCGTGTTGTCGCGGGTGGCGGCGTTGAGATATCGGTCCAGGTCGCTCATAGGCGTCTATTCGTACTGCTGACAGATGGATGGCGGAGGAAAACACAGATGACACGGGATAATACGCCAATATCCCATCTGTTAAATCATGAATTTCAACGAGTTTTTAACCATGTTATAGTATGTATATACATACCATGTACCACAGTACTAAATCGACGGAGACCCCATGGCTCGTGGCGGCATAAACAAAGCAGTAGTGCAAACGGCACGCCTGGCAATCCTCGCCCGTGGCGAAAACCCCAGCATCGATGCAGTGCGTATCGAAATGGGTAATACCGGCTCGAAAACCACGATTCATCGCTATTTGAAAGAGCTGGACGAAAGCGAAACGCGGCAAACCATCAACCAGGCGCCAATTGACGATGAGCTTGGCGAACTGGTCGCACGCCTGTCCCAACGCCTCAAAGAGAAGGCCCAGGAGCCGATCGACCTGGCCCTGGCGCAATTCGAGCAACACAAAGCCGCCCTGCTCGCCCAGGTAGAAACCCTGGAAGAAGCGCACACCCAGCTCAAACAGCAATTTGATATCCAGGCCGCAGCCCTGGGCGAAGAAAGCGCGGCGCTGCAAACCGCCAGCACCAGCCTGCAGACCGAGCAAACCCGTAACGCCGGGCTGAGCCAGGCGTGCAGCGATTACGAGCTAAGGCTCAATGACAAGGACGAGCAGATTCGCTCCCTGGAAGAAAAACATCTGCACGCCCGTGATGCGCTTGAGCATTACCGCAATGCCATCAAGGAACAGCGCGGGCAGGAACAGCGTCGCCATGAAGGCCAGTTGCAGCAGGTTCAGGCCGAACTGCGTCAGGCACAGCAAAGCGCGCTGGTGCGCCAGGATGAAATCACCCAGTTGCATCGCGATAACGAGCGTCTGCTGAGTGAGCAGCGAGTGACCGCCAAGGAATTGAATGCGCTGCAGGAGCAAACTCGTCAGGACCAGGCGCTACAGCTGAAACTCAAGGAGCAGCTCAGCCAGATCGACAGCGAGCGCACCCTGCTCCAGGAACGCCTGCGCGTGGCCGTGCAAGACAGCCAATCACGCCAGGCCGCACTGCTGGAACACCAGCAGCACAACAAGGCGCTTGAACTGGACCTGGTCAAGGCCCAGGCAAGCATCGAAGCCCTGCGCCTGGCGGCCGTCGTTGCAACGGCGCCAGAGGCAGCAGAGCCAACCTGATCAATCCGCCACAGGCGTGCGCATGGTGACGAATTCTTCCGCCGCCGTAGGATGCACGCCGATGGTTTCGTCGAAATGCTGTTTGGTCGCGCCCGCCTTGAGCGCGATCGCCAGCCCTTGCACGATTTCACCCGCATCCGGGCCGACCATATGGCAACCCAGCACTTTGTCGGTGTCGGCGTCGACCACCAGCTTCATCAGGGTCTTTTCCTGGCAATCGGTGAGGGTCAGCTTCATCGGCCGGAAACGGCTTTCAAAGACCTGCACGTTGTGGCCGTTCTTGCGTGCATCCTCTTCCGTCAGACCGACTGTGCCAATGTTTGGCAGGCTGAACACCGCCGTCGCGATATTGGCGTAATCCACCGCGCGGTATTGCTCGGGCTTGAACAACCGCCGCGCCACGGCCATGCCTTCAGCCAGCGCCACCGGCGTCAGCTGCACACGACCAATCACATCGCCAATCGCCAGGATCGACGGCTCGGCGGTCTGGTAGAGATCATCCACCGCGACGAAACCGCGCTCGTCCAGTTTGACCCCGGTATTTTCCAGGCCCAGGTTATCCAGCATCGGGCGGCGGCCGGTGGCGTAGAACACGCAATCGGCTTCCAGCACGCGACCATCCTTCAAGGTGGCTTTGAGGCTGCCGTCGGCTTGCTTGTCGATACGTTCGATGTCGGCATTGAACTGCAAGTCCAGGCCGCGCTTGGTCAGCTCTTCTTGCAGATGTTTGCGCACCGAACCATCAAAGCCGCGCAAGAACAGGTCGCCGCGATACAGCAATGAAGTGTGTGCACCCAGGCCGTGGAAGATGCCGGCGAACTCAACGGCGATATAACCGCCGCCCACCACCAGCACGCGCTTGGGTAGCTCTTTAAGGAAGAATGCCTCATTGGAGCCAATGGCGTGCTCGCGCCCCGGAATCTCAGGGATCTGCGGCCAGCCACCGGTGGCGATCAGGATGTGCTTGGCAGTGAAGCGCTCACCATTAATCTCCACCTGATGCGCATCGACCAGGCGTGCATGCCCTTCGTGCAATGTCACACCGCTGTTGACCAACAGGTTGCGATAGATGCCGTTGAGGCGGTTGATCTCGCGATCCTTGTTGGCGATCAAGGTCGCCCAATCAAAGTTCGCCTCGCCCAGGGACCAGCCAAAGCCGCTGGCCTGTTCGAAATCTTCGGCAAAATGCGCGCCGTACACCAACAGCTTCTTTGGCACACAGCCGACGTTCACACAGGTGCCGCCCAAGTAGCGGCTCTCCGCCACGGCCACCTTGGCGCCAAAGCCAGCGGCAAAGCGCGCCGCGCGAACACCGCCGGAACCGGCGCCAATTACATACAGGTCAAAATCGTAGGCCATTTCACTCTCCTCGGCAGGACACCAGCATACCGACTTAGGTGGGGACGAGAAACGAAAAAGCCAATCGACATACCTTGCCACATTCAAATACGAGGCCCTAGAGAGCGCATTGTCACGACGGTCTTTAACGGCTAGTTAAAAACCGTAGGCGTCACCTGTCATTGTTGACAGTAGAAGGCTGATTGACGATCCGTAATGATACTTCGGTGCCGTAAACACTCACCGCATCCGAAATGAGGAAGCATCGCTATGATTTTCGGCTATCGCTTTACGCTTAGTTCAAGATTTTTTAGCCGACTCACGCTCATTGTGCTGGCTGCATGGATCACTTCCAGCCATGCCGACAGCATGCTTGTCTCAATTCCAAATCCTCACACCTCACCCGCTGCTGGAGTGGCTCCGCTGTTATCGGCCACTGCGCCGGGGTCAGATCGTTTCTTCGCTGTAGGTTTAATGAAGAAGACTCAAGGGCTCGCGTGGGAATGCACGGCGACATTGGTGGCTAGCAGCGAAACACCCAATGATACTCAGGCCGCGCTTATTCTCACTGCGGGGCATTGCAGTGTTGATCCTTTGTTGAGCATTGATAGCGGTGACAATGACGTCGTCATTGATAAACCCATGGCAGTTGGCTTTGCTTTTTCCCCCGCTTATTTTTTTGACAATGTTAATGAGCACCATTGGTACAGCATCAAACGTATAGTTTATTCAAGCATGAAAGGGTCGGACGTCGGGTTGCTGGAACTGGCTGCAACCTACGGCGAACTTCGCTCAAGAGGCGTGAAGCCGTTACTGTTAAAGAATTTTGATGCGTCCGACCGCGCCATTGAACTGGCACATATACCCCAGGGCGCTTTTCCTGGCGGATTTTTTCTGCGCCACTCAGTTTGCCAATCGCAGCCGCCCACGCCTCTTTTCGAAAGCGCCTGGCCTATCCGACCAGACCTTCCCTGGTATTGGTCCGACGCTCGTGCCAACGACTGTATTGGCGTATACGGCGGCTCCTCCGGCTCCCCGGTTTTTGCGAAAGATGGCAAGCGGGTAATCGGCATACTATCTACAGCGACCGACTCTTACTTGAATGGTTGTGGCTTCGCCCGGCCCTGCGAACTCGCGCCTGCCGGCACGGTAAGTCGGCCTGAGGCGGTATACACCCACTCGGTTGATCATATTCTTGCGGCATTTCGACCAGATAACACCTTGGACCTGAGCAACCTTGACCCGGGTACCGGGATAGCTATCGAACGCGTGGGCTCTTGGTCGACCCGCTCCGCAGCCCCCAACGAGCACGGTCAATTGCAACCGGCGTCTTGGGGCCTGAAGATCAGTAAAGGCTTCGAATGGATTCGCTACAAGAGCGGATCAGCCAGCTCAATTCAATGCGCACTGCCAAAAGGATATGGGGCGCCAGTCAGGGCGGTTGATCAACCCCTGCTTAAACTCCCCGTCGATCAAAGGGAGGGGGTTCAGGCGATATGCATCATTGGCAAACGCTTTGGACAGACGTCCTGGCAACCCATGAAGTTTGCGACCGTTAAATTACGCCAGCTGGATGACACAGCCCCGCAGAGCAAGCCGGAAGTCGACGTGTATGAACACAGCCCTGACGAATGGCAAATAACCACAGCCTCTCGGCTGAACGAAATTGTCCAGACGTATTATAAATACGGGGCGCTCGATTCAATTGACTGCAAGAATGAAAGCGGTTACGCCCTCGTGAGAGAGACGCTCATACTGCCAAAAGATCGGAACTGGCGTTATTGCGCCTACGGAAAAGACGAGGCCGGCAATAAAACGCTTATTATCACCAGGGACCTCAAAATCGAAACAGCGAAACATTAACCCGCCATTCATCTGCTGGCATCAACACTCTTCGCTTTAGAGGTCAAAAGCAGAACGCGTGCGCCTAACGCATGAAACAAAATGCCCCGAACAATCGGGGCATTTGTTTAGGTCGCTGAAACGACCTGCTGGAGCAACGGCTTACATGAATCAGTAAGCCTTGCCCGTTTTGTAGAAATGCTCGTAGCAGAAGTTGGTCGCTTCGATGTAGCCCTCAGCACCGCCGCAGTCGAAACGTTGGCCCTTGAACTTGTAGGCAATCACGCAACCGTCTTTGGCTTGCTTGAGCAGAGCGTCGGTGATCTGGATCTCGCCGCCCTTGCCTGGCTCGGTCTCTTCGATCAGCTTGAAGATGTCCGGGGTAAGGATGTAACGACCGATGATCGCCAGGTTCGACGGTGCATCTTCCGGTGCTGGCTTCTCGACCATGTCACGTACGCGGATCAGGCCATCGCCAATATCGTCACCGGCGATAACACCGTACTTATTGGTTTCGGTAGGGTTGACTTCCATCACCGCAACGATGGTGCAACGGTATTTCTGGTAGAGCTTGACCATCTGGGTCAGCACACCGTCGCCTTCCAGGTTGACGCACAAGTCATCCGCCAGGACCACGGCGAACGGTTCGTCACCGATCAGCGGGCGACCGGTAAGGATGGCGTGGCCGAGGCCTTTCATTTGAGTCTGACGGGTGTAGGAGAACGAGCATTCGTCGAGCAATTTACGGATACCGACCAGGTATTTTTCCTTGTCGGTGCCCTTGATCTGGTTTTCCAGCTCATAGCTGATGTCGAAGTGGTCTTCCAGCGCGCGCTTACCACGACCCGTGACGATGGAGATCTCGTTCAAACCGGCATCCAGAGCCTCTTCCACACCGTACTGAATCAGTGGCTTGTTCACCACTGGCAGCATTTCTTTGGGCATGGCTTTGGTCGCTGGCAAGAAGCGAGTGCCGTAACCGGCTGCTGGGAACAAGCATTTCTTGATCATATGAGTCCTTACAAAGGGCTGTGCGTACGGAATTCGGCGCAGTCTAATCAGGCCGCAGTCACCTTACAATGGGTCCTGCTGGCGTTGCGATGTCATCATAGAGAAAAAATGTCGGCGTAAGTTCCGCTGATCCTGCAAAGCGCATCACCAACGGTCGATCAGAACCCGACTTGGCCCCTTGTTTAAAGGGCTGCAATGGTTTTAGCACGCTTTTGCCCCCCTGGCACTGACCTGCAACAACTTGCGCCCTGCCCCGGCAATTGGCGTTATCATGAGCGCCTTGAACCAAGACCACGAGATTGCCAACAGATGTCAGAACCCAAAGGTGTAAACGGCTACCTGATCACGAAGCGAGCAGACGGCTGGCACTTGATCAATTTTCACGGCGACAGCGTTGCCGGCGTATTCGAGACCGAAAGCATGGCGATTGCCGTAGCCGAGGTGTTTGTGGATGAGGCAGGCCATGCATCGAGCAAGCGGCCGAAAACCAAGTAAGCCTCGTTGCTCTGCGAAAGCCCCGTTAATCGGGGCTTTTTTGTGGCTGTTGACCTGCCAGCCTCACGGCCTCTGCGCCCGTAACCCGGTTAGTTGTTTCGCGCTATTAATGTCTATTGATTTTCACTGTATGTCATCCCATTCTTACAGCTATAACCCAAACTAAATTATTCTCATTTAGCAGCGTGTAGTTCATTTCTTACAGCCAAAATCAAAGTTTTGGCAAAGTGCCATATTCTTCCTATACGTCGCGATACTGCCTGCCCACATCAATAAGCGAATGTGACGACTTACTTTTTCAAGTCGCCATCACACAATTGCTTCCGCCTCAACCGTGCGCCCAAATGGCAATACAACTAATTGGAAAGTTTTAACTTCTGATTGGTACTCGACTGGCGATCAGCCGAGTTTGCTGCCGGCCACTCTTGAGGTGAAACGTCAGCCCCACGCCAATAGGTGGCGGGGCTCTTCCATGACATTTTTATGTGGGCATCTGCAAATGAAAACTACGTTCAAAACTGCACTGTTAACCATCGGCCTGTTCGCGGGTTCCATGTCCGGCGCTCAGGCGGCAGATGGAACGGTTACCTTTCTGGGATCGGTCCACTCGGGTGCCTGCTCCATCAAGCCTGAATCGGTAGATCAGACCATTCATCTGGGCGCCATCGCCAAGCATCAATTGCAGGCAGGCGGTAAGTCCGAAGCTCGCCGTGTGCTGATTGAACTGGAAGGTTGCGACCTGACAAATCTGACTGATAACACCGTGACCACGACGTTCACGGCTGCGCCATCAACTGACGTGCCTGGCGCAATCGGCACCGTCGGTACCGCAGGCCGCGTCGGCATCATGATGACCCATGGCGGCAGCCCTATCCAACTGGGTGTGGCAACCACGCCCCAGGCCATTTCCACCGGTGACAACACGCTGGAATTCGGCGCCTTTGTTCAAGGCGCGGCGACCGGCGACATCGTGCCGGGTGACTTCAGCGCGGTCACCAATTTCACCTTGGCTTATCAGTAAGTAGCCCCCCCGCCACTTCAGGGTGGCGGGGGGAACGGGTGGGAGAAAACGGTGAAAAAACTCAGAAGTCTGGCGATGAGCTCGTCACTGGCGGTGGTCATCAGCCCTTGGGTGTTCGCGCAGGAGACTGCGCAAGGTGAAGGGGTCATCACGCTCGGTGGCAGGGTCGTTGACTCCGCGTGCGGGTTGGAACTGACCAGTGCCGATCAAACCATCGAGATGCCCGCCGAGCCCATTGGGCGGCTGTTGCGAAATGCGTTGGGCGAGCCACACCCCTTTGATTTACGCCTGGTCAACTGCTCATTGACGCGCCCGGACCCTTTACGGCCGGGTGCAACGCTACCTGACTGGGAGCATTTGCGGGTCACGTTCGACGGCCCGCGCGACCGCGACGGTCGCTCTTTTGCTGCCTTCGGCGATTCACAGGGTGTTGCCTTTCACATCTGGGATTCGGCCGGCCAGGAGAGCGTGCCGGGCGAGCCGATGGCGCCGCATCCCTTGGCCGAAGGCGACATGACACTTCACTACACGTTGCGGCTGGTGGGCAACGGGTTGCCCTTGGCGCCGGGCGCTCACCGCGTCGCCGTGCGGTTCAAGTTGGAATACTTTTGAACATTGATGGGTTGCTTTCATGCTGAATGCGTCGAAGATCAAACATACGCTGCGCCCCACGTTGGTTGGCGGGCTGATGTCACTGGCAGGCACAGCCTTGGGTGCCGCGGATATCGAATTCAATACCGACGTTCTTGACCTGAATGATCGCACCAATATCGATTTGTCGCGGTTTTCGCGCAGCGGTTTCATTCTGCCCGGCACTTACACGATGCTTGTGCAGATCAACGGCCAGGCGCTTTCCGAGCAGTCGGTGGCGTTTTATCCCCCTGATGATGACCCGAAGGGTAGCCAGGCCTGCTTGTCCGCAGAGCTCGTGGCGCAACTGGGCCTGAAGGCGATCGAAGCAGCCAGGCTCACAAGGTGGAAAGGCGACGAGTGCCTGGACCTTCAAGGCTTGCCAGGTGCCGAGGTCAGTGCAGACCTGGCCACCTCCACATTGAGCATCAACCTGCCCCACGCCTACCTTGAGTACAGCGCCCTCAACTGGGATCCGCCTGCACGCTGGGATGAAGGCGTACCGGGACTGTTGATCGACTACAACCTGACGGCGCAGTCCAACGCCCAGAAAAACGAGCGCACCCGCAACCACCTCAGTGGCAACGGAACGCTGGGGGCCAATGCCGGGGCCTGGCGCCTGAGGGCCGACTGGCAGGGCCGTGTCGACAGCGCAAGGGACCGTTCCGCCGGGGAACAGAAGCTGGAGTGGAGCCGCTACTACGCTTACCGCGCCATTCCTGCCTTGAGGGCGCGGCTGGTAGTTGGCGAAAACTACCTGTATTCGGACCTGTTCGACAGCTTTCGCTTTACCGGTGCTGCGTTGACGTCAGACGAAAGTCAGCTGCCCCCCAACCTGCGCGGTTACGCACCTGAAGTGGTGGGGTTGGCCAAGACCAACGCCAGGGTGGTCGTCAGTCAGCAAGGGCGCGTGCTGTATGAAACCCTGGTGGCCGCCGGCCCCTTTCGTATCCAGGACCTCAATGATGCCGTCACCGGTACGCTGGATGTGCGGGTAGAGGAGCAAGACGGTTCGGTACAGACCTTCAAGCTCAACACCGCAGGCGTTCCTTACCTGACGCGCCCTGGGCAAGTTCGATATAAGCTGGCGAGCGGGCGGCCTTCGGATCTCCAATATGGCGCTGACGGCAACTTTTTTGGCACGGGGGAGTTCTCCTGGGGCGTGAGCAACGGCTGGTCGTTGTTCGGCGGCGCCATCACCGACAACAACTACCGGGCCGCCACTATCGGCGCTGGCCGCGACCTGTTGGCATTGGGCGCGTTATCCCTGGATGTCACCCAGTCCCGGGCTGAGGTATGGAATCAAACGCTCTCGGGTAAATCCTACCGCCTGCAATATTCGAAGAACTTTGAACAATACGACAGCCAGGTCACCTTCGCCGGTTATCGGTTCTCCGATAAGAACTTCTTGAGCATGAGTGAATATTTAGACGCTCGTCATTACGGCAGGAACGGGGAACTGGCGGGCCGCGGACAATACGACGAATTCGGTCAATATGCCGGTGAATTCAAACCTATTGGTGGCAGCAAAGCGCTGTATACAGCGACCGTTAACAAACAATTTCGCGACTTGGGCGCCACGGTCTACGCCAGTTATAACAAACAAACTTACTGGTCGCGACCGGCTACCCAGCGCTGGAACTTGTCGGTGTCCCGCTACTTCAATGTGGGCACCGTCAAAAACATGAGTTTGTCGCTCAACGTTTATCGAACGTTGGATTACAACTACAAGGATAACGGCATGGCGCTGACGGTCAGCCTGCCGTTGGGACGCAGCGGCACGCTGTCGCTGGACGCCAGCCGGGCCGCAGGCAAGAACGGCTTTTCAACGCGTTACAGCGACCGCCTCGATGAGCGCAACAGCTACCAATTGACCGCCAGCGATAATTCGGCCAGTGGCTATCTGAGCCACATGGGTGATCAAGCGGACCTGACAGTCGCCGCCAGCCGGCAACAAGACAGTCGCACCAGCCTCAGCCTGTCAGCCCGCGGCGGTGGCACGCTCACGTCTCACGGCGCAGCCCTGCATCGCACCAACAGCATGGGCGGCACCCGTTTGATGGTGGATACCAGCGGCGTGCCTGACGTGCCGGTGCGGGGTTACGGCTCGCCGACCCGCAGCAACGCCTTCGGTAAAGCGGTGATCGCCGACCTGAGCAGCTACCAGCGTACGGCAGCCAGCGTCGATCTGGAGAGCCTGCCGAGCAATGTCGAAGCCACTCAATCTGTCACCCAACTGACCCTCACCGAAGGCGCCATCGGTTATCGCGCCCTGGACGTGATCGCCGGTGAAAAAGCCATGGCGGTGCTGCGCCTGCCCGATGGCAGCTCGCCGCCCTTCGGTGCGACGGTCCAGAACGCCAAGCAGCAGGACACCGGCATCGTGAATGACGGCGGCAATGTCTACCTCAGCGGCATTCAAGCCGGTGAACAGATGGTCGTCAGTTGGGGCGGGAATGAGCGCTGCACCCTCACCCTTCCCGACGTCTTGCCCGCTGACGGCCTGAGCAACGCCCTGCAACTGGACTGCCGAGTCGCAGCCACCGATCAACCCTTGTCCGCGCCGGCAGAACTGACCGGCAAGCACCCCGTCACGGAGACCACATCCTCATGACCCTTTACAAACGCTTCACCCTCTCGACCCTCACCCTGCTGACGCTCGCCATGAGCCACAGCAGCCACGCTGCAATTGGCCTGGACCGTACCCGCGTGATTTTCGACGGCAGCAAAGACGCCACCAGCGTGAACATCACCAATAACAACACCCAATTGCCGTACCTGGCCCAGGGCTGGATCGAGAATGAAGAGGGCCAGAAACTCACCACACCCTTGATCGTGCTGCCCCCGGTGCAGCGCCTGGAACCGGGCAAACAGAGCCAGGTAAAAGTCCAGGCGCTGCCGGCGGCCAAGTCGTTGCCCCAGGATCGAGAGACGGTCTACTACTTCAACCTGCGGGAAATTCCGCCACGCACCGATAAGGCCAACACCCTGCAAATCGCGCTGCAGACCCGGATCAAACTGTTCTACCGGCCTCAAGCCATTACGCCCAGCCAGCAAGACCTGTCCAAGCCCTGGCAGGAAAAGCTGACCCTGACCCGGCAAGGCGAGCATTACCGGGTGAATAACCCGACGCCCTACTACGTGACCCTGGTGGATGCGCGCAGCACCAAAGAGGGCAAGACCGTGGCCGGTTTCGAGCCGGTGATGGTGCCGCCCAAAGGCACGCTGATCCTCGGCCCGACTGCCAAGGCCCTGGGCCCTACCCCTCACTTGGCCTACGTCAATGATTACGGCGGCCGTCCGCTGCTGGCCTTCACCTGCAGCGGCGAGACGTGCAAGGTCAACCTGCAAGCAGCACTGCCCAAACAGTAAGCCTGTCGCTGGAGTCAGCCATGAAGTCTCATTACATAACGGTATTGGGCGGCCTGTTACTGGCCTTTGGAGGGAGCGCGCAGGCCGAGGATATCGAGGGCATGAATGGCGTGCTGAATATTTCCGGCTCCATGCACGAAACCCCGTGCAGCCTGGAAATGACCTCGCTGCATCAGACCATTGAACTGGGCGACGTCTCCACCAGCCAGTTACGTCGGCCTGGTGATCAGGCCAACCAGGTGGCCTTCCAGTTGCGCTTTACCGAGTGCAACCGCACCGCCGGCAGTATCCGCAGTGAACGCACCGGCAACCTGACCTGGAGCGCCTTTCAACCGGTGCTGTCGGTGGCCTTTATCGCGCCTGCCGATGACGACGATTCGCGCCTGGTCAAAGTGCAAGGCATCACCGGCCTGGGGCTGCAACTGACCGACGCCCTGGGGCGGGACGTACAACTGGGCCAACGCGGCGAACCGCTGTTCTTGCCCCTGGGCGGTAACACCAAGACCTGGAACGTTCGGCCTACGCGCACCGCTGCGCCATTGACCAGCGGGGCATTCCGGGCCGTGGTGGATTTCAGGCTCAATTATGAGTAAGGGCAGAACAATGGCTAAGTCATACGGCCCCTGGGCCGTGTTAATGGGCAGCGGTTTGCTCTGGGCGTTCAGCCTGGGTGCGCAGGCCGAGACCAACCTGACCATCCGCGCGGTGATCATTGCGCCGCCGCCGTGTGTCATCAACAGCGGCAGTACGCTCGACGTGCCTTTTGGCAATGACCTGCTGACCTCGCGAGTCGACGGGGTCAATTATCGCCGTGGCGTGCCGTACACCGTCAGCTGCAGCTCCCCTTTCAGCAACGCGCTGACCCTGGAACTCAGGGGCACCGGTGCTGCATTTGACAGCCGCGTGCTGGTCACCCGCAAGCCGGATCTTGGGGTAAAGCTGTTCGTCAACGGCGCCGATTGGCCGCTGAACACGGCGGTGAACTTCACCTATCCCAACGTGCCGGTGGTGCAGGCGGTACCCGTCAAACGCCCGGGCAGCACGCTGACCGGAGGCGCATTCGATGCGGCCGCCACCCTCGTGGTCGATTATCAATGAAGAGGAATGACCAATGATCTGTTGGCCGCAGCGAGCGTTGCTCGCCTTGTGCTCCCTGGGCCTGTGCAGCGTTGCATCGGCCAACCTGACGTTTAGCGGCACGCTCAACGAGCCTCCCCCGTGCACGATCGATGCGGGCAACACCATCGAGGTGGATTTTGGCGATGTCGGGATCAAGCGCGTCGACGGTGTGCAGTACCGAAAAGGCGTGGGCTACACCATCAACTGCGGCACCGACACGCTGCCATGGGCGCTGAAGTTGAGTGTCAACGGCACGGCAACCACCTTTGACGGTGCGGCGGTACAGACAAGCGTACCGGCGCTGGGTATTCGGGTTTTCCAGAACAACCTGCCTTTTTCACTCAATACGCCACTGGATATCAGCCTGTCATCACCGCCCGTATTGGAGGTGGTGCCGGTCAAACAGCCCGGCGCAACCCTGGCGCCCGCAAGGTTTAGCGCGGTGGCCACGTTGTTGGCCGAATACCAGTAGGAGTCGAATAAATGGGACATTTACACCGTGCAGCGCTGGTATTGGCCTTGAGCCTGGCCGCCGACGCCCAAGCAGCGGACAACCTGAGTTTCAAGGGCAACCTGGTCCAGGAGGCCTGCACCCTGCGACCGGGCGACGAGGCCGTCACCCTGGAACTCTGGGACGTTACCAGCAAGCACCTGTATATCAACACCCGTTCACAGGGCAAGGACTTCAGGCTGCACCTGGAGAACTGCGACACCACCATTGGCGCCACGGTCAGCATCACCTTTGGCGGCAGGGAAAACACCGCGTTGCCCGGCATGCTCGCGCTGGATGGCGGCAGTGGCGCCTCAGGCATCGGGGTTGGCATAGAGACGCCGAGCAACAAGCCACTGCCGCTGAATTCGCCCAGCGATGCGCAGGTACTGATAGATGGCAGCAATGTGATCGCGCTTAAAGCCTTTGTGCAGGGCGAGCCGCAAGCCATCAGCGATCAGACCATCGGCCAAGGCGCGTACAGGGTGACCTCGACTTTTACGTTGGACTATCCGTAGCCGTTGCTGGCCTGAAAACGGCCTGGGCAAACCTTAATTATCTTCCGGATGATCACTCACAGTGACGTTCGGACAGAGGCGCAATGAGAGATCAAAATGAAACGACTCTATGGAGCGATAGTGCTTCTCGTCCTGCTGGGTGTGACGACCACCGCGCGAGCAGCGGATTGCCGCGTTAATGGCGGAAATTGGCAATATGTTGGCGACGGCGGGATCCTGAACCTGGAGGTCCCCGTCAACGTGAGTGTCGGCTCGGACAACACCCGTATCCTTCTCGAAGGCGCGTGGCTGGAATGCCGATTTACGCCCTCACCTGCCCACCCTACGCGTATAGATTTTTGGGGAACATCGGCGCAAGCCGGCGCCCCCTGGGTGCCCGGGCCGAAATTCAACAATCAAGGTACCGGCCTACGCATAAACGGCGCGTTTTATAACACTCCAGTGCCGTTTAACATCCGGATCGCGACCATGCCTAACAACTTTGTGGCGTATCCCATCTTTGTAACCCCCTATATCCTGCTGCGCAACGACCCCAGCAACCCGATCAGCGTGGTAATAGGTGACATTCTGGGCGCGCTGAATCTGCACCAGACGAATAATTACAGCTTTGGAAGCACGCGGCTCGTCCTCACGTACAAAGCCGCCAACAACTTCGGCATCTCGCCGTCAACCTGCACCATCAACAATAACAACCCCATCGAGATCAACTTCGGCAATGTGCAGCAGCGGGCGATCGGCACCGATCCCCTTACCACCTCGGTTCGTGCCAACCGCAGGCTCACCTATTCATGCCCCAATGGTGGGATCAACACCGACATCACCATCACCTACAAAGGCATTTCGACGTCGTTCGACGACAGGCTATTGGTGATGAGCAACCCGAACGTGGGCACCGCCCTCGTGCGTGCGGGCTCAGCGGTGAGGGTCAACGGTTCATTCCGCACCCGCATCACCAACAGCATGGGAGGCGATGATGTAACCTTTTCGCTCGTACGACGAGCAGGTGACTTCCCTGCTGCCGGGGCAATCAGCGGAAGTGGCGTGCTGGTAATGGGCGTGCCATGACTGTCACCCACTGACTTACAGGGTGTGCAAGCGCAGCACGGGTAACCTGCCACTGCACACCCGATGGCAGTTCGCTATAATCGCCGCCAACGCCCCACGACAGTGTCAGCGCCCTCTATTCCCTCTCGACGAAGATCCCTTATGAACAAAATCCTGGCACTGACCGCGGTACTGGCACTCGCCGGCTGTACCACCGCTTCCGACACCTTGCTTAAAAATGGCGAACAAGGCTTGACCATCGATTGCTCGGGCGAGGCCAATTCATGGGCCAGTTGCTACGAGAAAGCGGACGCATCCTGCGCGGGCACCGGTTACCGCATCGTCGGCACCAACGGTACGCCGGCGCTCAAGGAAAGCGACAAGACCCTGGGCCAGGACGTGGGCAACTTCAAAGGCCGCAGCGTGGTGGTGGTCTGCAAGTAACGCTGCTACAGGTGCACTTCAGCGAACTTGATCCCCAGGCCACGCAGGAGTTCGATCAGGTCATCCAGGCGCGCGAACGATTCGACCTCATCCTGCTCGTCCACCAGGAAGTAGCTGCGCCCGCCGCTCTTCTTGAAAAATACGATCCACTCGCCCAAATCGGCGGGGTTCTGGATGACATGGGTGGCCGAAATCTGCCCTTCGGCATGGCGGGCTTTGACGTGTTCTCGTTTCATAACGGGCTTTCCAGAAAAACAAATGCCGCTCAAACCCAGGGTTTGAGCGGCATCTTTGCAGTGAATGCCCGACAGTTTAACGGATGCAGGCCGTCCCTGCAGGGTGATGGCTTTTTTTATCGGGTTTGAGGGGTGGGCCTGTGGCTCAACCGGAAATGCACTCTTCCCCTGCCTTCTTCACGTCGCCCGGGCGGATGGGCACATTGGACATGCTTTCATAAAGCTTGATGCTGCTACCGCTGGAGCGGTCTTCGATTTCAAAAATTGCCGAAGGGTCTGCCGAGAATTTCTGCGGCACGATCACCTGAATGCCGTCTTTATGGGGCTCGATCTGCGGCGGCCGACGGGTCGCCTCCAATTTGCGCACCACACACGCCGCATATTCCTGCGGCTTCTTCCCTGAGATGACCACCAATGTTGGCGGGGTCTGCTTGATATCTGCAACCGAAGCACACCCACCTATTGCCAAGGCCAGCACCAACACACTCCACTTCATACAAAAACCTCCGATAAAGACCCTACGACAGCGGGGATGGTAATTTTCTCCCACCAACGTAGGATTTATCTGTGATAACTCGGTAAATAACTGTTTTAAATTGTCGAAGTCGTCGACGACGGCCCGATAATAAACGCGCTGGGGCTGATAAACTCCATCTTAACCTACGTATCGTTCTGATTTTTCAGAAAAAGCCCTTCTGGAGACACCCCATGAAATTCATCCACCAGCGTGAGCACCTCAACGAGGGAGACATTGTCGTCATCGAATGCTCGCAGACCTGCAATATTCGCCTGATGAGTGATGCGAACTTTCGCAGCTTCAAAAATGGCGGCCGCCATACCTACCACGGAGGCGCATTTGATAAATTCCCGGCCAAGATCACCGCACCGAGCACCGGCTTCTGGAACATCACCCTGGATGTGGTGACCCGTCGCGCCATCAGCGTGACCCGCAAGCCTGCGTTGTCCCACAAGATCCGCATCGTTCGTCGCACCAGCAGCAAGCTGAGCTGACCCGAACACCTGACAGGAAAAAAGCTGTGACCACCACAACCAAATACGTCATCAAGTACAAGCTCAACGGCGAACGCCGCTTTGAATTTGCCCAGCTGCACAGCAACAGCGTCGAAGAAGCCAAGCAAGCCTTGGCGAAAATTCATGATGCCAGCGACGAAATCACCGAAATCAATGTGAGCAAGGCGCTGTAAGCCATGCCTGGCCCTACCGCCGATTTGTTTGCCGATGATGCCCTGCAACAGCCTGCCGGGCGCGAGCAAATTGGCGAAGAATCCTACGTACTGAAGGGCTATGCCCTGCCCTGGATCGAGCGGTTATTGCCTGAACTGCGGCGTGTCCTGGCTCAATCACCGTTTCGGCAGATGGTCACCCCCGGCGGTTTTACCATGTCGGCGGCGCTGAGCAGTTGCGGCGAGCTGGGCTGGACCACCGACGCCCGTGGCTATCGCTACAGCCCACTCGACCCACGCAGCCAGCAACCCTGGCCCGTCATGCCCGACACATTGCGCCAACTAGCGGTGGCAGCGGCTACCGAGGCCGGTTTCAGCGGTTTTCAACCCGATGCCTGCCTGATCAACCGTTACGTACCGGGGGCAAAAATGTCCCTGCACCAGGACAAGAACGAGCGCAGCTACAGCGCGCCCGTGGTCTCGGTGTCCCTGGGGCTGCCAGCGATTTTCCTGTTCGGTGGTCATGCGCGCAGTGATAAAACCCAGAAGGTCTCGTTGTTCCATGGTGATGTGGTGGTGTGGGGCGGCGTTGATCGCCTGCGCTTTCATGGCGTGACGCCGATCAAGGACGGCGTGCATCCGATCATGGGCCCGCAGCGCATCAACCTGACCTTTCGCACCGCTGGCTAATTTGACCGCAAGCTTCGGAGTGTCGATTGCGCGCAGCAGGCTTAATCTGCTCCTGAACCGTCAAGAGTGCAGGCCATGAACAACGAACACGATCCGCGCTGGGCTGCCATTATTGCCCGTGATGCCAAGGCTGACGCGCTATTTGTCTACGGCGTGAAAACCACTGGTATTTATTGCCGCCCCAGCAGCGCTTCGCGTTTGCCGCGCCCGGAAAATGTCGAGTTCTTCGACACGCCGGCGCAGGCCGAGGCCGCAGGTTATCGCCCGAGCAAACGCGCTGCTGGCGACCAGACCCAATTGGCCGCACACCATGGACAGCTAGTGGCCGAGGCCTGCCGGCAAATCGAACAGGCCGAAACGCCGCCTAGCCTGGACATGCTTGCCCGATGCGCCGGGTTGAGTCCGTTTCACTTCCACCGCGTATTCAAAGCCAACACCGGGTTGACCCCCAAGGGTTACGCCAACGCCCTGCGTTCGCGCAGAGTGCGCGACGGCCTCAAGGGCCAGCATTCGGTGACAGACACCCTGTACGACGCGGGCTTTAATTCCAATAGCCGTTTTTACGAAGCCGCCGACCAAGTGCTCGGCATGAAACCGCGAGACTACAAAGGCGGCGGCGCCAATAACACCATCCGCTTTGCCGTTGGGCAGTGCTCGCTGGGGGCGATTCTGGTGGCGCAAAGCCAACGTGGCGTGTGTGCGATTTTATTGGGCGATGATCCGGGCAAACTGGTGCGCGACGTGCAAGACCAGTTTCCCAAGGCTGAGTTGATCGGCGCGGATCAGGGGTTCGAACAACTGGTCGCCCACGTCGTCGGCTTTGTCGAGGCCCCTGCCCTGGGCCTGGATTTGCCCCTGGACCTGCGCGGCACGGCCTTTCAGGAACGGGTGTGGCAGGCGTTGCGGGAGATCCCTGCGGGCAGCACTGCCAGTTATGCGCAGATTGCCGAGCGTATCGGCGCGCCCACCTCCTTTCGCGCGGTGGCCCAGGCTTGTGGTGCCAACCACCTGGCGGTGGCGATTCCCTGTCATCGCGTGGTGCGCAGTAATGGTGAGCTGTCGGGCTACCGCTGGGGCGTGGAACGTAAGCGTCAGTTGCTTGAGCGCGAAACCCAGCCCCACAAAATGCCGCTGTCGTCCAGTGAATAAAACAGACTGGCCGGGTGCCGATTGCCCTGCTAAAACAGCGAAAAGCCCGACTAACGCTGGAGACGCACCCGATGAGCACCTGGCCAGACACCCGCATTCTTGACCTGTTGGGCATTGAGGTGCCGATCATCCAGGCGCCGATGGCTGGCGCGACGACCACCGCCATGGTCATCGCCGCCCAGCAAGCCGGCGCCCTGGGCTCCATGCCCGCCGCAGCCTTGAGCCTGGAGCAACTGCGCGACGCCTTGGCCCTCATTCGCCAGGCCAGCAACGCGCCGCTCAACGTCAACTTCTTCTGCCATCAACCGCCCGATGGCGATGAAGCGCGGGACCAGGCTTGGAAGGCCTTGCTGCAACCTTACTACCATGAACTGGGCGTCGACTTCGATGCGCCAACCCCGTTGTCCAACCGCGCGCCGTTCAACGACGCAGCCTGCCAGGTGGTGGAAGAATTTCGGCCAGAAGTGGTGAGTTTTCACTTTGGCCTACCAGAGAAGTCCTTACTCGACCGAGTAAAAGCCACCGGTGCCAAGGTGCTGTCATCGGCCACCACCGTCGAAGAAGCCGTGTGGCTGGAACAGCACGGCTGCGACGCGATTATCGCCATGGGCCTTGAAGCCGGTGGGCATCGTGGTCTGTTTCTCAGCGATGACCTCAACAGCCAGATCGGCTTGATGGCGCTGTTGCCACAGATTGTCGACGCGGTCAGCGTGCCGGTGATTGCCGCCGGCGGAATCGGCGATGCGCGTGGCATCGTTGCGGCCTTTGCCCTCGGCGCTTCGGCCGTGCAGATCGGCACGGCCTACCTGTTCACGCCCGAAGCCACTGTAAGCGCCTCCCATCACCACGCGCTTCGCCATGCCCAGGCCAGCGAAACCGCGCTGACCAACCTGTTTACCGGCCGCCCGGCGCGGGGCATCGTCAACCGCGTGATGCGTGAACTCGGCGCCATCAACCCGGTGGCGCCGGCGTTTCCTAAAGCCGGTGGCGCGTTAATGCCGCTCAAGGCCAAGGATGAAGCCGGTTTCAGCAACCTGTGGGCAGGCCAGGCCCTGAGGCTGGGCAAAGACCTGTCCACCTATGACCTGACGCGCCAATTAGCCGAGCACAGCTTGAGCAAACTCACCCGCGGCTGATCTGAGCAGCAACTTGGCACTGTACCGGCAATGGCCAACCGCTATATATTCCCATACATAGCGGTAAGCCCTCTTTCCTACACCCTGCCGTACACCTTTAAGGAGTTGCTTCATGATGACCCGCGTTTCGCGCCTGGCCCCCCTGCTTGCCGCCTTTGCCTTGGGTACGGCCCATGCCGATGAAGTGCAGGTGGCCGTGGCCGCCAACTTCACCGCCCCGATCCAGGCGATTGCCGCCGACTTCGAGAAAGACACCGGCCATAAACTGGTCGCGGCCTACGGTGCTACCGGGCAGTTCTACACCCAGATCAAGAACGGTGCGCCATTTGAGGTGTTCCTCAGCGCCGATGACACCACCCCGCAAAAACTCGAAAGCGAAGGCGCTACCGTCAAGGGTTCACGCTTTACCTACGCGGTCGGCACCTTGGCGCTGTGGTCGGCCAAAGACGGCTATGTGGATGCCAAGGGCGAGGTGCTGAAGAAAAATGAGTTCAAGCATTTGTCCATCGCCAACCCCAAGGCTGCACCCTACGGCTTAGCCGCCACCCAAGTGCTGGCCAGAGAAGGCTTGACTGACAAGGTCAGGGACAAGCTCGTCGAGGGCCAGAACATCACCCAGGCTTATCAGTTTGTTTCCACCGGCAACGCCGAGCTAGGCTTTGTCTCCCTCTCGCAGATCTACAAGGACGGCAAAGTCACCAGCGGTTCGGCGTGGATTGTCCCGGCCGCCATGCATGACCCGATCAAACAGGACGCCGTGATCCTCAACAAGGGTAAGGACAGCGCCGCCGCCAAGGCCCTGGTGGACTACCTCAAAGGCCCGAAAGCGGCTGCCGTTATCAAATCCTACGGTTACGAGCTGTAAATGCCCCTGTCGAGTGCTGATTTTTCTGCGATCTGGTTGACCATCAAGCTGGCCGCACTGACCACCCTGATCCTGTTGATCATCGGCACACCGATTGCCCTGTGGCTGTCGCGCACCCACTCCAAGTGGCGCGGCCCCATCGGCGCAGTGGTCGCGCTGCCGTTGGTGTTGCCGCCAACGGTCATCGGCTTTTACTTGCTGTTGGCCATGGGGCCCAACGGCTACGTCGGCCAGTTCACCCAGTGGCTGGGCCTGGGCACCCTCACCTTCAGTTTCGCCGGGCTGGTGATTGGCTCGGTGATCTACTCCATGCCCTTCGTGGTGCAGCCGTTGCAGAACGCGTTTTCGGCCATCGGCACGCGCCCGCTGGAAGTGGCCGCGACCTTGCGCGCCAACCCGTGGGACACGTTTTTCACGGTGATCCTGCCGCTGGCACGCCCTGGGTTTATCACCGCCTCGATCCTGGGCTTTGCCCATACCGTCGGTGAGTTCGGCGTGGTACTGATGATCGGCGGCAATATCCCGGACAAGACCCGTGTCGTCTCGGTGCAGATCTACGACCACGTCGAAGCCATGGAATATGCCCAGGCCCATTGGCTGGCCGGCGCCATGGTGGTGTTCGCGTTTCTCGTGTTGCTGGCGCTCTACTCCAGCCGTAAAACCAAAATGGGCTGGAGCTGATCGCAATGATGGATATACGCCTGCACCTGAAGTACTCCGCCTTCACGCTGGATGTGGACCTGCAATTGCCCGGCCGTGGCGTGAGCGCGCTGTACGGGCATTCTGGCTCCGGCAAGACCACGTGCCTGCGCTGCATCGCCGGATTGGAACGCGCCGAACACGGTTTTGTGCAAATCAACGACGAGGTGTGGCAAGACAGCCGCAAAGGGCTGTTTGTGCCGCCGCATAAACGCGCCCTGGGCTATGTGTTCCAGGAGGCGAGTTTGTTTCCTCACCTGTCGGTGCGCGCCAATCTGGAGTTCGGCCTCAAACGTATCCCTCGTCTGCAACGGCGCGTGGACATGGCCCAGGCCACCGAACTGTTGGGCATCGGACACTTGCTTGAGCGTCATCCGCAACACTTGTCCGGCGGCGAGCGCCAGCGCATCGGCATCGCCCGCGCCTTGCTTACCAGCCCCAGGCTGTTTTTGATGGATGAGCCGCTGGCGGCCCTGGACAGCCAGCGCAAAAGCGAGATATTGCCTTACCTGGAACGCCTGCACGACGAGCTGGATATCCCGGTGCTCTATGTCAGCCACGCCCAGGACGAAGTGGCGCGCCTGGCTGACCATATCGTCTTGCTCAGCGACGGCAAGGCCCTGGCCAGCGGCCCTATCGGCGAAACCCTGGCGCGTCTCGACCTGCCCCTGGCGCTGGGCGACGATGCCGGCGTGGTGATCGCCGGCAGCGTCGTTGCCTACGATGCGCACTATCAGTTGCTCACTCTGGAACTGCCCGATTGCCCGTTGCAGATGCGCGTGGCCCATGCCCCGCTGGCGGTGGGCAAACCGCTGCGGGTCAAGGTCCAGGCGCGGGATGTGAGCCTGAGCCTGCAGGCCGAAGAACACAGCAGCATCCTCAACCGCTTGCCGGTGACCATCATCCAAACCATCGGCGCGGACAACAGCGCCCACGTGCTGGTGCGCCTCGACGCCGGCGGCACGCCCTTGCTGGCACGCATCACGCGCTTCTCACACAACCAGTTGCAACTGCATCCGGGCCAGAGACTGTGGGCGCAAATCAAGGCGGTGGCGGTGCTGGCTTAACCATTTGGCACGACCGCAGGGCGCTGCGGTCAATCAGACATACCGGCCTGATTTGTTGCCAAGGAACCCGCCCCATGCCTGACTCTTCGTTACCCGCCGACCTGCCCCGCGACCTGCATTATGTGGATGACACCCAGCCCGGCATCCGCCGTAAAAAAGTGCGAGGCACGTTCCAGTATCTGAACGCCAAGGGCGAGCGCATTACCGACGCGGACGAAATAAAACGCCTGAACGCCTTGGCGGTGCCGCCCGCCTACACCGACGTGTGGATCTGTGCCGACCCTCGCGGCCACCTGCAAGCCACCGGCCGGGACGCCCGTGGCCGCAAGCAATACCGTTACCACCCACGCTGGCGCGAAGTGCGCGACAGCGACAAATATTCGCGCTTGCAGGCCTTTGGCGCCGCCTTGCCCAAGTTGCGCAAACAGCTCGAAGCGCAAATCGCCGAGCCCGGGTTTACCCGCGAAAAGGTGTTGGCCACGGTCGTGATGTTGCTGGACGCCACGCTGATCCGCGTCGGTAATACCCAATATGCGCGCGAAAACAAATCCTACGGCCTGACCACCCTGCGCAACCGCCATGTGGACATCAAAGGCAGCGAGATCCAGTTTCAGTTTCGTGGCAAGAGTGGCGTGGAGCACCAAGTCAGCGTCAAGGATCGACGCCTGGCCCGGGTGGTCAAGCGCTGCATGGAATTGCCGGGGCAAAACCTGTTCCAGTACCTGGACGAAGACGGTGAGCGGCATACCGTCAGCTCCCAGGACGTCAACGACTACCTGCACCGTCTGACCGGCGAAGATTTTACCGCCAAGGACTACCGCACCTGGGCCGGCACGGCGATGGCGCTGGCGGTGTTGCGCGAATTGGCGTGGCAGCCTGAATCCGACGCCAAGCGGCATGTGGTGGCGATGGTCAAGGATGTCGCCCGGCAGTTGGGCAACACGCCGGCGGTGTGCCGCAAGTGCTATATCCATCCGGCGGTGCTCGAGCATTTCAGCCTCGGCCAATTGTCGAAGCTGCCCAAGCCGCGGGTGCGCAAAGGCTTGAAAGCCGAAGAAGTCGCGCTGGCGATGTTCCTGGAAAAACTCGCCGAAGACTTGCCGCGAAAAGTTAAGGTGGGTTAGGCTCTGCCTCCCTTCTGACTCACGGGATGACCGCCGACGTGAACATCTAAGCCTTCCAAAATGTATCTGCAACGAGCCGCCTGGCGCGCTTGTTGGCCTGTTCGACATTTTTTTGGAGGTGCTGATGACTGACGTCAAACGGCTGCCCGCGCTTGTTTCCCTGCAACACCTGTCTTTCCAGTTCGCCAATGGCGAAACCTTGCTGGCCGACGTAAACCTGTCCATTGATCAAACGCCTACCGGTATCGTCGGGCGCAATGGACGGGGCAAAAGTATCCTGGCCAAGTTGATGGCCGGCGTGCTGCTGCCCTCCTCCGGCACGTTGAAAAAACCGGCCCATGTTGCCTATGTGCCCCAGGCCATCGCGGTTCAAGCAGGGCAAACCATCGCCGATATCACCGCAACTGCCGCGGCCTTGGCTGCCCTTGAGCGTATGGCCCGGGGCAATGCACGCGTCAGTGACCTGGAGCTGATCGACGACCGCTGGGACCTCGCCGAACGCCTGCGCCAGGCGCTGGATGCAGCGGGTTTGCCAACCCTCAGTGCCAGTACCCCGGCCGATCAACTCAGCGGCGGCCAACTCGCCAGGGTTGCGCTGATCGGGGCGTTGTTGGCGGCGCCGCAGTTGCTGATTCTGGATGAACCCAGCAACCACCTTGACGCTGCCGGGCGCGATTGGCTGTTGCATGTGTTGCGCGATTGGCGCGGCGGGCTGGTGGTGGTCAGCCATGATCGGCAACTGCTCAACGCCATGGGCCGCATCATCGAGCTGTCGCCTCTGGGCATTCAAGCCTATGGCGGCAACTACGATGCCTATCGCCAACAACGCGATACTCACCAGCAGGCCGCGATTGCCGCGTGGGAACAGGCGCGTCTGGCCCGCAGCCGCGAACGTCGGCGCCTGCAAAAAGACCACGACGACCTGCAGCGCCACGCCGCACGCGCACGTAAACAGGCCGAGACCGCCAACGTCGACCGTTTTACCAAGGCCCGCTGGAAAAGCGCAGCCAAGGAGATTGTCAGCACGGTACGCAGTGCCCATCACGATCACAAAAACCAACTCGACGCCCAAGTGCGCCAAGCTTACGAGCGCGTGGCGGATGAGACGCCCACACTGCTCACATTACCAGGCTCAACCGTCCCGAATGGCCGCCAGGTGCTGGTGCTGGAACAGGCGCAATTACCCTGGCTTGATCCCCTGGCACCCGCCAGCTACCTGACGCTCAACCTGACAGGCCCGGCTCGCGTTGCCGTACGTGGGCCGAACGGTTGCGGCAAATCGACCTTGCTCAAACTGCTTGCGGGCCATTGGCGGGCGGTCAGTGGCAAATGCAGCGTCGCGGTGCCCAGCGCCTATATCGATCAGCACCTGGCGCTGCTGGACGACCGACGCAGCCTGGTCGAACAACTCAACTTGCTCGATACGCCATTGGCCGAAGCCGAACTGCGTACACGCCTGGCGTTGTTGCAGCTGGACGCGCTGCGGGTCACGCAGCCGGTAGGGCAACTCAGCGGCGGCGAGCGTTTGAAAGCCGCGATGGCGGTAGCCTTGTGGCGTGAAACACCGGCGCAGTTGCTCCTGTTGGATGAGCCCACCAATCACCTGGACCTGGAATCGGTGCTGGCGTTTGAGCAGGCACTGAAGGGGTTTACCGGCGCGCTGCTGGCCGTATCACACGACGAGGCATTCTTGCAGGCGATCGAGCCGACTCACCATTTGACGTGGCGCGCCACCGGCTGGCAACTGGAGCGTGTCTGAGGTCATTGCGCGGACAAGCAAAGCGCCCTACGGTAGTGGCCGGATAATCTCACCGAGGAAACCAGCCCCATGCTGCCTTCGTCCCGCAAGCCTTACACCAATGCCACGCTCGCCCATCGACAGCGCTGGCGCGGGCGGGTGGGCTTGATGCTGGTGGCCTGCCTGTCGGTGCTGGCGGGCATGACCGATGCGATCGGTTTCATGGCCAGCGGCGATTTCGTCTCGTTCATGAGTGGTAACACCACGCGCCTGGCGGTGGCCATCAGTGCGGGCGACCTGGGGCTCACTGGGCGGCTGGTGTTGTTGGTCGCCACCTTCGT
Organism: Pseudomonas sp. MF6394; assembly: GCF_002018845.1. NCBI lineage: Bacteria > Pseudomonadati > Pseudomonadota > Gammaproteobacteria > Pseudomonadales > Pseudomonadaceae > Pseudomonas > Pseudomonas sp. MF6394. The sequence continues at coordinate 57,440 of NZ_MVOJ01000014.1, forward strand.
GGTCGGCAATGCCTTGGGCGTATTGGTCAGCCGTTTCAGCAAGCGCCATGCGCTGCCCTTATTGCTGTGCATCGGTGCCTTGCTCTGCGCTGCGGCGTTGTGGCCTGCCACCGACACCTTACCCGCGTTGCTCGCGGCAATTATTGCCATGGGCATGCTCAACGCGGCCGTCGAAGAGGTGAACGGGCTGCCGGTGGGACTGACCTACGTTACTGGGGCGCTGTCACGTTTTGGTCGCGGGCTGGGCCGCTGGTTATTGGGCGAGCGCCGCAATGGTTGGCGCGTGCAACTGATTCCGTGGGCCGGGATGTTTATCGGCGCGGTGATAGGCGCCCTGCTGGAACAGCAGATGGGCCTGCGTGCACTGTGGGTCAGTGGTGCGTTGGCCGGGGCTTTAGGGGTGGTGACACTGTTGATTCCGCGACGCTGGCACTTGGGTTTCATGCCCCGGTGAGGTTGGGGTGGAGGAGCTCGTTCGACGTTTAAGCCTCGACATCCGTGTACCGGTAAAGAGCCATCACGTCGAACGAGCACGTGAATCATAGGCCAATGCCCAGCGGCTGTCCCGCCAGGCGTTTCGGAATATGACTAAGGCAACCGACTTACAGACAAGTGGCCAGTGCTGCCAAGCGACGCTTGGCCGGCATAGTGTCCTGTGCGGCATAGTAGTTGACCTTGGAACCCGCGCCGGTGCTGAGTACATCGACAAAGTAATCGCCACCGGTGGTATACACCGTAAAACCACCCGCCTCGGTCGCTTCCTTGAAGCCGCCAGCATCGACGCCGAACACGCTTTCATCCTGCCAGCCGAATTGGATGCACTGGGCAACGACCAGAGTGGCCTTGTCTGATGCCAAGGTCTTGTAGGGGCTGCCTGCGCGCGCCTCTTTCATCTTCGAACCGGCGCAACCGGCCAGGGCCGCCAGTATCAATGCGCCCATTACCACTTTGTGCATGGCATTGCTTCCTTGGAAAAACCGTGACTCTACCACTGTGCGTCTGCCAACTGACGCGCCCATGAACTTTGTTTCACTGTGAAGAGCAAACACGCTGCCTATAGTAGCCAGGCTCATTTTTTAGAAGTCTCCCTTCTGCCCGCCACCCCGCGGGCTTTTTTTTGCCCGGGTGTCAAAACCACCAACGCAGCAGATAGAACAGCGCCATGCTCAATAGCACGGTGGTCAACACGCTGCGCGTCCAGTACATCAACGCCACGGCGCAGATGCCGGCCAGCAGGTAAGGGTTGGTCGGGCTCAGGTTGAGCTGATGGTCCGCCAGGAAAATAATCGGCCCGCAGATCGCGGTGAGCATGCCCGGCACGGCGAAGCCCAGGAATTCACGCGCGCCGCGATTGAGCCGTACCGGCAAGCGTGGCTCGATAAACAGGTAACGGTTGAAGAACACCACCAGGCCCATGGCCACAATCATCAGGTAAATCATCGTTGCCCCACTCCCAGCCGTTTACAGGCAAACCCCGCGCTCATCCCCAGCACGCCCGAGACAACCACCGCAGATTCCCAGTGCAGATAACTCAACCAGACCGAGCTCAGCAGTGCCACGGCAACGCATACCACCGTGGGCACGTCGCGCACCACGGGGGTGATCAAGGCAATAAAGGTCGCGGCAATCGAGAACTCCAGCCCCAATTGATCAAGGCCGGGGATGCTTTTGCCCAGCACAATGCCGGCGAGGGTGAAGAGGTTCCAGATCAGGTAAAACGTCAGGCCGACGCCCAAGGCGTACCAGCGATTGAAGGTCTGGCGGTCATAGTGGTTGACCAGGGCGAAGAACTCATCGGTCAACAAAAACCCCAGGCTCATGCGCCAGCGGGTGTTGAGCGAAGACAGTGTAGGACGCATGTGCATGCCATAGAGCAGATGCTGGGATGTGAGCAGCAAGGTGGTCAGCACGATGGAAATCAGGCTGGCACCGCTCTTGACCATGCCGATGGCCACCAATTGTGCGGCACCGGCAAACACAATGGCCGACAAACCTTGGGCTTGCAGCGGGGTAAATTGCGCGTCGATGGCCATGGAGCCGGCCAGCAACCCCCAGGGCGCACAGGCCAAGGACAAGGGAATGACGGCGATGGCGCCGCGGGTGAAGGCGTAATGAGGTAATGCAGTGGGCATGGAAACGGCTCATCGACAGACAGTCGACAAGCATGCCAGCACCAGCGAAGGCGTGTCTTGAACGATCTTGCTCAGGCGAGCTTGACCGACACCTGCTCCACCGAATCCCGGGCCTCGCGCAACTCGTAGGCATCCTGGTTCAGCCGGTGGATGGTATTGAGCAGGCGTTGGCGCAGCACTTCATCGCCGAGTTTTTCCACGGCGCGCATCAGGTCAAACGCCGCAGTTTCGTTATTTTCCGCGACGGAATCCAGGGTCTTGCGCAGGTTGCGGGTGGCTCGGGTCACGCGGGGTCTTCCTTCATCAGCAATGGGCAGGCACGTTAGGACATTTGTGTTTCATTTTAATTTCAAACAGTTGTGGTGGTTTCACAGGCGTTTGATCCATATCAACTGAAACAAGATTTGACCGACATATATGGAAATACGTATATTCGAATATCTCTGCTTGAAAAGTCCTTGACCGTGTCAGATCTCTTCTCCCCTCCCACCCTGTTCAAGTGCCTGGCCGATGCCACCCGTACACGGGTGACCTTATTGATCCTGCGCGAGGGCGAACTTTGTGTGTGTGAGTTGATCCATGCCTTGGACGACAGCCAGCCAAAAATCTCCCGCCATCTCGCGCAATTGCGCAGTTGCGGCCTGCTGGTGGACCGTCGTCAAGGGCAATGGATCTACTACCGCATCAATCCGGCACTGCCCGCCTGGGTCACTCAGGTGCTGGACACCACCCTACAAGCCAACCAGCCATGGTTGCAGGACGACGCACTGCGTCTGAATGCAATGGGCGACCGACCACAACGGGCCAGCACCTGCTGCTGAGCCATCGGAGCGTTTATTCATGCTTGTCGCAATTGCGATTTTCCTCGTCACCATCGTGCTGGTCATCTGGCAACCCAAGGGCCTGGGCGTCGGCTGGAGTGCCACCCTGGGCGCGATCCTGGCGCTGGCGTGTGGGGTGATCAGCCTGGCGGACATCCCGGTGGTGTGGCACATCATCTGGAACGCCACCGGCACCTTCGTCGCGCTGATCATCATCAGCTTGTTGCTGGACGAGGCAGGCTTTTTCGCCTGGACGGCCCTGCATGTGGCGCGTTGGGGCCGTGGTCGCGGGCGGCGGTTGTTTGCTTATATGGTGCTGCTGGGTGCGCTGGTATCGGCGCTGTTTGCCAATGACGGTGCGGCGTTGATCCTGACGCCTATCGTGATGTCGATGCTGCTGGCCTTGCGCTTCTCTCCGGCGGCAACCCTGGCCTTTGTCATAGGTGCGGGGTTTATCGCCGACACGGCGAGCCTGCCGCTGGTGGTGTCGAACCTAGTGAATATCGTCTCGGCGGACTATTTCAAGATTGGCTTCAACGAATACGCAGCGGTGATGGTGCCGGTGAACCTGGTCAGTGTCGCCGCCACGCTCGCGGTGCTGCTGTGGTTTTTCCGCCGGGATATTCCGCAGACCTACGACCCGGCCGATCTGGATGACCCCGCCAGTGCCATTCATGACCGTGCGACCTTTCGCGCCGGCTGGTGGGTGCTGGGTATTCTGCTGGTTGGCTGTTTTGCCCTGGAACCGCTGGGCATTCCCATCAGTGCGATTTCGGCGGCCTGTGCGGTGTTGCTGCTGGTGATTGCTGCCAAAGGTCATCAGATTTCCACGCGCAAAGTCCTCAAGGAAGCCCCGTGGCAGATCGTGATTTTTTCCCTGGGCATGTACCTGGTGGTGTATGGCCTGCGCAACGCCGGCCTGACTGACTATCTGGCGACCTGGCTCGACACCTTCGCCAGCTACGGTATATGGGGCGCGGCCATGGGCACCGGGGTGCTGACGGCGCTGCTCTCCTCGGCCATGAATAACCTGCCGACCGTGCTGATTGGCGCGTTGTCCATCGAGTCCAGCCATGCCGTGGGCGTGGTCAAGGACGCGATGATCTACGCCAATGTGATCGGCAGCGACCTGGGCCCCAAAATCACCCCCATCGGCAGTTTGGCCACTTTGCTGTGGCTGCATATCCTGGCGCGCAAAGGCATCACCATCACCTGGGGTTACTACTTCAAGGTCGGGATCGTGCTGACCTTGCCCGTGCTGCTGATCACCCTCGCCGCCCTCGCCTTGCGCCTGAGCCTCTAAAGGAACGCCCCATGAAAGTCCTGTTCATGTGTACCGCCAACAGTTGCCGCAGCATCTTGTCCGAGGCGATGTTCAACCACTTGGCACCGTCGGGCTTCGAGGCGGTCAGCTCTGGCAGCTTCCCCAAGGGGCAGGTGCTGCCACGCAGCCTGACCACGTTGCAGGCGGCGGGCATCAGCACTGACGGCCTGTACAGCAAAGGCAATGACGCCTTTGAAGACAGCCCGCCGGATGTGGTCATCACCGTGTGCGATAAAGCGGCCGGTGAAGCGTGCCCGGTGTATTTCGGCCCAGCAGTGAAGACGCATTGGGGCTTGGAAGACCCTTCCGTGGTACAGGGTGATGAGGCGCAAGTAGAAGCGGCATTCAAAGCCACCCTCGACATTATCGCTGCACGCTGCGAGGCATTTTTTGCGCTGCCCTTTGCGAGTTTGTCGCCGGATGAATTGAAGGCTGAAGTCGACCGCATTGCCTCAACACCACAGCCTTTGTAGGAGCGAGCTTGCTCGCGAAAAACCCATAGGCACTGCGTTCATTCAGGAAACGCGCGTTATCGTTGACGCTTTTCGCGAGCAAGCTCGCTCCTACAGGAGGCGCTGATTCTGTGGGCAATGCATGGCCAATGTGGGAGCTGGCTTGCCTGCGAAAGCGGTGGTTCAGTTATAGATTCAGTGGCTGACGCACCGCCTTCGCGAGCAAGCCCGCTCCCACAGGGGATCTGTGCCGGGCGCTGATGCTGTGGGCAATGCATGACCAATGTGGGAGCTGGCTTGCCTGCGAAAGCGGTGGTTCAGTTGAAGATTGGGGGACTGACATACCGCCATCGCGAACGTTCCTACAGAGGACGTGGTATCCCCCTCTCGGACTGACGTATGCTCTGGCACTTTCTCGAAAGGAGCTGAGCATGCTGTCGATCTTTGTTTATGCGCTGGTATTCGGCTTCGTATTTTGCCTCTCCCCCGGCGCCGTACTGGCAGAGACCCTGCGCCGCGGCTTGCTCCATGGCTTCACACCGGCCTTGCTGGTGCAATTCGGCTCGCTGGTGGGCGACGCCGTCTGGGCCGTGATTGGCCTCACCGGTATCGCACTGCTGATCCAGCATGATGCAGTGCGGGTACCACTCACAATCATCTGCGCGCTGTACCTGGCCTGGTTGGGCATCCGCAGCCTGATTGACGCCTGGCAGTTGCCCGCAACCGACAACGCCCCTGCCATCTCAGGCAAAAATGCGTTGGCGGTGGGCGCGGCGATTTCCCTGGCAAACCCGAAAAATATTGTCTACTGGGGCGCCCTGGGCAGCGCCCTGTCGGGGATTGTCGGTACCACCCCCAGCCACGGGCAGACCCTGATGTTTTTTGCCGGCTTCATGCTGGCGTCGGTGCTCTCGTGTTTTCTCACTGCCGCCTTGGTAAACCTGCTGCGCAAAAACGCATCACCGACTTGGCAACGCGTGAGTTATGCGGCCTGCGGTTTAGTATTGATCTATCTGGCGCTACTCGCCGCGCAAGGTATATGAAGTTATTCAACCTACAACTTACGCGCGGCTCTTATCTGAACGAACTCTGAACACCGGATAATTTAATTAATCATACGTTGACATTCACTGACGCCCTGAGTAGATTGCCCGTGCCCGCAACTGGGGCCTTTTTTAAACCTCACAAAAGAAGCCAATGGACACAGTATCTAGTCGCTGTCCGAGCACCGCCTCTGCGGGCATCGGGCGCCAAACCCAGAATATGACAGGACTCGCGTTCCAGGTCCGGTAAGCTGCGCTAGAGCTTGATGCTCCACCGTAACTGCCTCACCGGTCGCCCGTCCGGTCCCGAGGTGTGTTATGACCTTCCAACTCCTTGTTTTGCCCGATCCACGCACCCTGGCCGCAGCCCTGCGCGCCAAGCTGTGCCGAGCGTCGGCTGGCTTTTCGCCAACCCGCTCAACCTTTGCCGCACCCTCCCCTCAAGTGCGCCCGGCACCGCCGCTGGCGCACTGGCGTATCTGCCCTGAAAGCGGCCACCTGATGCAGCACTGGGATCACGCCGACCCTCTAGACCCACAGAGACCCCAGGTTTCCAGCCTGGCGCAAGCGCGCTTGCTGTTCGGTCTTTACCTGAGCGCTCGCGCCGCCTGACCTGGCTGAAAACAACAACTTTCTTATTGATGACCCTGGAGTTCGTTATGAACAGGTCCAGTAGTAGCCCGCTGGACGTTAGTTAATTAACGCGCCGTTAGCGGGCCCTTCAGAAGTTATGTGAACACCTTATTTAAACCGATCGCGAAGTTTGCGGCTCGGCATGCTTTCGCTCGCCTGTCTGCAGGTAAGTACCGGGTATGTTTTGTCGAGAATTGGCGACAGGAGTACAGACAATGAGCGCCGTAAAAAACACGCCTCTGCACAAGAAAAATGGCACCGCCGCCGACACCAAGCTGTCGATGCGTGCCGCCCGTGAAGCCCACAATGGCCTGGCGGCCACCCTCGCCAATGTACGGGCCACCCAGGACGGCCTGACCGAGTTGGACGCCTCGGCGCGCCTGCAACGGGAAGGCTATAACGAAGTCGCCCATGACAAGCCGCCGCACGCGATCATCCAGTTCCTGCAGGCACTGAACAACCCGTTCATCTACGTGCTGTTGACCCTAGGCGGCATCAGCTTTGTGACTGACTGCTGGCTACCGATGCAGGAAGGCGAAGAAGCCGACCCGACCAAGGTCGTCATCATCATGACCATGGTGTTGCTCAGCAGCCTGCTGCGTTTCTGGCAGGAACACCGCTCGGCCAAATCCGCCGAGGCCCTTAAGGCCATGGTGCGCACCACCGCCACCGTGCTGCGCCGCGAGCAGGTTGGTGCTCAGCCCACCTTGCGTGAAGTACCGATGCGTGACCTAGTGGCCGGCGATATCGTGCAGTTGTCTGCCGGTGACATGATCCCCGCCGATATCCGCCTGATCGAGTCCCGCGACCTGTTTATCAGCCAGGCTGTGCTGACCGGCGAAGCCTTGCCGGTGGAGAAGTACGACACCCTGGGCGATGTCACGCAAAAATCCGCCTCCACCCTCGCCGCCGACCAGGGCAACCTGCTGGACCTGCCGAACATCTGCTTCATGGGCACCAACGTGGTCAGCGGCCGCGCCAAAGCGGTGGTAGTGGCAACGGGGCCGCGCACTTACTTTGGTTCCCTGGCCAAGGCGATTGTCGGCTCGCGGGTGCAAACCGCCTTCGACCGGGGCGTGAACAGTGTCAGCTGGCTGCTGATCCGCTTCATGCTGGTGATGGTGCCCATCGTGTTCTTCCTCAATGGCTTCTCCAAGGGCGATTGGGGCGACGCCTTCCTGTTTGCCCTGGCAGTAGCCGTCGGCCTTACCCCGGAAATGCTGCCGATGATCGTCAGCGCCAACCTGGCCAAGGGCGCTACGGCCATGGCCAAGCGCAAGGTGGTGGTCAAGCGCCTCAATGCGATCCAGAACTTCGGTTCGATGGACGTGCTGTGCACCGACAAGACCGGCACCCTCACCCAGGACAAGATCATCCTCGAGCATCACGTCAATGCCTTCGGCCAGCGCGATGACGCCGTGCTGTCCCTGGCCTGGCTCAACAGCTTTCACCAGAGCGGCATGAAAAACCTGATGGACCAGGCGGTGGTGCAGTTCTCGGAACAGAACCCCAAGTTCCAAGTGCCGTTTGCCTACAGCAAGGTCGATGAATTGCCGTTCGACTTTGTTCGTCGTCGCCTGTCGATCGTGGTCAAGGATGCCGCCGGTGACCAGTTGCTGGTGTGCAAGGGCGCGGTGGAAGAGATGCTGAGCATTGCCACACATGTCATGGAGGCCGGCGAAGCCTTGCCCCTGGATGACCGCCGTCGTGAGGCGCTGCTGGCGCTCGCCAATGACTACAACGAAGACGGTTTCCGCGTACTCGTAGTGGCGACCCGCAATATCCCCAAAGCACTGGCACGCCAGCAGTACACCACCAGCGACGAGCGCAACCTGGTGATCCAGGGCTTCCTGACCTTCCTGGACCCACCGAAGGAAACCGCAGGCCCAGCCATTGCGGCGCTGCAACAGATTGGCGTGGCGATCAAAGTGTTGACCGGTGACAACGCCGTGGTCACCAGCAAGATCTGCCGCCAGGTTGGCCTGGAGCCCGGCCAGCCGCTGCTGGGCGTGGAAATCGAAGCCATGGACGACGCCACCTTGCTGCGTCGCGTGGAAGAACGCACGGTGTTCGCCAAACTCACGCCACTGCAAAAATCCCGCGTGCTCAAGGCCCTGCAAACCAACGGCCACACCGTTGGCTTCCTCGGTGACGGTATCAACGATGCACCGGCGCTGCGGGATGCCGATGTGGGTATTTCGGTGGACAGCGGTACCGACATCGCCAAGGAATCGGCCGACATCATCCTGCTGGAAAAGAGCCTGATGGTGCTGGAAGAAGGCGTGCTCAAGGGCCGCGAAACCTTCGGCAATATCATGAAGTACCTGAACATGACCGCCAGCTCCAACTTCGGCAACGTGTTCTCGGTGCTGGTGGCCAGTGCGTTCATTCCGTTCATGCCGATGCTGGCGATCCACCTGCTGTTGCAAAACCTGATGTACGACATCTCCCAGTTGGCCCTGCCTTGGGACAAGATGGACAAGGAATACCTGGCTAAGCCGCGCAAGTGGGATGCAAAAAACATCGGCCGCTTCATGATCTGGATCGGGCCGACCTCGTCGATCTTCGACATCACCACCTTTGCGCTGATGTGGTACGTGTTCTCGGCCAACAGTGTGGAAATGCAGACGCTGTTCCAGTCCGGCTGGTTTATCGAGGGGCTGCTTTCGCAAACCTTGGTGGTGCATATGCTGCGCACCCGCAAGATCCCGTTCTTCCAGAGCACAGCCGCCTGGCCGGTGTTGATGATGACCTGCATCGTGATTGCCCTGGGCATCTACGTGCCGTTCTCACCGCTGGGCACCCTGGTAGGCCTGCAACCGCTGCCGCTGGCGTACTTCCCATGGCTGGTGGGCACCTTGCTGGCTTACTGCTGCGTCGCCCAACTGATGAAAACGATCTACATCCGCCGCTTCAAGCAGTGGTACTGACCCTCCCCGCCGTTCAAACGCAGGCGGCCGCCCGGTCGCCTGCGTGCAATACAAGGATTTACTCATGCGCGTGTTGATCTGTGCAGGTCGTCATTACGCCGACACCAAAAAGTCCCGCCACGTGCTGGACGCTTACCACCGCCTGCACCCAGTGCAGGTGTTGATCCACGGCGGCAACCAGTTCCTCGGCAGCGAGATCGAGGAATGGGCCCGGGAAATCGGTATCGACGTGGTGCGTTACCCGCCCAATTGGCAGCGCCACGGCAAACAGGCCGAACGCCAGCGCAACCACTTCATGCTGGCCGACAGCCGCCCCGACCTGATCATCGCCCTGCCCGGCGGTGACGATACCTCGGAGCTGGTCTGCCAGGCCAAAGCCAGCGGCATTTCGGTGCTGACCGTAGAAAGCTGAATTAAAGCGAGGTGCATCATGCACAAAAAATACACGCCGGCGCGCCGCGACGGGTTTACCAAATATCGCGCACGCCACGCTCGCCACACCCTGCTGTTACTGCCGCCAGCAAAGCGCCGTGCATTGCAGCGCAACTTGATCTTTATCGGCATAACGCTGGGCCTGGTCTTTGTCGTCGCGTTGATTTCAAAAGCGCAAGCCGCAGGCGGCGCTTATGTGGTTGATGACGGTGCGATCAACGCGCCGGGGGAATGCAACGTCGACGCCTGGTACAGCGCCCAGCGGCACGCGGGCAGTACCCACAACAGCAACGTGTCGCCCGCCTGCACGTTCAGCGCCATGCCTGCCGTGCAATGGGGCGCCGCGTTGTCACGGGCCACGGATGCAGGCAAAGGCGAGACGCAGATCAGCCCGCAAGCCAAGGTGCAGGTGCTGTCACGGCAAGACTTGGGCTTGGAACTGGCGGTTGCTGTCGGGGCGCATGTCGCGCTGGATCGCCATCACGGGTTTGATGGCGCAGACCTGAACATCCCACTCACATGGCAACCCCTGGCGCCCCTGCGGCTGAACCTGAACGCCGGCTGGAGCCACGCCTACAACGAGGGTGATCAACAGCATCGCCTGACGTGGGGCACGGGGTTCGAATATCAGTTGGCAGACGCGCTCACATTGATTGGCGAGCGCTATGGCCAGGAAGGCGGCGAACAGGCCTGGCAGGCTGGGCCGCGTTTGCACATCGGCGAATTTGTCGACGTGGACGTGCTAGTCGGGCGCAGCCTGATTGGCGATCGCGCCCAGTGGCTGACCACTGGGGCGACGCTGAGGTTCTAGGCTTTGGCCTGCTGCTCCAGATGCACCTGCAATTGCGGATCGATTTGCAACTGACCGGCCAGGTCGTCGAGGTAATTACGCTCGGCGTCCTGTTGGTCATCGACCAGCATCACGCTCGCCAGATAAATCTCCGTTGCGATTGCCGGGTCATTGGCATACTCGGCAAAATCGGCGGCATCCAGAGGCTTGGCAACTTCGGCGTCGAGCCACTGCTGCAATTGTGGGTCGTCGGTATGACGGCCGATCTCGGCGGAAATCATCTGCTGCTCTTGTGCATCGATTTCGCCATCGGCCTTGGCCGCCGCGATCAACGCACGCAGTACGCCGTGGCTATGGGCTTCGGCTTCAGGCCCTTCAAGCTGGTCAACGGTCTGGATAGCTTGCTGCGGTGCCGAAGCTTGTTGGCGTTGCCAGGCTTGGTACGCCTGGAACGCCGCCATGCCCAGGGACGCCAGCGCCGCGTAGTTCATCCCACCGCCGCTACGCGTCTGGGAGGTGCCCCCTGCCGGAGCGCCGCCCAACAAGCCACCCAGGCCACCGAGTAAACCACCCAAACCGCCGCCAGCCGAAGATGCACTGCCGGTGCCGGCGCCCTTCAACAGCCCACCTAGCAACCCGCCCAGGCCGCCGCCCGAAGCGCCGCCGCCTTGCTGCCCTGCACGCAACAGTTGTTCCAGTAGATCGCTGGTATTCATGGTGTCGCCCTCCCGGGGCGCAATAGTGGCGTTGATCAAACATAGTCCTCCCCCGATGGAACACCATGACCGTCGGGCGGGCAAGCTTTATGATGACGCCATCACGCCGACAAGGGAGAACAGCGGTGAATCGCATCGAGCACATTGCGCTGATGGCCACCTACAACCAATGGATGAACCGCAAGGTCTACGACGCCGCCGGCACCCTGACACACGCGCAGTTGACTCTGGACCGCCAAGCGTTTTTCGGTTCGATCTTCGGCACCTTGAACCACCTGATGCTGGGTGACACCGTCTGGCTCAAACGCTTTGCCGAACACCCGGCCAACTTTGCGGCCTTGGCGCCGCTGAACGGGGTGGCCACGCCCAGCGACCTCGAGCAAGTAGCCTTCCCCAGCCTTTCCGAACTAGCGGCCCATCGCGCCTGGCTGGATCAACTCATCATCGATTGGGCCCACAGCCTGCAAGAGCCCCACCTCGACCAACGCCTGCGCTATCACAACATGCGCGGCCTGGCCGCCGAGAAGCCCTTCTTCGGCCTGCTGGCGCACTTTTTCAACCACCAGACCCACCACCGCGGCCAGGTGACGACACTGCTGAGCCAGGCGGGTGTAGATGTGGGGATCACCGACTTGCTGGCACTGATTGACTAAGTACAGACACGGTCAATGTGGGAGCTGGCTTGCCTGCGATTGCAGCGCCGCGGTGTGACAGAAATACCGAGGTGCCTGCATCGAGCATAGGTATCTACACAATTTTGCAGACCGTAGCAGCCGACGGTAACCACGATGCGAAGCGAGTCGCTCTTGATCTGCTTTTGATCTTGATCTCAGGCGCCCCGTTAAACCACGCTGGCCGGAATTCGACAGGGATTTGGGGGGTAAACCGGCAGGGATGCCGGTTTAGCCGCCCCGCGCCATGGATGGCGCGTGGCGGCGGCCCCCCAAATCACTGGCGGATTACGGGCACACCGAGCCCAAGCGAGGTGCCGAGTGGTGGGGCAAGAGCGTTTTGCTTACTTTTGCGCTTTTCAAAAGTGAGCCGCCGTCAGGGCGGAACCCTAAGTGGCCGTTACCGCAGCAATGGATATACACACAATCCGCCTGTGTTGACTGTCAGGCCGCCTTCGCGAGCAAGCCCGCTCCCACAGTAGAATCGCGGGGTGTCAGCAAGACAGATGTCGGCTGTCAGGCCGCCATCGCAGGCAAGCCAGCTCCCACACTAATCACTTCACCTTGCTGCTCAAATTCTCCACACTGCGCTTCAAATCATCCAGGCTGCGCTTGAGCCCGTCGATCTCGCTTTTCTGCCGCTCTATCGTGCTCTTCTGCTCATCCACCGTCCGCTTGAGACTGGACAGCTGACTGTCACTGCTACTGGCACTCGAACCGTCCTTACGCTTGAACTCATCAAACGCACGCTCCTGCCCTTCCACCTTGCTTTTCAAGCTTTGCAGTTCGCTTTGACTCTGTTTTTGCCCGGCCTGCAGCGCCTCGACATCCCCCACGGAAACACCCGACGGCTTCAACACATAGGCACCGCCCACGTCCATCGAGCCGGCCGTTAACTTGTCTGAAGACGACGCACTAAACTCACCCCACCGCACCGCACTCCCCGCCTGCGCCGAGCTGAACACGGCAGTGCCCAACAAACCCGCCACACCCACGGCCATGATCCAAGCCTGCTTACGGACACTGAGCATCAAACGACTCCTGGCGAAATGCCGAAATGGCATATCGCTATGACTGTCATTTATGGGGCTTGTTCCTGGGTTGCTTGCGTTCATCAGCACTTGACACAAAGGCCCTGTAGATCACTGATCTGCCACGCTTTTTCCTGCGCATCTTTATGCGGGAAAACCGGCTTTGAGGTTGCGCTGAAGCGGCTGGATCTATATATTCCCAACCCTGTTACACCGCGCTACCGCCCGAATGGCGAAACTGGTAGACGCATGGGACTTAAAATCCCCCGCTCGTAAGGGCGTCCCGGTTCGATTCCGGGTTCGGGCACCATAGATATCAAGGGCTTGCCAGGGAAACCTGGGCAGGCCCTTATCTTTTCTGTTCCGCAATTTCTTCCCCGATGTCCTGCGGACCGCCCGCCCAAAAAACATCCTACAGCTCGTTAGCTCAAGGCGCGTCACATCCAAGCCTCGAGTACTGTGCGCACATACAATACCAAGGTGAGTCAGCAGAAGTGCTTGATTGCATAAAGGGCGGCAACGCTGTGGGAAGCGTTAAAAATCAGGATTCTAAAATTACTACTCCGATTAGCTAACCTCACCGTATACTCTTGTACTTCTAACCCACAATTCAAATGGACTTGCACATGAACGACATCTACAAAATACTACTCGCAGCAGCCGTTGGCTTTCTACTTTCACCGCTTACTGAAATATTAAAAAGCAGGCTCTCAGCCCGACAACAAAAATCAAAACTGGAAACAAAACTCAAAACATTCGAAACCATCTTATGCAGAGCCATACCCTCAATAACCGAAACAATCAAAAACCGAGAAAATTTCATTAGGTCTCCTGAAAAATACGTAGGAACGTTATTTATAACTCCAAATTTTATTTTCCCGAAAATAGAGTCAAATATAGATAACGCATACGATATGTTATCGAGCTCCCAGCAGCGCGGACTTTTAGATCTGGAATCACAAGCAGCTCATATAAAAAACATGCTGAAAAAGCTGCACTCGATTGAAGACGAATGCAAGTCAACAATATACAGAAAAGTAAATATAGAAAAAATAATAACCCAAGAATCCGAAATCCGAGATATTGAAAAAGAACATTACACCCGCGCTATAGCGTGTGAAAAAGCAATTTTATACACCGCTGCGTGCATGCTAGGAACATTGAGAAGATCAATTAATAATGACCCAAGCCTCCCCAAAGACATTGACACCATAAAAAATGTAAGCAAAGAGCTTGACATTAATATTGATCTCAATTGGTGGCACCAGTTTCGCGGCCAACAATCTGACGCCTAACATAAAGCCCGACAAGTGTGTTGACGTAGGACCGGCACGCCAGAGTTCTTCGTCACCCTCACTACAACTGGATTAGCCCTCATCAATTCAAAGATGGGTTGGCGCCAGCGCGGGCCGAGGAGGAACTTAACATTACGCCCAGGACTAGTTGACCACGGCCATTAAAATCCACCCCCTTTTGCCCCTCTTTTATCCATGCGTTGTAGTTCTCCCGGCGAGGGAGCGAAGCATTCAATAAGATTTATCGGCAGAACAATCAGATAAATCTTATATATTTTTCGCAAAATTCATGCGATTAATCCAGAGGATAAAGGACCTAATGAAAAGGGATATCAATTGCTAGTCATTACGAGAACGCTCAATAAAAGCCTATACATCGGCGGCGAAATTCAATTAAAAGTAATCAAGGTCGTGGGCGAAAGCGTGTCTCTAGGAGTTAGCGCGCCCAAGAACATGCGAATTGTTCGTTCAGAGCAAGAGAGAAAATCCTCTGATAACGGTTCTATCACTTTTGGTACGGAGGCTTTGAAATAGGTCAACCCCAACCGCACTGTATCAACGCCGGATCGGCTAGCAGTTTAAAGAGCACATGGGCATTGCTGTTTTTGGCGTGCTGCTGAATGCGCTGCTGTTGATGGCTGACGATTTGACGTCTACGATTCGCACGAGCTGTACTTGTTCGAGTGATGTGTGTTCGCAAAAAAAAGGGGAAAGATTTATTTTCCAGAGGCTCATTCGTTATATCTAAAAGGACTCGCCAAACCTATAAATAAATCTGTCCTCTTTCTTTTTCCTTCTGACAGATTGCTATAAAGCGATAAGCAAGAAAAAACCCCACAGCATCAACGATCCTGTGAGGTTTTATCACCGGCTTTACCGATCCGGCATCAAACCACGCTGATCATCTCTGCACTCAACTGCGCCGCATTGAACCCCACCAGGGTGACACTGCTGTCCCCCGCCAGAATTACGCTGTCACTGCCATGCTGGGTGGTGGCTCCGAGCACAGCATCCGCGTTGGCAAACAGCGACTTGGCGAACACCAGCAGGTCCTGCCCGTTCTGGTGAATGTTGAAGTCGCTGATCACGTCGTGGCCGAACCCGCGTTGATCGAAAACAAACAGGTCGCTGCCCACGCCACCGCTGAGTTGGTCATTGCCCAGCCCGCCGATCAAGACGTCATTGCCGCTGGCGCCATACAGCGCGTCGTTGCCCGTGCCGCCCAGTAGCGTGTCGTTGCCCTCGCCGCCGTGCAGCAGGTCATTGCCGGCGCCACCGTCGAGCCGGTCATTGCCGTTCTGGCCGAATATCAGGTCACGCGCGGCGGTGCCTTTGAGGGTGTCGGCCAATTGGCTGCCTTCGATGGATTTGGCATACGCCTTATCGGCGCCGAACAGGCCTTCGAAGTCGAGTTTGCCACTGGTCACCGTATAGGCCGGTGTGAGGACCTCGCCAATGCCACCGAAGAGCCCGCCGAACACTGGCACGTGGCCGAGGCTGTTGGCCAGGCCGGTTTCGAACTCCACGTGTTCTACGCCGTGCAATTCCTTCAGGCCGTATTGGCCGCTGCTGTCGTTGAGAAACAACGTGCCATCGCTGAGCTTCACCGCTTCGTAGGAAGACACGGTGCCTTTGAGGAAGACTTTATCGTTGCCTTCACCGCCTGCGACAATATCGGTACCGGTACTCACGCGGAAACTGTCGTCACCCTTGAACCCGTCCAGGAAGTCATCGCTGCGCCCGTCCTGCAGCTTGTCCGAACTGTCGGTGCCCAGCAGGAAGGCCGGTGTGCCGTAGTGGTTGGAGGTGGCGGTCTGTTTGTCGCTGACCCAGGTAAAGCTGCGGCTGATGGCGTCGAGGTTGCTGATGACGATGGTGCTGTCGCGTTCGATGTAATCGTAGAAAGTCGATTGGGCGATACGCTGGATAGGGTTGATGAAAATGCCTTCCAGGTGCGCGGCCCACCCTGACAGGTTGGCAATCGAAAACGGACCATTGGGCCAGGTTGGTAGCGCGTAGATCGTGTCGAACAGCACGATGTTGTCGGTGGTCGAGGTGTAACTGGCGTCACTGCCTTGAAGCGCGTCGATGATGGCGCTGCCCACGTCAGTCTCTTGCCCCGTGAGGCGGTGGACCACATCGTTTTCAAAGCCGAAGTTAAAGATTCCGTCGCTGTTGCTGGACTTGGGCGACTCCATGCCAAAGTAATCCGAATCCTTGAAAAAACCGTCTGCCAAAGTGTCCTTGCCGATATACATGCTGTTGGTAACCGAGCCACCCTGGCTGTAGCCAGTTACCAATACATCCTTGCCGCTCAGGTTGTGGCCGGTGGCGTAATCCTTGATTGAATTGAGCAGGTAGTCGTAGCCGTTGATATAAGAGTTATCGATCATCGCCGGCCAACCCAGCAGATCAATTGGCGAGTTGGTGCCGGCAATGGAAAAACCCATTTTGACTAATTGGCCGCTGTCATCGTATTGACCAAACACTCTGGCTTGAGAACCAAAGACGCCGTCGCCGGTAAAACTTCCAGTGATGTCGGTGTGACTGCTATCAACCTGCAGTTCGCTCGCGCCGATCTCACGCCAGCCCTTGGGCAGCGCGAAGGTATTGCCCTCGCCCAGCACAAGCCCCGGAATGTTGTAGAGCGCGCCTACTGTGGCAACACCACTGGTGTAAGTGGCGAGGGTCCAGGCATCTGAAATCAGGACGCGGGCGTCTTGCCCCTTGTAATCGAATATAGCCATGTCAGTACTCCTTGAGCCCAGCGATCAACACCGAAATTCAACGGTAATACCTGATGCGTCGGGCTAAACAATATGCATTGAAGTTGTTGTTGTGCATTCTGTTCAGGCTGCTTCGTTGCTTAATATCGAGGTTGACCATTAAGGAAGCTCGTCAACACTAGCCTAGAAGTGCCGCCTTAAAGTGACCGACTATCGGAAGGTAAGGGTATGTACTTAGGGATATAGACGACAAAAGCGCCATAAGCGCTGTTTGTCGAACAAGAAGTGAAGTTCCGTGTTGTTCGTGACTAATGAGTCAAAGACAATTAAGCCCTTATAGCAAGTTGTGAACTGCAATAAGGGCTCAAGCAGTTCAGGTTTCTCTGGAACTCAGGAAGAATAAACCTCAGCACGTTGGCATACAGGCTGCTTGAACCTGGGCAATTGCTGACGGGCCAGTTGTGCCTGCACGCCCGCGACCGCTTCAAGCACTCTTTGCGCCCAATGCTCATCCTGCGGGTCAACCACCACCACGCGAAAGCCGTGGTCGTTGCCCTCAAGGCGCACGCCCTCGGAATCGTCCACGTGCAAATCAATATCGAAGGCCGGCGGAAATTTCGAGGGGGTGTTCGACAGCCCATGCACCGTGAGGGCGTGGTTATGCCGCTCGCTATTGACCACGCCGTCGACACGGATGCCGTACAGCATCAGCCAACGCCTGATGTAGGAAGGCGCCCTGCCAGATGAGGTGTAGACCCAGATACTGCAACCCTGGCGCCGCAGCTCCCGTGTCAACGAACGGGTACCGATACGCAGCGGTTCTCCCCACCAACGATGAACGCAGGCCGGCAGCCAACTGCTCTCGACATCAGCGTGGTCAAGTTGGCAAGCCAGCGTGTCGTCGATATCAAAGGAGATGCGTACCCGCGGGCGCTTGGCGACACGCGTGAGGACCGCTTGCTGGACGGCTTGCACGGCTCGGCTGGCGAGTGTTGGATACCAGCGCATTAATGGCCTCCCTGATAGATAGGCTGTGGTGTATCGCTCAAGAAAAACGCCTTGGGATCCGGGGCCTGTTCCTCCAGGAAGGCGGCGTACTTTTTCTTGATCTTGGGCAATTCATACAACGCCTTGACCCCATGTTTGGCCGAGTTGCGGATCACCGAAGAAGGATTGAAGTAACCCTCGGCATTTTCCAACGTCAGCACAAACGGTGGCAACCCGGCACGCATCAGCAGATAGCTGACGATCAGCGAGCCACTGCGGTTGTTGCCTTCGATGAACAACTGCGGCTTGCTGAGGATGCGCACATACACGCCGGCCGCACGCTTCCATACCGATTCACTGCGATACGCGCAGTACCAGTTGAACAAGTCCTTGATACCGCCTTCAACGTTGTTGAAGAAGTGCTCCTCGGTGGCGGCCAGGTGCTGCGCGTATTCCACGCGGCGCGCCGGGTCGCTACCGCAGAGCACCGTGGCGTTGATCTCCAGCATCAGGTCCAGATGATGAAGGTCAAACAGGTCAACGCCTCGTGCGACATAGTCGTCAACCAGCGCATAGCCTTCAAGCACGTTGAGCAGCACTTCGTCGGTCAAGGGGTCGCGCGGCTCGGTAAATTGCGTGCTGAGCTCGGCAAAGCGGCTCTGCACTTTACGGAGCGCGCGTTCAATCGCTGACAAATCAAGACGATGCGTTGCAGACATTGGCATTCCTGGGCTGACGGTGGCGCACGTGCGGTTTTTATCGAACATGGGGACTCAGCTGAACTTGCCGCTGATGTAATCCTCGGTCATCTGTTCACGTGGGCTGCCGAAAATCTGCGCGGTCGGGCCCATTTCCACCAGGTAGCCGGTGCGCGTGCCCTGGGAAATATCCACCGAGAAAAACGCCGTGGTGTCTGCTACGCGGATGGCCTGCTGCATGTTGTGGGTGACCAGGGCGATGGTGTAATCCTTCTTCAGCTCCACCATCAGTTCCTCTACCCGGCGAGTCGCAATCGGGTCGAGTGCCGAGCACGGCTCATCGAGCAACAGCACTTCCGGCTCGGTGGCGATAGCGCGGGCAATACACAGCCGTTGCTGCTGGCCACCGGAGAGCGACAGACCGCTGACCTTGAGCTTGTCCTTGACCTCATCCCACAGCGCCGCGCCTTGCAGGGCGTGCTTGACGCGGTCGCCCAAGTCGCCTTTGTAGCGGTTCAGGCGCAGGCCGAAGGCGACGTTGTCGAAGATGCTCATGGAGAACGGGTTCGGCTGCTGGAACACCATGCCGATGTAACGGCGCACCACCACCGGGTCTACGCCCTTGCCGTACACGTCCTGCCCCAGAAAGTGCACGTGGCCCTCGAAGCGAAAGCCCTTCACCAGGTCGTTCATGCGGTTGAGGCTGCGCAGTACCGTACTTTTGCCGCAGCCGGACGGGCCGATGAAACCGGTGATCTTGTTTTTCTCGATCGGCACATGGCTGTCACGCACCGCCATGAAATTGCCGTAGAAAATCCGGTCCAGCTTGCAGTCCATGACCACAGGCGATTGGGTGACAAACGGAGCGGCTATTTGCGCAGTTGAGACGTTCAAGATTCAGATGCTCCCGTTCTTAATACTTAGGCTTGCCGAAGATACGGCTCACAATATTTACGACCAGCACGATCATCACCAACACCAACGAGGCCGCCCAGGCGAGCTCCAGCTGGTTGTCGAAGGGCATGCCGGAAAAGTTGTAGATCAACACGGCAAGGGAAGCCGTGGGGTTCATCACCGCCAGGTCGCCGTCGTGGTAGATCCAGTAGTTGCTGAACAGCGCGGTAAACAGCAACGGCGCGGTTTCGCCTGCGGCACGAGCCACAGCAAGCATTACGCCGGTGAGGATCGCCGGCAGGCCGGTCGGCAAGATGATCTTCCAGATCACCTGGGAGCGGGTGCAGCCCATGCCGTAGGCGGCGTCCTTCATGATCTTGGGCACCATGCGCATCGACTCTTCAGCCGTCAGCACCACGATGGGCAGCATCAATACCGCCAGGGCCACGCCGCCTGCTGGTGCCGAGTAAGTGCCGGTGGTCATCACCACCAAGGCATAGGCAAACACGCCGGCCAGGATCGAAGGCAAGCCGGTGAGCATCTTGGCGGCAAAGCGTGCAGCGTTGGCCAATTTGCTGTCCGGCCCCAGTTCGGCCAGGAAGATCGCGGCCATGATGCCGACCGGCACCGCAATCGCCGCAGCGATACCGACCATCACAAAGGTGCCGGCCATGGCGTTGCCGAAACCGCCGCCCGTTTCGAAGCCGGTGGGCGGCAGTTCGGTGAACACCTCCAGGCTCAGGCGTGCGCCGCCACGGGTGATCAGCATGTAGAGCACTGAAATCAGCGGCACACTGGCCAGCAGCGCGCCCAGCCATACCAATGTGGTTAACACCAGGCTGCGCAAGGCGCGGCCTTCGAACTTGCGCTGCAAGCTCGGTACAGCGGTGATAGGGGATGTGAGATTCGTCATCATCGATTACCCCGTTGGGCGTAGAGCATGATCATGGAACCGATGACATTCACCAGCAGGGTAATGAACATCAAGACGAGGGCGGCGTACATCAAGACCTCCACCTCGTTGGGCCCGGCTTCGGGGAAGTTCAGCGCCAACAAGGCTGCCAACGTATTGGCCGGCGCGAACAGCGACAGGGAAATGTTGTTGGCATTGCCCACCAACATCGCCAGCGCCATGGTTTCGCCCAGCGCACGGCCGAGGCCGAGTACCAGGGAGCCAAAAATACCGGTGGCGGCAGACGGCACCATCACCTTGAGGATCGCCTCCCAGTGGGTGGTGCCCATGCCATAGGCGGCCTGCTTGGTTTTCATCGGCACGCTGGTGAGCGCGTCCTGGGACACGGCGGCAATCGTCGGCAGAATCATGATGGCCAATACCAGCGCCGCCGGCAGCAACCCCGGCCCGCTCAAGGACGTGCCGAAAAACGGTATCCAACCCAGTTCGCTGTTCAACCAGGTGGTCAGTGGCCGAATGGCCGGGATCACCACGTAGATGCCCCACAAGCCATACACCACGCTGGGGATGGCCGCGAGCAATTCAACGATGGTGCGAAACACCGCTGCCAGCTTGGCCGGCAGAAAGTCCTGAGTGAGGAAAATCGCCATGCTGACACCGAAAAAGCCTGCAATCAGCAGCGCGATAAAAGCACTGTAGAGCGTGCCCCAAATAGCCGGCAGGATCCCGTACTTGCCTTGGTTAACGTCCCAGACACTGCCAAAAAGCACATCGAACCCGTGCTTTTCCATGCCCGGCAAGGCCTTGCGTCCCACCTCGAAGACCAAGGCTGCGACCAACGCCAGAATCAGTACCACCCCGATTCGCGCGAGCCCACGGAAGGTGCGATCGACCAGGAAGTCTTTGGCCGAGGGAGGTTGGCAGGCAGAATCCCGGTTAACCGGTACGACGAAAGGTTTGTTCATTGGCTAATTCCGGAACAGGGGGGAAACGCCCCCGGCGCGGCAAACAGCCCACACCGAGAGCGGCCTCACGGGTGTTACTGAATGTTGGCGGAGGCTTTGCGAACCTGCTCCACCACCGATGGCGGCAGCGGGATGTAGCCCATGGAGTCGGCGATTTTCTGCCCCTCGGTCAGGCTATACTCAACCATTTCACGCATGGCCTTGGCCTTGGCAGGGTTGCCGTTGTCCTTGCGGAAGATCATCCAGGTGTACGAGGTGATCGGGTAAGACTTGGCACCGTCCGGGTCCGGCAACCAGGCCACCAGGCTTTCCGGCATTTTCACGGCGGCCAGGGCCTCGG
Source organism: Pseudomonas sp. MF6394 (assembly GCF_002018845.1). Taxonomy (NCBI): domain Bacteria; kingdom Pseudomonadati; phylum Pseudomonadota; class Gammaproteobacteria; order Pseudomonadales; family Pseudomonadaceae; genus Pseudomonas; species Pseudomonas sp. MF6394. The sequence goes on from NZ_MVOJ01000014.1 coordinate 79,233, forward strand.
CGCCGCTTTCGGCGTTCGGTACCACGTACTGGCCGGCCTTGTTCTGCAACTGGGCGAAGTCAACCTTGGCCAGTTTGGCGAAGCCGTATTCGATGTAGCCAATCGCGCCTGGAGTCTGGCGTACGGTGGCGGTCACACCATCGTTCTTGGGCGACTTGATGAATTTGTCGCTGGCCGGCCAGTTGACGGTGTTGCCCTCCCCCAGCGCCGTTTTGAATTCAGGGTTGATGGTGGCCAGGTGCTTGGTAAATACCGCTGTGGTGCCGCTGGAATCTGCGCGCACCACTACAGTGATCGGCGTGTCGGTGAGCTTCAGGTCCGGGTTGGCAGCAACGATCTGTGGGTCGTTCCACTTGGTGATCTTGCCCAGGAAGATGTTGGAGTAAACATCGCGTGGCAGCTTGAGGCCCTTGGGATTGCCCGGCAGGTTATAGGCCAGCACGATTTCACCGGCGGTCATTGGCAGCAGTTGCACGCCTTCGGCGACCTTGGCGATGTCTTCGTCTTTCATGGCCGAGTCACTGGCGGCGAAGTCGACGGTTTTATTCAGGAAGTCCTGCACACCTGCGCCGCTGCCCTTGGATTGATAATCCACGGTGACGCCAGCGGTCTTCTTGCTGAAATCCTTGAACCAGGTGAGGTAGATCGGTGCAGGGAAGCTGGCGCCGGAGCCGGTGAGGCGTACGTTCTCGGCGGCGAAGGTCACGGAGGAGGCACACAGGGATACCGTAATGGCGAGTGCTGCGGACTTCATCAAGCTTTTCATTAAAAGGAACTCGTTGTGGTGACGGGCTCCCGAACTGTGAAGCAGGGTTGTTACATTTTTATGAAAATTGAATGGCGAGATGGCGTTTTGTCCCACTTTGCCGCCACAGGGCTGAATTTTTAGGACATGGGTTAGTAACAAAATACGACTAAAGTGCTGTCATCCTTCTAGCGGTGCTGATCTTGCTCCCGCGACGGTAGAAGCTGATCCCATTGATGCTCCGCGATCCAACTGTGTGTGGCTTGCCTGCGATGACCATAGGTATCTACACAACTCTGTAGCGCTCAACGCTAACCACGATGCGAAGCGAGCCGCTCTTGATCTTGCTCTTGATCTGCTTGTGATCTTGATCTCAGGCGCCCCGTTAAACCACGCTGGCCGGAATTCGACAGGGATTTGAGGGGTAAACCGGCAGGGATGCCGGTTTAGCCGCCCCGCGCCATGGATGGCGCGTGGCGGCGGCCCCCCAAATCACTGGCGAATTACGGGCACACCGAGCCTAAGCGAGGTGCCGAGTGGTGGGGCAAGAGCGTTTTGCTTACTTTTGCGCTGTTCAAAAGTGAGCCGCCGTCAGGGCGGAACCCTAAGCGGCCGTTACCGCAGCAATGGATATGTACACAATCCAACTGTGTCGCCTGCCAGGCCGCCTTCGCGAGCAAGCCCGCTCCCACAGTTGGATTGCGGGGTATCAGGTAGGTAAATGTCGGCTGGCAGGCCGTCATCGCAGGCAAGCCCGCTCCCACAGTTGGATCGCGCGTCGGTTATCAGACCTTCGCGTGAGCAAGCTCTCTGGCCACAGATCCAGTGTCGCATCGAATCGGTATAGACCCAGATCGCCAGCAGGCTTACTTGCCTTCAGTCAACGCGTTGTAACTGGTGAACAGGTTGCGGTAGTCGGGAATGTGGTTGGAGAACAACGTCCCCAAGCCCTCGATGTCGTTGCGCCAGTCGCGATGCAGCTCGCAGGCCAGGCCAAACCAGGTCATCAGTTGCGCGCCGTTGGCCGACATGCGAGCCCAGGCCGACTGCTGGGTCAGTTCGTTGAAAGTACCGGAGGCGTCGGTGACCACAAACACTTCAAAGCCTTCGGCCAGGGCCGACAGCGCCGGGAACGCCACGCACACTTCGGTCACGACGCCGGCAATGATCAATTGCTTCTTGCCCGTGGCCTTAATGGCCTTGACGAAATCCTCGTTGTCCCAGGCGTTGATCTGGCCTGGGCGCGCAATGTACGGCGCATCCGGGAACAGTGCCTTGAGCTCGGGCACCAGCGGGCCATTGGGGCCGGTTTCGAAACTGGTGGTGAGGATGGTCGGCAACTTGAAGTACTTGGCCAGGTCAGCCAGGGCCAGCACGTTGTTCTTGAACTTGTCCGGGTCGATGTCACGAACCAATGACAGCAAGCCGGCCTGATGGTCGACCAACAGCACCGCGGCGTTGTCTTTGTCCAAACGAACGTAAGGTGTAGACATCTTCATACTCCTGATAAATAGAGGCAGCGCCCAACATGGGCTTGCCGCAAAAGGCCCCAGCGTATTTAGGTGCGCTGTGAGTCTAGTACTTCGTGGTTGTTTGCCACTTGGTGTGCCTTGATGTAGCTCTGGATCAGAAACTGCTAATGCGGCATGGCCCGGGTGTAGACGTTGGCCCACCCAAAAAAACAGTGGGACCACCTTAGTCATCGCGTTCGGGGTTAGGTAGTGGCTGAAACGGGCCGCTCCATCTCAAAAATGGAACAATGCAGCCGCACCGTGGCAAGGGCACTTGGACGTGCCGGTCGTTACAATGCGATCATCGGCTCATTTCCAGGCAGGTGCCTTCATGGACATCAAACAACTTAAATTCCTGATCGCGCTGGAGCAGACCCGCCATTTCGGCCAGGCCGCTGCCCGCTGCAACATCACCCAGCCCACCCTGTCGATGCGCCTGCGTAACTTGGAGGAAGAACTGGGCCTGGAACTGGTGACCCGTGGCCAACGCTTCGAAGGCTTCACCCAGGCCGGCGAACGCGTATTGGCCTGGGCCAGGACCCTGCTCGCCGCCCACGACGGCCTGTTCGCCGAAGCGGCTGCGTGTCGCGGCCAGTTGGTCGGTAACCTGCGCCTGGGCCTGGTGCCCCTGAGCGGCTTCAACCCGATCAGCTTCATCCAGGGCTTGTCCCACAGCTTCCCGGAACTGAAGTTCAGCCTCACCTCCATGAGCTCGGACAAAATCATCGAAGCCTTGGGCACCAACCAACTGGACCTGGGCGTGTGCTACCTGGACCACGTGAGCCCCAACTACCTGGAATTTTTCGAACTGGGCGAAACCCGTGTCGGCCTGCTGTACGACACCCGCCACTTCCACTTCGAAGGCACCCAGATGAGCTGGGAAGAAGCCGCCCAACTGCCTCTGGGGATGATCAGCAATGGCATGCACTATCGAAAATCCATCGACTTGAGTTTCCGCAGCCGCGGTCTCGATCCCCAGCCGATTCTGGAAAGCGACTCCACCTATCAACTGTTCCAGGCCATTCACGAAGGCTTCTGTTGCGCGATCATGCCGTTGGACAGCGGCCTGGAAAGCCCGATTGAGAACCTGGCGTTCATCCACCTGCCGGACGCCAGCGTCCTCGCGCCCCTGGGCATGGTGATGCGCAAGACCGAACCGCGCTCGGCCATCGCCGAGAAATGCTTTGCCGAGGCCAGGCAGTTGTTTGCACCCAACACCCAGGCTTAGAGGGCCTGGGTTTGCAGCGCGCACAAAAAAGGCGCTCCGCAGAGCGCCTTTTTACCGCCGATTGTTTTACTGCAAGCTGACCTGACGCAGCTCGGGCTTGGCCTCGCCACCAATCATAATGCGTTTTGGCTTGGCCTCTTCAGGCACTTCACGCAGCAGGTCGATGTTGAGCAAACCGTTGGTCAGGGATGCGCCACGTACTTCGATATGGTCGGCCAAGCGGAACGACAACCGGAACGCACGTTGGGCAATGCCCTGGTGCAGGTAAGCGACCTTATCGTCGGTTTCGCGTTTTCCGCCGGAAACCGTCAATACACCCCTCTCGACCTGGATATCCAGATCCTCCTCGGTCAGGCCAGCGACGGCGATGACAATGCGGTACGCGTCGTCACCGTGCTTTTCCACGTTGTGAGGTGGATAGGAATTCGGAGCCTCGCTGCGCAGCGCCGACTCGAACAGATCATTGAAGCGATCAAAGCCCACCGATTGACGGAACAGTGGGGCCAACGACAGGGTAGTAGCCATTTTAAAATCTCCTGAGTTTCTCCAAGTGATTTAGTACGCGACCCGGATTCGGCATCGCGTGATCAAAAATTTATGGACGCGCTAAAAGAATTCAAGAGGGCTGAAAAAAATTTCTTGCGCACGGGCAATCACCGAGACCCTGGTGCGGTGGCCTGTGCTCTAATCACACCGCCAGGCGTGCTTTAACCCGTGAGCGCCTGAGACAGCCCTTGAGGTACAAAAAAATGAAAATGACATTCCCGGCCCTGGCATTGGGCATCCTGATCTCCCAAGGGGCCCTGGCCGCTGGAGATGGTACGGCGGCGCTGGGAGGCGGTGTCGGCGGTGTGTTGGGCAATGTGGTCGGCCAACAGCTGGGTGGCTCGACCGGTGCGGCCATCGGTGCAGGCGTGGGGGGCGCAGCCGGGAGTGCGGTGGGTGCGCAGAAGGGCAACAAGACCGAAGCGGCGATTGGCGGCGGTTTGGGCTCGGCGGGCGGCTCGCTGATTGGTAATCGCCTGGGCGGTAGCACCGGGTCCACCATTGGCGCGGGCGTGGGCGGCGCAGCCGGTGGCGCGTTGGGTAATAATCTGGCCGATGACGAGAGCGGTCATCGTTCCGGTGGTGGCAAGCACAAAGGCAACAAGCATAAGCACAAGAACAAGCACCACTGATCGTCTGGTTTACCCTGTAGGAGCGAGCTTGCTCGCGAAAAACTCACAAACGCCGCGTTTATTCAGGAAGCACGCGTTATCGTTGACGTTTTTCGCGAGCAAGCTCGCTCCTACAGGCGATTTACATCGGCGTGCTGCTCACCACCCGCAACGCCAGCCCTTCATAAGCGTCCAGCGTGATCGTGAACGCGCCCTCCTCGGTCAAATCGCCTTCCACCCGCTCATTGATGATATCCACCACCGGCCCCGGTGCGATGTTGGGCAGGTGCAAGGTTTCGGTGATCGGCGTGGCACCAAAATTCAGCGCAGTGATTTGCGTGCCCTTACCCGCCGGCAGTTCGTGAACCATGATCAGCAAGCCTGGGTGCTCAACATCTGGCACCAGGATCTGGCGGCTCGCGGCGATGTCGTAAGCGCGGCGCACGGCGAGGATTTTTTGCAGTTGGGAGGCAAAGGACTCTGGGTCCTGCAGTTGGCTGTTCAGGCTGCCATACAGACTTTTGGAGCGCGGCATTTGCCCCGCCGACAGCTCAGCGTCGGGGTTCAGGTCTACCAGATCATAGGCGCCACGGTGGATCCAGCGCGTATCGCCATCGGCCATCAGGTCCGCCACGTCTTCGGCCGCCAACGGCAACGCGCCCACCAGGTCCCAGCCGGACAAGGCAAACACCCCAGGTTGCATGGCGTTGTACATCACCAGCAGCAAGTGGATCTGGCGAATCTGCTGGATATCCGCCGGGGTGATCGCCTCCAGGTCACGGATCCCCAGGGCTGCAGTGATAATACTGGCAGTGGTGCAGGACACGCCGTTGGTGACGAACTTGAGGTTATACGGCGCATGTTCGCCGGTCAGTCGTTCATACATCTGCTCGCGGATATGCTCGCGCAGGATGTTGCCGGGGAAAGTCTGGCCCTGGAACAGGAAGCTGTCATGGGCGTGCAGCGTCCAGAAGTGCACCAGCTCCAGGGTCAGTTCATCGTGGTTCTGTAGCGCGTGAATCAGCGAGCCGGGGTCGATGCCGAGGCTGTGCATCTGGCGCAGCATCAGGCGCAGGAATTCGGTGTCGCCCATCAGCAACGCATGCTGGTAGGCCGGCCGGGTGATGAAGTCATAGGACAGGTCGGCGCCGCCATGGGACATGGACGCGATGTCGTCCACAGTGAGGTTGAGCTCCTGAAAACTGAAGCCGCCCGCCTTGCGAATGGCGCCGCCGAGCAACTGATTGCCGGTGATCGACAGCGGATGGCTTTCGGACCAGGCCGTGCCGTCGAGCTTGCGCTCCACGCCGAGAAAGCCGTTAGCATCCAGACGCAGGATTTTCGCGCCCATCACATCAATGGCGTGCAGCGCATCACCGATGATCATCTGCTGCGCGGCAAACGAAGGGTCAAGCCAGTTGAGCGACGGCTGGCCTTCCTTGAAGTAATGCAGGTAGACCCAGCGTCGCGGCTTGCCATCTACGCCGAGCACCACCGGGGTGGCGCTCCAGTCGGTTTCCTTGACGCCGGGCTCGAAGAAAATCACCCGCTGCAATTGGCCGACGATGTAGTGCTTGTCGCGCAGCGCGTCTACCTGTGAGGGGCTGAGGTTTTGCGCATCGCGTCCGTCGGCCACGTCGGGCAGCAACGGCCAGTCTTCCTCGCGGATTTCGACCATGTGGTACAGGCCGGGATAGTCCTCATAGGCCATTTCCGCCAGGCGAAAATCCGCGCCTTTGCCGGTGTGGGACGGGATCACATCGTCGATGATCACCGCATTGTGCGCGGCAGCCATGCGCGTCAACGCCTGCAATTGTGCCTCGGTGCCCAGTTGCGGGTCGATGTCGAAGCTGATGCGGTCGAAATTACCGTCGATGGTCGGCGTGTGCTCGGTACCAGACAAGCCACCGGACTTCTTCAACGGGCCATTGTGAATGCCCTGGATACCGATTTTGGACAGGGTATGCCACAGGGTTTCGTCCCCCAACGCTTCCAGCACGGTGCCGCCTTCGCGGGTGACAATCGACGCGGGGTAGGCAGTGAACCACACGGACGACAAGGCTGAAGCGTCACGCGGCCGGGTCTGTGCATAGGGCTGCTGCCACAAGCGCCCTTGCCCCGAATAGAGCTTGGCCCGCTGCCGCGCTGCGTGGAGCATGGAATGTTGCACCAGCCAGTTCACATGATCGTTGTTCGCCGCGGTCATAAGCTCGGTACCTGTGGTGGTGAAAAATCTCGGTGTAAGCATATGAGGGGTGCGCGCGCCATTCGTTGCATCGCAATAGCGTCGGGGCTGGCGGCGGCTCAAAAATGTGGGAGCGGGCTTGCTCGCGAATGCGGTGGGTCATTTAGCCTATCCGGCACTGACACTCTGCATTCGCGAGCAAGCCCGCTCCCACAATGGTTATGCGTCTGGCATGCCGTCTGGTACCGAGCCTTGCGTCGCCTGCCGGTACTGCCTCGGCGTGAAGCCGGTTGAAGATTTGAACTGCCGGGTAAACGCGCTGTGATCGGTGTAGCCGCATTGCAGCGCCACCTCGGTAATCGGCAACTCGGTATGCAACAACCGCCGGGCATGTTCCAGCCGGACTTTCTGGATCATTTGCCGGGGCGTGAGGTGAAACACGCGCTTGCAGTAACGCTCCAGTTGCGCCACGGAAATCCCGGCGATTCGGGTCAGTTCACCCAGGGTGACACGGCGGTTGAAGTGGCTGCGGATGTGTTCGTCCACCGCCGCCAGGCGCTGATAGGCCGGGTGGGTTTCACTGGCCGATTGCAGGTCTACCGAGATCCCGGCCAGGCCGATGATCGCGCCTAGCCGGTTGTACAGCGGCCATTTGTGGGTCAGGCACCAACCGGGTTCGCGGGTGCCGTAGAGGTGCAATTCGAGTTGGTCTTCCAGTACCAAACCCTGTTTCAACACACGTCGGTCCTGCTCGGTATAACCGGGGCCCAATTGCGCGGGAAACACTTCGGCGCTGGTCTTGCCCAGCAACGGTTGCAGTTGCTTGAGACCACAGCGTTGCACCAGGGTACGGTTGGCGAGCACGTAGCGGGCGTCGATGTCCTTGATGAAAATCGCGGCATTGGGCAGTACATCGAGCATCGGCAGCAACTGCTCTACCCCGCTCAATAGCTGCTCGATGCTGTGGGGTCGGCTGCCCTGGAAAAGGCTCGCGAACGCGCTCTGCAACATGACTTTATCTGCCCTTTTATTCGTCGACAGCCAGCAGATTGCGCCATAGGCCGAGCGCTGTCGAGCGCGGCAAATTGTGCTGAATTCGTCATCCATCGCCGCATAAAACACCAATCGTCAGCCAGGCCTGTGGGTTCAGGATAGCGCCACTGCATGCCTATCCAATAACTCACAAGAAGGCGCCGCTATGTCAGGCCAAGGCAAGTTCAAGAAACAGCTGTCACTGATGGACCTCACCTTTATCGGGTTGGGGGCCATCTTCGGTTCGGGTTGGTTGTTCGCCGCCAGCCACGTGTCTGCCATCGCAGGCCCGGCGGGGATTTTTTCCTGGTTGCTCGGGGGGTTCGCTGTGCTGTTGCTGGGCATTGTCTACTGCGAACTCGGCGCCGCCCTGCCCCGCGCTGGCGGCGTGGTGCGCTACCCGGTGTACTCCCATGGCCCGTTGCTGGGTTACCTGATGGGCTTTATCACGCTGATCGCGTTTTCCAGCCTGGTGGCGATTGAAGTGGTCGCCTCGCGTCAATACGCGGCAGCCTGGTTTCCCCAGCTGACCAAGGCCGGCTCCAGTGACCCGACTACCCTGGGCTGGCTGGTGCAATTTGCCCTGCTGTGCCTGTTCTTTGTGCTCAATTACCGCAGCGTGAAGACCTTTGCCATCGCCAATAACCTGGTGAGCGTGTTCAAGTTCATCGTGCCGTTGCTGGTGATCGGCGTGCTGTTTACCTTCTTCAAGCCTGCGAACTTCCAAGTGCATGGGTTTGCACCGTTCGGCTTGTCGGGCATCGAGATGGCGGTGTCGGCAGGCGGGGTGATCTTTGCCTACCTGGGGCTCACGCCGATCATTTCGGTGGCCAGCGAAGTGAAAAATCCACAGCGCACCATCCCCATCGCCCTGATCCTCTCAGTACTGTTGTCTACGGCCATCTATGTGCTTCTGCAAACCGCGTTCCTCGGCGGCGTGCCTACCGAAATGCTCGCCAATGGCTGGGCCGGCATCAGCAAGGAACTGGCCCTGCCCTATCGCGATATCGCCCTGGCGCTGGGCGTGGGCTGGCTGGCCTACCTGGTGGTGGCCGATGCGGTGATCTCCCCCAGCGGCTGCGGCAATATCTACATGAACGCCACCCCGCGCGTGGTGTATGGCTGGGCGCAGACCGGCACCTTCTTCAAGGTCTTCACGCGCATCGATGAAAAGTCCGGCATCCCGCGCCCGGCGCTATGGCTGACCTTTGGCCTGTCGGTGTTCTGGACCTTGCCGTTCCCGTCCTGGGAAGCGCTGATCAACGTGGTGTCCGCTGCCCTGATCCTCAGTTATGCCGTGGCCCCGGTAACGGTCGCCGCCCTGCGCCGCAATGCACCGGACATGGCACGCCCGTTTCGGGTCAAGGGCATGGCGGTGCTGGGCCCGCTGTCGTTCATCATCGCTGCGCTGATCGTGTACTGGTCGGGCTGGAGCACCGTGTCCTGGCTGCTGGGCCTGCAAATCCTGATGTTTGTGGTGTACCTGCTCTGCGCACGCTGGGTGCCGACCGCGCACCTGAACCTCAAGCAACAAGTTCGCTCATCGGCCTGGCTGATCGGCTTCTACGCCGTGACCATCCTGCTCTCCAAACTCGGCAGCTTTGGCGGTATCGGCGTGATCAGCCACCCGTTTGACACCCTGGTGGTGGCGGCCTGCGCCCTGGGCATCTACTACTGGGGCGCCGCCACCGGCGTGCCCGCCCACTTGGTGCGCCTTGAACAGGAAGAGGACGAAAGCGAAGCCGTCAGCGACACGCACTACAGCGCCCCACTGTCCCCGACCACCCACTGATGGAGTGCCTTATGAAACGGCTGCACGTGATTGACTCACACACCGGCGGTGAACCTACGCGCCTGGTCATGAGCGGTTTCCCCACGCTGGTTGGCGACACGATCGCCGACCAACTGGAGCACCTGCGCACCCATCACGATCAATGGCGCCGCGCCTGCCTGCTGGAGCCACGGGGCAACGATGTACTGGTGGGCGCGCTGTACTGCGCGCCCGTCACGCCGGGGGCGACCTGCGGGGTGATCTTCTTCAACAACGCCGGCTACCTTGGCATGTGCGGCCACGGCACCATCGGCCTGGTTGCCTCACTGCACCACCTGGGGCTGATCCAACCGGGCGTGCACAGCCTCGATACGCCGGTCGGCCCGGTCGCGGCCACCTTGCACGACGACGGCAGCGTGACCCTGCGCAATGTGCCCGCTTACCGCTATCGCAAACAGGTGCCTGTTGAGGTGCCTGGGCACGGCGTGGTGCTGGGCGACATCGCTTGGGGCGGCAACTGGTTCTTCCTGGTGTCGGACCACGGCCATGAGTTGCAGATGGATAACGTGGAGGCCCTGACCGACTACACCTGGGCGATGCTCAAGGCCCTCGAAGCCCAAGGCATCCGTGGCGCAGACGGTGCGCTGATCGACCATATCGAATTGTTCGCCGACGACGCCCACGCCGACAGCCGCAACTTTGTGATGTGCCCTGGCAAAGCCTATGACCGCTCCCCCTGCGGCACCGGCACCAGCGCCAAGCTCGCCTGCCTGGCCGCCGACGCAAAACTGGCCGCAGGAGAACCCTGGGTACAAGCCAGCATCACCGGCAGCCAATTCCTCGGCCGCTATGAGTGGGACGGCGAACACGTACGCCCCTTCATCACCGGCCGCGCCTACATGACCGCCGACAGCACCCTGCTGATCGACGAACAAGACCCGTTTGCCTGGGGCATCTGAGCCCTTGATCAATTCAACTGAAACCGGAGTTAGCACCATGAGCGACAACATCTTTACCGGCTGCATGCCCGCCCTGATGACCCCTTGCACCGCCGAACGCCAACCGGACTTCGACGCCCTGGTGGCCAAGGGTCGCGAGCTGATCGACATCGGCATGAGTGCCGTGGTGTATTGCGGCTCCATGGGCGACTGGCCGCTGCTCACCGAGGCCCAGCGCCAGGAAGGCGTGGCGCGCCTGGTGGCGGCGGGTGTGCCAACCATCGTCGGCACCGGTGCGGTGAACAGCCGTGAAGCCGTATCCCATGCAGCCCATGCCGCTAAAGTCGGCGCCCATGGTTTGATGGTCATTCCCCGCGTGCTGTCCCGTGGTGCTTCGGTCACCGCGCAAAAGGCCCACTTTGCAGCGATCCTCAACGCGGCCCCCAACCTGCCGGCGGTGATCTATAACAGCCCCTACTACGGTTTCGCCACCCGCGCCGACCTGTTCTTCGAACTGCGCCGCGAACACCCGAACCTGATCGGCTTCAAGGAGTTTGGCGGTGCCGCCGACTTGCGTTATGCCGCGGAAAACATCACCTCCCAGGATGACGATGTGACCCTGATGGTCGGCGTCGATACCCAAGTGGTCCACGGCTTCGTCAACTGCAACGCCACCGGCGCCATCACCGGCATCGGCAATGCACTGCCGCGCGAAGTGCTGCAACTGGTGGCCCTGAGCAAAAAAGCCGCCAAGGGCGATGCCAAGGCGCGGCGCCAGGCACGTGAGTTGGAAGCTGCGCTGGCGGTATTGTCGTCGTTCGACGAGGGCTGCGACCTGGTGCTGTATTACAAGCATTTGATGGTGCTCAACGGTGACCAGGGTTACGCCCTGCACTTCAACGAAACCGACGAGCTCAGCGCGGCCCAGCGCCGCTATGCCGAGCAGCAGTACGCGCTGTTCCGCCAGTGGTATGCCAACTGGTCGACAGAACAGAACGCCGCTTGATTCTTTGTAGGAGCGAGCTTGCTCGCGAAGATCGTTAACGATAACGCGCTCAGCCTGAATGAACGCGTTGTAGGCACGTTTTTCGCGAGCAAGCTCGCTCCTACAACACTCCTCTGTTTTCCAGGATGTCCCCATGACTCTGACAGGCAAGCTGCTGATCGGTCAGCAATCCATCTCCGGCCATCGCGATGCGATCCGCGCGATCAACCCCGCCACCAACACCCCACTGGAACCCGCCTACGCTGGCGGGGATGAGCAGCACGTGGATCAGGCCTGCGCACTGGCGTGGGCCGCGTTTGACGCTTACCGCGAAACCACCTTGGCAGATCGCGCCACGTTGCTCGAAACCATCGCCACCCACATCGAAGCCTTGGGTGATGAGCTGGTCGAACGCGCCTGCGCCGAAACTGGCTTGCCTCGCGCACGCATTGAAGGTGAACGCGGCCGTACCTGCGGGCAACTGCGCGCTTTTGCCCGCACCGTGCGCCTGGGCGAATGGCTTGACGTGCGCGTCGATACCGCACAGCCCCAGCGCCACCCCCTGCCCCGTGGCGACCTGCGCCAGCGCCATATCGCCCTCGGCCCCGTCGCAGTGTTCGGTGCCAGCAACTTCCCTCTGGCCTTCTCCGTGGCGGGCGGCGATACCGCGTCGGCACTCGCCGCCGGTTGCCCGGTGATCGTCAAGGCGCATAACGCGCACCCCGGCACCAGCGAGCTGGTGGGCTGCGCCATCGCCCAGGCGGTGAAAGATTGTGGCTTGCCGGAGGGTGTGTTTTCACTGCTCTACGGCGCGGGTAACGAGGTGGGTATCGCACTGGTGAGCGACCCGCGCATCAAGGCTGTGGGCTTTACCGGTTCGCGCAGTGGCGGCATTGCCCTCTGCCAAGCGGCGCAGGCACGCCCGGAGCCGATCCCGGTGTACGCGGAAATGAGCTCGATCAACCCGGTATACCTGTTTCCTGCTGCACTTGAAACTAGGTGCGAAGCCTTGGCCGAAGGGTTCGTGGCGTCGCTGACCCAAGGCGCCGGCCAGTTCTGCACCAACCCTGGCCTGGTGATTGCCCTGCAAGGCGCCACTCTGGACCGCTTTATTCAGTCAGCCAGTGACCGGCTCTCGGGTTGCTCGGCCCAGACCATGCTCACACCGGGCATCTTCAACGCCTACGAAACCGGTGTGGAGACCCTGGCCCAACACGCCAACATAGCCGCCAAGGGCTTGCCAGCAAACGGACCGAACCAGGGCCAGGCCCGTCTGTTCGTGACCCAGGCCGAGGCGTTCCTGAACAATCAACACCTGCAAGCCGAAGTATTCGGCGCCGCCTCGCTGGTGGTGGCATGCCGCGATGTCGAGCACATGCGCCAGGTGTCCGAACACCTGGAAGGTCAACTCACCGCCACCCTGCACATGGATGACCACGACCTGCCACAGGCCCGGGCACTGCTGCCAGTGCTGGAGCGCAAGGCTGGGCGCTTGCTGGTGAACGGCTGGCCGTCCGGCGTAGAAGTGTGTGACGCCATGGTGCATGGCGGGCCCTTTCCGGCGACTTCGGATGCGCGCAGCACCTCGGTGGGTACGGCGGCTATTCTGCGTTTCCTGCGCCCGGTGTGTTACCAGGATTTCCCGGACGCCTTGCTGCCCACTGCCCTGCAGCACGACAACCCGCTGCAACTGCGGCGTCTGCTCGACGGCCAGCGAGAAGCATAACCATGGCCGATCCCAATCAAGCAGACATCGTCGTGGTCGGCGCCGGCATTATCGGCGTCGCCTGCGCCTTGCAGTTGGCACGCCAAGGCCGGCGAGTCGTGGTGCTCGACGCGCAGGCACCCGGCATGGGCGCCTCCTACGGCAACGCCGGCCACCTGGCGACGGAGCAAGTCTTCCCCATCGCCGACCTGTCAATCCTCAAGCGCTTGCCCGCCATGCTCCTGGATCCCATGGGCCCGTTGCGCCTGGACTGGACCTACCTGCCCCGCGCCCTGCCCTGGTTTATCCGCCTGCTATTGAACCTGCGGCCAGCGCGTTATCAGCGCACCGTGGCCGGCCTTCGCGCGCTGAACGAAGGCAGCCTGGGCGCGTGGCAACGCTTGCTGCAATCGATTGGGCAAGCGCCATTGCTGCGTGAAGACGGTTCGCTATTGGTGTATGAGCGCGCCGAATCCCGCGCTGCACTGGATGCGTTGCAGCAGCGCATGAGGCAGCAAGGCGTCGCCGTGGAGTCCTGGAGCGGCGATGCGGTGCGCAAGGCTGCGCCGCAACTGAGCGACGCCATACAAGGCGGTTTGTTCTTCCCGGCTACCGGGCACTTTCTGGACCCGTACACGGTGGTTGGCGAACTGGTGAGCGCGGCCAAGGCCGAAGGGGTGCAATTTCTTCAGCAGCGCGTTCTGGATGCACGCCTGGAGGGCAGCGGCGTTTCCCTGATGACCGACCAAGGCGTACTGACAGCACCGCACGTGCTGATCGCCTGCGGCGCCCATTCGGCCAAACTCACCGCTGCACTCACCGGCAAACAAGTGCCACTGGACACCGAACGCGGTTACCACCTGATGCTGCCCCACGAACAACAACGACTGCCCTTCGCGGTCACTTCGCTGGAGCGAAAATTCATCATGACGCCCATGACCGGTGGCCTGCGCCTGGCCGGCACGGTCGAATTCGCCGGCCTCGACCGCCCGGCCAATATGCAACGCGCCTGGCAGCTGCACCGGTTGAGCAAAGGGCTGTTCCGACACGACTTGAGCCACAGCGAAGCCACACCCTGGATGGGGTTTCGCCCTTCCCTGCCCGACTCACTGCCAATCATTGACCGGGTGTGCGAGGGCAAGGTACTGCTTGCGTTCGGTCACCAGCATCTGGGGCTGACACAAGCAGCGGTGACGGCCGAGAGGGTTGGGCAGCTTGCGGCGGGTGAGCGTGTGCCAGAATTACAGCCTTATCGGCTGGATCGTTTCTGAACCTTGCTGTTGTAGGTGCGAAGTGTTGAATAACGCATCAGCCGTTTCTTGAATTTCATCGCGCATCCATAGTTTGTTCAACCAATCGGCGGGGATAGCCTGGACGCCATAATACGCCCCCGCCAGTTGCCCAACAATTGCGGCAGTAGTGTCTGCATCATCCCCAAGGTTGGCGGCGGTGAGTATCGCGTCAGCAAAGTTTGAGGTCTGATCGAAACACCAGAATGCGGCCTCCAGCGAAGCCACCGCGTAACCTGAGCCAACAATTTGAGCAGAGGTTTTATCGCGATAATCGCCAGAGGCGATAGCCTTGACCTTAGGGGCCGACAGCACGGTGTGGGAAAAGCTCAGCACCTGCTTCTTTGGAACACCGCTCAGGGCATTGCTGATAGCCTCGGCCAGCAGCAGGCAGCACTCGATAGCCTCCTGCGCGGCATGAGTAGTTCGCGAGCTTTGCTCGGCAAACAGGTGGATGTGCGCCCTATCTGGAAAGTAAAACAACACCACAGGTGCGAGGCGCATCATTGAACCATTGCCGGCCGAGTACGGATGCGTTGAGCCCGCAAAAGCGTTGCCACTTTGCTGAAATTGCTCCAGCGCTTCGCGAACCGTCATGCCGATATCAAAACACTCTCCGGTAGAACTCAAGTAACCCCACTTCCACCAATTCAGGTAACGCCCCATCTGGTCCACCGCGTCAAAACCGCCTTTGCGCAACAGGCTTTCGGCCAGACACAGTGCCATGGACGTATCGTCAGTCCATTGGCCAGGCTTGAGACTAAACGGTCCGCCGCCTAGCATATCCGTCACGGGAGAAAAGCTGCCACGGGGCATGAATTCAACGGTCGTCCCTACAGCGTCGCCACACGCCAGCCCAAGTAGGCTGCCGCGATAACGATCCAAAAGCGTGATGTCCATTGCCACTCCTTGTGAAAATCTTTCTACACACGCCAGGCTACTTGACCAACCGCTTCTCCTTCGAGGGGCGATAGCCGAAATACGCGCTGTAGCATTTGCTGAAATGGCTCGGCGAGACAAACCCGCACGCCACCAGCACATCCACCTGGGATAACTCGGTGTGCTGCAACAGGCGTCGCGCTTCAGTGACGCGCAGTTCCATGTAGTAGCGCTGCGGCGTGGTGCCCAGCTGTTCTTTGAACAGGCGCTCCAACTGGCGGCGGGAACGGCCGGCGTAGACGGCGAGTTGATCGAGTTCCAGGGGCTCTTCGAGGTTGGCGTCCATCAGCTTCACCACCTCGCGCAGCGGCGCGCTGACACACATATTTTCGGTGGGTTTGATACGGCGGTAGCGCGACTCTTCGAACGCCAGGATATCTTCGATGCCTTCGACCAAGGCTTTGCCATGCAAGCTCTTGATCCAGTCCAGTGCCATGTGGAAAGCCCCCGAGGGGCTGGACGCAGTGAGGCGGTCGCGGTCGATCACATAGGGTTCGCTGGTGACCTGCGCCGCCTTGGACACTTCGGCCAATGCCGGGCGATGTTCGGGGTGGATGGCACAGCGGTAACCCTGCAACAGCCCCGCACGCCCGAGGAACCACGAGCCGTTCCACAAACCGGCGAGGCGCACGCCCGCTTCACCCGCGCTGCGCAGCCATTGGATAAACGGCTCGCTGGCCTTGAGTTCGGTGCGAAAACCACCGCAGATCACCAACAAGTCCAAGTCCTGCAAGCTCGCCAGCATCAGGTTCGCATCCGGGCGAATGACCAGGCCCAGGTCGCTGATGACTTCGCCCTCCCCCCAACCGAAGGTGCGCGTAGCGAACAGATCGGGGCGCAACAGGTTGGCGGTCACCAGCGTATCGAGGGTCTGGGTAAAGGCCGGAAGCGAAAAGTGTTCGAGCAGCAGGAAACCGACACGGGTGACCGAGGTTGATTGCTGGGGGTTATCACTGAGGTAGCGCAGGTTCTTGCCTTGCATGCCACCGCTGAACTGGCGTCTTTCCATCGAGGGTCGGCCCACGCTTATTGTTGTGCAGTGGGCGCTATCTTAGGGGCAAATGCAGTGGCTGTCTCAGGTGACGCTCAGGGCGGGTAGCGGCCATGGCGCTGATCTTGATAAAAACTGTTCGCTTGAAAAGCCACGGCCCAGGCGCTGCGCGGTGATCTGATACGGTTTTTTCTTTTCGATCTGCGCCTGTATTGAAAACCGCTTGAGGCGGACAATAGCCCCATCCCGACATTCCTGTCGTCCCCTTCCCCTCGGAGGCCTTATGACCAAGATGGCAATTTTCCTGTTCGGCTTTTTGGTGTTGACCATTGGCATCGGCATGTTGGCGACCATCTCGCCGGTCTAAGCCCGCATTAGTGTGGCGAGGGAGCTTGCTCCCGTGACGGCCTGACAGCCGACGCCTATCTCCATGACACCCTGCAATCCAACTGTGGGAGCTGGCTTGCCTGCGATGGCGGCCTATCAGCCGACACGTCTCTACCTGACACCCCGCGGTCCAAACTGTGGGAGCGGGCTTGCTCGCGAAGGCGGCCTGGCGGTCAATACAGTTGGATTGTGTACATATCCATTGCTGAGGTAACGGCCACTTAGGGTTCCGCCTGACGGCGGGTCACTTTCGAAAAGCGCGAAAGTAACCAAAGCGCTCTTGCCCCACCCCTCGGCACCTCGCTTAGGCTCGGTGTGCCCGTAATCCGCCAGTGATTTGGGGGGGCCGCCGCCACGCGCCATCCATGGCGCGGGGCGGCTAAACCGGCATCCCTGCCGGTTTACCCCCCCAAATCCCTGTCGAATTCCGGCCAGCGGGGTTTAACGGGGCGCTTCAGATCAAAAGCAGATCAAGAGCAAGAGCGACTCGCTTCGCATCGTGGTTACCTACGCCACCTCAGCCCAAAAACAGCATCGGATACAGCGATAATACCAACAGCCCGGCCATGGACCAGTTGAACATCCGTAACCAGCGCGGCTCACGCAGCAGGTTACGCAAGCCGCTGCCACATCCCACCCACACGCACACACTCGGCAGGTTGACCACTGCAAACACCAGGGCGATCACCAGCACATTGGTGACATAACCCTCGGCAGGCGTGTAGGTAGTGATCGCCCCTAGCGCCATGATCCATGCCTTGGGGTTGACCCACTGGAAGGCCGCCGCACCGAGGAAGGTCATCGGCTTGCCGTGTTCATCCGGGTTGTCAGACATGCCGCCCGCATTGGCAATCTTCCACGCCAGGTACAACAAATACGCGGCGCCGACATAACGCAACAATGTGTAAGCCCACGGGAACAGCTTGAACACCTCGCCCAAGCCCAGCCCCACACAGATCACCAACAGCATAAAGCCGATGCTGATCCCCAGCGCATGGGGCATCGAACGGCGAAAGCCGAAATTCACGCCTGAGGCCAGCAACATGGTGTTGTTGGGCCCAGGGGTGATCGAAGAGACAAAAGCGAACAGCACGAAGGCTGATAACAGGCTGGTGGACATGAACATGGCGCGGCATCCAAGCGGTGGTGATGTGCCTGCGACAGTAGTGGGTTATGGCGCGCTGCGCCCCGTACAGCTAGGGGTGGATCGAGGCATACACTTGCACAGCCTTCATCGAGAAGTTGCGCTTACCGAGGCGCATCGGGAATCGGTGTGGGAACCTGCCACGCCGGTTTTTTGCCCTCCTGACTGTCGAAAATACGCCGAGCCTTGCGAAAGTCCTCCACGTTTTCCACCACCCAGGTCCAGATAGGCGACATGCGAATCAAAAGCTCTCGGCCCAGGGGCGTCAGCTCGTACTCGACGCGGGGCGGAATCTCACCGAACTCGCGCCGAACCAACAAACCATCGCGCTCCATGGCGCGTAGAGTTTTGGTCAACATGCGCTGAGTCACACCTGTCATCTGCCGTTTTATCTCGGCATGACGCATCGCACCGTACACACCCAAGGCATGCAAAATGCCCAGTGACCAGCGGCTACCGGCGTGAGCCAGGACTTCACGCCTGACGCCATCGTCTTCTTCCCTGAGCGACTGGCAGATAACTTCTGCCTGGCTGAGCGTTTCATGATCGGTCATTTCTACCCCTGGTATCACCCGTGTGCCTTCTTATGAGCGCTGCCGAATCGTGCCAGCATGAACTCATCTTATCGCCAACAGGTCTGCGGAGAAATCATGCCTGAAATGACCCCACTTCCCTCTCAATCGATCCTTGTTCTAGGCGCCGGCGAGCTCGGCCTGCCGGTTTTGCGCAATCTGGCGCGTGAGGCCAAACGCGCGCCCGGCTCCACCCTCAGCGTGTTGCTAAGGGAGTCGACCATCAACACGCAAGTGCCCGAAAAAAAGGTAGAGATCGATGAGCTGCGCGGCCTGGGCATTCAGATGGTCGCCGCAGACCTGGTGAACGACTCAATCGATCAACTTGCCAAGGTCTTCGCACGCTTCGATACCGTGATCGGCTGCGCGGGCATGGTCGCGGGCCGCGAAACCCCGATGAAGCTGGCGACCGCCGCGCTCAAGTCCGGCGTGAAGCGCTACTTCCCGTGGCAGTTCGGCGTGGATTTCGAAGTGATTGGCCGGGGCAGCCCCCAGGATCTGTTCGATGCTCAGCTCGATGTGCGCGAGTTGCTGCGCGCCCAGGACAACACTGAATGGGTCATCATCTCGACAGGCATGTTCACCAGCTTCCTGTTCGAGCCGGTGTTCGAGGTCGTCGACTTCGACAACAACACAGTCAACGCCCTGGGCAGTCTGGAGAATAGCGTGACGCTCACCACGCCAGACGACATCGGCACGCTGACAGCGCAAATCGTGTTCTTCGAACCGCGCCTGCGCAATCAGATTGTCTACCTGGCCGGCGACACCGTGACGTATGGGCAGGTTGCGAGCATGCTGGGGCGTGTTCTGGATCGTTCGTTCAAGCGCAACGTGTGGACGGTTGACTACCTCATGCAGGCACTGGAGCAAGACCCCACACACCACATCAAGAAGTACCGTGCCGTATTCGCACAAGGCAAAGGTGTGGCCTGGCCTAAGGCGGCCACCTTCAACGAGCAACAGTCGATTCCGGTCACCACTGCCGAGCAGTGGGCTCGGGAAAACCTTGCAGACCTTTGAAAGCCGGATTCTGAGGCCAGCCGTAAAGGCTGGCACAGGTGAAGGGACGGTTAGCGGCTTTGAGCTTCACGCTGCTGGCCCGCGGCATGTTGTTTTTTTACATGCTTGCGCGACCTGAGCTCGTATTGATGGTGAATAAACCAGGCGATCAACAACAACCCAGTGACGCCAAAAACCAAGACCAACAGCTCTAGCGCAGTACCTTCATGTGAAAACATTTTTCGTTCCTCGTCCTGAAGCCGTATGACCGAAAAAACAGCCACACCGAAATTGTTTGTAATAATTCAAACATTTTCAGGGTAGTCGGCAAATCCTCAGGTGACAACCCCGATCGGGCTATAACCCTTGATCTAGACGTGTCACTCGTCGAAAAACGGGTAAGTCACACGCAATAAAAAACCCCGTAGACGCTAATCTACGGGGTTTGCGCGAGCTTACTTGCTGCCAGAAGCGTCCTGCTCGACCACCATATCCAACACGTAGACCGTCGAAGGCGCATCCGCTGGCGGATTCTTCCATTCGTACTGCTTGACCCGCAACACAGTGCGCACGCCGTCATGATGCACAAAGCCTTCGATAGGCTGGTACAGCGGATGCCAGGTGTCTTGGGTCGCCAGTTGCAGGCCCGCGTCGTCATAGCGACGCTCACGCACTTGCAGGCACTGATAATCTGGAATCAAAGGATGGCTGCACTTGACCGTCTTGGCCGCCACTTCCAGAAACTTGACCTCACCCTCGCTACCGTAGCGGGTCTGCGGGGTGGCCTCGCCTTGCAGCTTGAGCACCGAGCCGTCCGCTGTCGTCAGTTGCAGCATCGGCGCCCTGTTATCGCCGGTGATCACAGCGCGCAGATCGCCCTTGAACAGCCGCCCTACCTGGGCGTCAAGGTCCATCAGGCTCTTGTCACAGGCCATCAGCGTAGAGGCCAGTGGCTGAACCTTCAGAACCCCGTCCTGATAGTGATAGCCGCCGAACTGACGATTGCAGCCGCCGCTGATGCTCAGGTTCTTGTCACCGAAGGCGACACGCAACTTGCGCTCGATGCCTTTGTTCATCGCCACGAGAGGCTTGCCCGACGCATCCGTTGCCGAGACCAGGTTCCAGTCGTAAGCAGATAAGGTTGGCTGGGCTACAGCGGCTGAGGTAGTTGGCATCGAAGGTGATTCTTCATGGCTTTTGGAAGGGGCGGCACAGCATTGGATGAGTGCAGCGCACACGGCTACAAGAAGAATTTTTTGTTTCATGGGTCACTCTGTCAGCTTTGATGAGTGCGGGCGTTATTCTGCGCTGGCAGGATAAGCGCGCGGCTAAAACGGCGTGAGGAGGTCGTTTGAGGCTTTAATGAGCGTAGACCCAATGCGCGCTTGGCGGACCTCGTCCTTGGCCGATAGCAATCGGACATCATTTGCTTCGATCAGTTTCACCCAATGAGGTCGGTGGCGGTATTGCTAAATCCCAGGCAATAAAAAACCCCGTAGACGTTAACCTACGGGGTTTCTAAGAGTGGAGGCCGAGGTCGGAATCGAACCGGCGTAGGCGGATTTGCAATCCACGGATTTTTCCTTATTTAACAAATGGTTGGCTAAAACTCAGTTCCGCACCGTGGTGAACCTCAGAAGCCTGTAAGCCAGGCGAGGCAAGGGGGACGATTTGGGTTGCGGAACTGATTTTCGTACCTGCTTTTTTAAATAAGGTTGGAAAAAAATTCATTACGAAACCAAAAGAGTAGGGAATCAGATCAATCGTCTGACCGCTTTCGGCCAAAGCAGCCACTCACGTACGAAATCGTTCGACCCGGAGCGGGCATTTGGAGTGCCAAGTCTCGACTGTGGAAAGCGGTCGTTCAGCCGTTGTGAGAAATAGCATGAGCTGACTCTTGGGGACATTCCATGAATCGCCCCGGATTCTCTAGACACCTTGCAAGCTCATTGCGTAACGCTTTTCAAACTCTACCGGTGACAGCTGATTGTTGAAACCATGGCGGCGTTTTACGTTGTAGAACATCTCGATGTAATCGAACACATCACTACGAGCATCTTCCCGCGTAATGTAGGTTTTTCGCTTGATCCGTTCCCGTTTCAGAAGCTGGAAAAAGCTCTCGGCCACGGCGTTGTCATGACAGTTACCTCGGCGGCTCATACTGGCAACCAAATTGTTTGCGCTCAAAAAGCTGCGCCAATCGGAGCTGCTGTACTGGCTGCCCTGGTCGGAATGAACCATCACCTCTTGCTTCGGTTTACGCCTCCAAACCGCCATCAACAACGCATCAATAGCCAAATCACTGGTCATCTGCGCCTTCATTGACCAGCCAACGACCTGACGAGAAAACAGGTCCCGCACCACCGCCAAATACAACCAGCCTTCATACGTACGAATGTAGGTGATGTCGGTGACCCAAACCTTGTTGGGTTCCACGACATCGAACTGGCGCTTCAACAAATTGGGTGAGGCGACCGCTGGCCTACCGCCATACTTGCCAGGGCGGCGTCGATAACCTGTCTGAGAGCGCAGCCCTTCAAGCCGCATCAGCCTTGCCACACGATGGCGCCCGCAAACTTCACCGACCTCGCACAGATCGTCATGGACTTTGCGATAGCCATAAACGCCGCCGCTTTCCAGCCATGAATGCTTGATCAAACCCAGCAGTCGCTGGTCGTCTTTGGCGCGTGCAGATTGCGGCTCAGACAACCAGGCGTAATAGCCACTGGGATGGACTTTCAGCGTCACGCAAAGCCGTCGAATGGAATAGTCACCGGCTCGCTGCTTGATAAAGGCGTACTTCAACCGCACTCCTTGGCAAAGTACGCGGCGGCCTTTTTTAAGATGTCTCGCTCTTCAGTGACCCGCTTGAGTTCGGCTCGCAGACGCCGCAGTTCCGCGTGCTGATCATCGTCTTGCTGCCGTTCTGCTTGAGGTTTGCTGTAGCGCTTTATCCAGGCATAGAGGCTATGCGTCGACACGCCGAGACGGGCCGCCACATCAGCGACAGGCAGCTTCTTTTCGGTCACTTGATTAACCGCCTGGATTTTGAATTCTTCGGGGTAACGCGGGTTGCTCATGGCACCTCCTAATTGACCTCAGTTTAAGGCAAAGAGGTGTCTAGGAAACCCGGGGCGATTCAGTTGGACGGTCCTCGAGGACCGGTTTGATGAGGGCGCACCACTCCAGGCGCCAACCAAAGAGTGGCCCGACGCACCGCTCATCAACGCGAAGCTGCACACGCTCAAAATCGAACTGTGGTACCTCGGCGAAGAAAGTCAGAAATGCACCGTCCAACATTACGGACACACGCCATTCGTATTCCTGCAGCAAGGAAAAATTCTGACTGATTGGGAAGCAGCCAAGAAGTCACTCACCGATGCCATTGGCAAGTGTCTGCAGCCACTCGGTTTCTCGGCCGACATCCACATGGGCCTGTTCGACGATGCGGCCTATGTCGACGCTGTACGAGATGAAGTCGCCATTTTCAAGGCAGAAGACCGGGTCGCAGAAGAAGAACGGCAGCAACAAGAACGCTTGGAGTACATCAGGTCCGTCATTGAGACCATGAAGGGTGCTCAGTCGGCGCAGGAGCTCAAAAAGATCCATGACCATGCGGTACGTCGACTCACTGCGCGCAATGACGACACCGCCGTCAAACGAATCGCCAAAGAGTTGAGAGACCTCTCCCCTAAATTCGATGAGGAGTCAGCAGCATGACCGAACTCTACGCACTGACCGGTCAGTTGGCCGAACTGGCAGCCTTGGCCGACACAGATGATGAGAGCCTGAGCCAGGCTATCCAAGACACTGTGGATGGCATCATTGGTGAGTTTGAGGTGAAGGCTGAAAGCGTTGTCATGCTGTCACGCAACATCGGCGGTGATATCGACGCGATTGAAAAAGAGATCGACCGCCTGAATGAACTCAAGCGGATTAAGAAGAACACCATCGGCAAGCTCAACGATTACCTGCGTAGGAACATGGAGGCTGCCGACATCAAGTCGATCAAGCGCCCTCTGTTCACCATCACTCTAGCGCTGGCTCCCGAGAAGGTAATCGTCGACAAAGAAGACGACCTCCCCGACGACTTTACCGTGGTTAAAACGGACATCGTTGCGGACAAAAAAGCTATCGCCACCAGACTCAAGGAAATTCGAAATCACAACGATGTTGTGCGCAAACGAATATCTGCTGGTGAGGATGCAGAGCACGATTTGATCGAAGAACCGACCTGGGCACACCTGGAGCGCGGTGACAGTTCGATCCGGGTCAAGTGAGGCCAAGCTATGGGATACGGTAAAGGAACTGCCGACTAAGGCTGCGCAACAACACGTGGCGGTGGCCGAAAAGGAACGGCAGCTAGAGGCAGCCAGGTATCGACAGACCCTGAGTCAGAGTCGACCACCAACCATCAGTGGCCCTCTGAAATTACCATCATTAGATGTACCGGATATTGGACGATGCTCTGAGCACCTCTTGACTTACCCGCGCCACAACCTCCTGTTAACCAAAACGTTGCTCGGATATTTCGGAATGAGACGTTGACAGATCTGAGGCATGCCCCAAGAAACTAGTAGGCCGACTTAACTAAACTAGTAAAAACCCTAACCTAGTAATTTAAGTACAACTTCATTATCTCCAAACGCCTCTCTATCCATCGCAATTACATGAGTTTTTCTAATCAGCAGTCTAATATCAATATTATCAAACAATGAATAATTTACGGCAAATTCTTTAAATTTCTCTCCCTTTTCATTCAAGCAATTATAGAACAAAAAAACCAACTCGTAGTCAGACAATAAAGAGCGAACAACAGAAGCGAAATGCTTTTTATCAATATAATTTGATTTCTCTATAAATCGAAAAACCGAATAAAGACTCCTAAAGTACAAGCCAAGATCTCCCTGATGGGCCCTAAAAATTTCATCATATGCTTTTACAGCTCTATGAAGATCATCTAATTGCTTATCTGTCACACGTAGATTAGCGTGGGCCATCCGGAGCTTTCTATGCCAGCTTCTGAAGCAATCTCGCCCTTGTATTGTAATTCTCGAGTCGTTACGCGTCACATGCAAATCAAATCCCTGTATAATTTGTTGCTGAAGATTTAGCATATTATAGAACTGAGACTCTATCTGTTGGATTGAACTCTGCTCTCGTGCTTCTGATAGATCCTCTCTTTGCAGCAACAATGTTATCAGAACTCCAGAAAAAGCAAGCCCAGAGAACAGTGCATTTAGGGTGCCAAAGCTGTCGCCAAAAGTCCCATCTCGCAGTTTTTCCGGAATACTACCAAATTTTTGATTCCAAAGTAGTACAACAACAAATACACCATAAACAAGAACTACCGACACTAAAACAGCAACTATTTTTCTAGAATTTTCTAGAAAAAAATCTAGTTTTCTTACACTAAAAATCGATAAATACCCAAGAGCCAAAATCAAAACGAATGCAAGAAAATACCACCTCCCCCCCACCCCAGATAAAGACAGCTCCGCAAATCCACTGCCTCCCCCCCCGCTTTCAGACTTTACTATTGAACCAGTAAAAGCTTTTAAATCATCAATTTTCAGATCAAACCAACTCATTTTTTACTTCCCGCGATTCCGTGGCAGGTGAACTCGATGAAGACCTAGAACTAATACTCGACCTCATACCAAATTGCCACAATATCTTATCCAATCACCTGAATTGATGTCATGACTGGACGGCATTAGATCCGATTAACTGAAGGCTGGCACAAAGCAATAAGAGACTCACGATATGTGTAGTAGCCGGTAGCGAACCTTGTCTGGCTTTCCTTTATTTCCTGGACGGCGCCAGAAATTTCTTCAAATCCGCTGGATCTCGCGAGTCGGTCAAAACTCAGCCCTAGCTTGATAGCGTCAACCGCTAACGCATGCGGAAGATGAGGTTGCAGCATTGCGCGCTGATTGTTAACTCTCTGCGCGATTTCCTTAACGTCTTCAGGTTGATAGTCGGTTTTTTGAATGAGCCGAATTAGTGACTCTACCTCCAGAAAAAAAGGTCCTGCGCGATCACCTTGTTGATTGAGAATTGCCAGCGCACTAGTAGCACTCACGCTCAACTTTGCTTGTTCCAATTGGACTTTCGCAGACTTGTAGCTGAAATAACCGGCAATTGATGCGCCCGCTACAGCACCGAGGAGTGCAGAAACAGAACCAATAACACCAGAAAGAATAGCCGCATCCATTGAGCAACACCCCAGTCATGGGCCTCTTGGCCCTGCCACTCTCATATACCCCATATCAACGAATCACGCCAGCCGGCGAGGCAGGCGCACGCCTGGAGGCACGCAATGTCTACCCCCCCCCCACAGCAACAAGCGGATTGATCTGTCGCGCCCACGCATCCGTCGACGCGTTCTGCGGGCCCTGAAAAAGAGCTACCAGCTCACTGGCGGCCCCATCACCAAAGCTTGGCTGTGCACACCAGGAACACTGACTTTCAGCGTGGGTGAATGGCGCGGTCACTACAACGCAAAAAACGAATGGGTGGCTCTATGACCCCTCATGAGTTCATCGAAAATAACGTACACGACGAACTACGCAAGCAAGGGTTCAAGGCTGGCGTGTGCTTCTCCGTATCACGGGATGCCGTCGACTACTACCGCGAGCGCAGTATGTTCAGCAAAAGCGTTGTGTTGGATGTGCTGGCCTGGTCGAAGAAGCGTGCCAAAGAGCTTTCGCGATAACTCCCCCACTCCACCGCCCGGGCATGGCCCGGCATAGGCCGCCATAGCCCTCAGAAACCGAACCATAAACGAGAAGAAAATCGCAGAGACTCACTGGATTGAATCCCCGCATCAAACAAGCGCCCGAGACCTAGCGGATGATATTTTTGCCACGTGAGCTTCCCTATATCGCGCCAAGCTTTCTTGAATCAACTCGTTGTCACCGCTTATCTCACCATACTGAAAATCAATCCACCTTGGCTGAAGTCGTTTGTACTCTTCTTCCATTTTAAAAAGATTAATAAGCGTTGCTTCAATTCGTATCAGCTTTGTCACCATAACTGAATGCGCGACGACTAACTCATAGCATCCAAGATCGTGCGCCGGGATTGCTTTCAGCATATTTGAGTTGGTTCTAAATAACTCACCCAAGTGATAATCCCATAGCATATGCAGTCCAGAAGGGGCCGTGCCATTACTGAGCAACTCTGAAAGTTTTGCAGAGTTTTTACACGCACTTTCAACTACCGCCAAATACGCACCAGACCGAGCCTCCAGCTCATCAAGCCTTGAAAACTCTTGACTTTTAAGTTGTCGTCTACCTATCGAAAACGCACCCCAAATTGCTCCGATCGACCCAACCGCTTGAACCCAGCTAGCCAACTCCGTCTTATTCAGACCGTATTGCGTAACTGCAAGAAAAAACATGAATAAAAGTGCAAAAATTAGAACTAAATTTTGTACTGACATCCATGGTTTAAAAATACTCTTTCCGTAGTCGTTGAGCATTGTACTGGCTCGCATAAATTTTTCCGAATGATAACTGCAGAGGTATCCCCATGCACAGAGAAAACCTATAAGCCTCTCTCAGCAATCAACCTTGCCCCAACGTCACGCCCAGCAACCTGCGCCAGGCCACGGTAAACATACGTTCGATCCCCCGCAACAACCGGTACCACGACTTCACCACCACGTTTTACCTCGACGTTGATACGCAGGTCTACCGGCCCTCCTCGTCCTTGTCGCACTGCATGTAGTTCCAGACATGAAAACCTTCTATCTCATCGTAAATATCGTGCTTGGTAATGGGTCTGTCTGCTTGTGGGGCGGTGCCATCGTAGCACTCCGCCGCCCGAGCATGCCCAAGCTAGCAATATCAAAAAATCAAAGCGCACGCTTGTTTATTCGAATATCTGCACCTTCGCCAATTTCGACCACATGAATATCGAATACTTGGCAGCCTTCCAGCCCGCTCAGCTTTCGATATTTAACTTTCATTTCAAACTTCTGATAGATCCCTACCATATCACTTAGAAAGAAGCCTCGAACGACATCTTTATGCAGCGGCTCTAAAGAATGAGGGTTTCTTTCGACACCACCACTACTTAAGTGCATCACAACGTTATCGCAATAATCCCCAAAATTGCGTATTTCAAAACACTCCAACCAATCTCCTTCGATCTGCTCCGAGCCTGAATGCTTCAATTCTAGAAGAGGCTCAAGAGATCGCTCGTAGTTTCGCAAGCTTTCGTGCTGAGCCTCAACGAGTGATTTCTGCTGCTCGACCGATTCCTTTAACTCTGCGGCTTGCATTTGTAGCGCCTCAGAACTTATTTTCAGTTCTCGACCCTGCTGCATATAGCCTAAAACCAACCATAAAAAAGCGACAGGGCCGAATATACCGGCTGACAAATCCCCGATTTCATTTAACTCCAGCTTAAGCAATTCATCAAACCTTGAAGCCATTATCAATATAGCGCCACCTACATAGATAGCAGTGAAGTGTGAAGCCCACCATTCACAAGTTCTGCTACTCCACCACTTCTTTTGCAGAGCCCAGTACTCCATAAAACTCCCCATAATGTTTTTCCTTAATGAGTGCAACTGGACACTCTAACAAAAGATCGCTCGTTTTGTGGCAATCCCTCCCCTTCAAAGTCAGCCGCTATAGCGGCGAGGACGAAGTCATGCCCGAAGAAAAGATTACGTTCATGAACAGCGCGCCTGTCAAGTGCGGCTGCACGATGAAGCTCAGTGATGGCAGCGGCCATTACTCTGACGTGCTTTATGTTACTCCCTGCAAGGCTCACAGCGGCAGCAAGTCATTCGGGCCTGTAGAGGTGAAGCGTGACGCGGATGGCTGGTGGTGTCACCCGAACATTCCGAGCTTTGGCGAGGGTGAAGATCCGGCGCCATATACCGCTTGGACGAAGGCGCAAGGTCTGGAGTTAAAAGGCTGGCACCTGAGCGATGAGCTAGACGGCCACCCTTATGACGATGGTGAGACTCACTGCAACGGCTGGAACCCAGAATCGCCAAGTCCCGAGTGGTTCCTGATGGGGATCATCGACACGGATGACGGCCCCTATGTGCAGTGGGCTCGGCGCGAGGTGATGTCATGAGCCGCAGCGGATATAGCGATGATTGCGGCGGGTGGGGCCTGATCTGCTGGAGGGGCGCTGTCAATTCTGCGCTCAAAGGTAGGCGCGGGCAGGCCTTTTTGATTGAACTGCGTGATGCACTGGAGGCGATGCCAACTAAGCGTCTTATCGCAGATTCGCTGCAAGCAGGGAGTGAGTTCTGCACCATCGGCGTGTTAGGAGCGAAACGTGGCGTCGATATGACAGGGCTTGATCCGGATGACCGAGAGGCCGTAGGAGAAGCCTTTGATATCGCTCCTGCCATGGCATCAGAGATCGTTTTCATGAACGACGAAGCCAGTTGGCAGGCAGAAACGCCGGAACAACGCTGGGTTCGCATGCGCGACTGGATCACCTCTCAAATCAAAGTCGAAACAGACTAACCCCCATCCCTCCAAATGCCTGCCGTTGAGCGGCTGGCCACCTTCTGCCGCCAAACGCGGTGAGGACCACCCCATGGAAATACAAAGCGAAACCCTCGCCGAGGAAGAGCTGACAACTATCACTGGCTATCTGCTCCCATACAAACAAATCCAATGGCTAACTGACAACCGTTGGGAGTTCGTTCTAACCGGTGCCCGACGTCCGATCGTGGGACGGGTATACGCTCGACTGAAACTTGCAGGCGTTAAGCCTTAGGCGTCTAACGCAGTCGCCGAAACCTGGACGCTCGACCTTTCGAATGTGAGTTGATCTATGCGCCAGAAAAGCACAGCCAATCGAGATCTACCGCCCCGGATGATACGGCGCATCCGCAAGGGTAAGAGTGGAAAGACGTGGACATCGTATTACTACGATGGCAGGACTGCCGACGGTAAGCGGAAGGAAATCCCACTGGGGACAGACCTCGACCAGGCCAAAGTGGAATGGGCCAGGCTGGAACGCAAAGCCCCGCCGAAACCCAACCACCTGATGGGCTACGTGTTCGACAGGTATGAAAAGGAAATCATCCCAGGCAAGTCTATTCGCACCCAGTCCGATAACCGCAAAGAACTCAAGCAACTGAGAAAAGCGTTTGAGAGCGCCCCTATTGAGTCGATCACGCCCCAAGTGGTAGCTCAGTACCGAGACGCCAGGACAGCCAAGGTCAGAGCCAACCGTGAGATCGCCCTGCTCTCCCATGCATTTACCATCGCGCGTGAGTGGGGTCTGACTGACAAAGCGAACCCTTGCTTTGGCGTACGCCGCAACAAGGAGAAGCCGCGGGACTATTACGCTGGTGAAGTTGTGTGGAACGCGGTCTACGCCGAGGCCTTACAGGAGCTCAAGGACGCGATGGATCTGGCCTACCTGACGGGGCAGCGCCCCGCCGATGTGCTCAAGATCGCGGCCACTGACTTGAACAACGGTTTTTTGCTGATTGGCCAGGGCAAGACCGAAAAACGCCTACGCCTTCGTTTGGAGGATGCAGGCGTACAGTCCGGGCTGAGTGCCTTTATCGATGACCTGCAGGAACGCAGAGCCATCAATGGTATTAGGACTTCAACCCTGATCACCAACGCGTCAGGGCTTCGAATGAGCCAGCAGATGTTGCGCAATCGGTGGGACGACGCACGGGAGAAGGCGGCGATCAAAGCCGCGGCTGATGGTGATCCCGCGCTGGCTGCTAGCATTCGGCAATTCCAATTCAAGGATATCCGGCCGAAAGCTGCTAGCGAGATCGAACTAACGCACGCAAGCCGCCTACTGGGCCACTCAACCGAGGAGATGACTAAGAAGGTCTATAGGAGAGTGGGTGAGGTTGTTAAGCCCACGAAATGATCCAGTGCTGCGAACTGTACGATAGGCAGCAAACAGCCAGACGTAGGCCACTTCGAAACTTTCGCAAGATACTCAATATAACGAAAGATCACGTAAGTGACCAACAACTTTTCCTAGCGAGCCCATTGGGCAACCTACACATCCTTTCACCTGACTTGCTTTCTTGGTTTAGCTACATTTAATACAAAAACATCTATCAATCCAGCTAGTTGAGATGGAAGGGCTGCTTCAATCGCATCTTTCATTTGCTTAGCTGTTACAATTCCATGTCTCTTCCGGCCCGCCACTTTCTCATGCTCACCGAACCAGATGACGAGGAAAATGCCCTGCTGTTCCGCATCGGGATGAATGGAGTAACGTTCAGACAGCTGAGCTCGGGCGGCGGTGTACAGCTCTCTATGCCACTGTCCCTTTACTTCTGTGACAAGCAGCTTCCGTACACCGCCAATCATTTTAGTTACCGTAAAATCGCTCCGGTTACCACTCTTTAGCTGATGCTCCGGTGTAACAGATATACCTTGCGGCTGGAGCCGCAGGTTGAGCCGCTCGGCGATAATTAAGGTGCAGCGTACCTCATCTAACCGCGCCTCCTTCTCGTAAAAAACATCTGCCGAATTGAACTCTCCACCATCTATCGCTTTTTGATAATCATGAAGCTCTTGAATCACAAGCTTCCGTAAACCTTCAACAGAAACAACCTCTTCATTATCCAAGAGGCAGACAATTTCTTGAGGTGTGGGTGGTTCGAAATTGCTCAGTGCCCTTTTCCTTAGTTGCATACTATAGAGACTGCTCAAGTCCTTTATAAATTCTTGGAAGCGAGAGTCTACAAGGAGACGATCAAGGACAGGAATTGCCTCGTCAAAATCATATAAACTTATTGACCAAACCAAATCCTTAATAAAACGATAAGCTGTTTCCTCCTTTGGACTGTCTGTACCCCAGTGATTCGGCAGGTCCACCTTAGGCCAGTGACCAATGAACGCAAGGAGAATAGCCTCAACTTTTATTACAGAGAGTATTGGCCAAGAGGACTCATCGTTACGCCCAAATCTTCCAGATCGTTCGTAAAAAACATGAATCATATCCTTGTCGGACTTTAGGTTATCCCACTGCACTGGTGAAATATCACTCAGAAAATAAAAGGAACGTAAAAACCAAAACTTTTGTTTTTGCTCAAAATCATAATCAGAAGGAAATCTAGCACTATCGAGTATGAGATTCGAACAGCGATGTTCAATAACCTCAAGCAGGGCATCACGATTACCATATTGAGCAGCGATATCAAAAATCGAGTCCAAAGAGCCAAGGGCTAAATCATGAAAACGCTCCAGCCATTCGACTGATAGAGCTGGACGTAAATCACTAAAAATTTCTTCATTCAGCAGCCAAACATCAGGATTACGGCATCCAGAATCTACTAGTTGAGGTTCAATATAGCGTCTAATAAACTGCTCAGCACTCACTCCATCAGAAAAAACCAACCTATCAACTTCGCTCTTTAGAGCTTTTAATTCCTCATCGGTAACAGAGCTGTAATGAACGTTTATATTAGCTCGCACTACTTGCAGGAGTGGAATACCTACTTCATTCAAATTATGCTTTTGACGCATGATCTCCATGCACGATGCTAAAAGAACCTGCTCTACAGCCACTCCCTGCGAGGCACACCGTAACTCTGCCACCCTATCCAAGGTTGGTACATCAGGAGATATAAAATCAAGACAGTTTCTGAGTGCATTCCGAACGACCTTTTCATCACCGAACTCTTCCTCGATTTGCTCAGGAGACATTAATACAAGCTGCGCAAAGCGGACTAAGCACGGCCAATCGCGACCAGACTCAACTAACTGACGATTTTCTTGAATATACCTTATGTTTTCAGTATGAACGCCCTTTCGCCTTCGCTGATTTCGATTTATCCTACGCCTCAAACTAGGCATACCATGCTGTCGCGCCGATTGCGCTGCGGCTCTATTGATTTTTGCCCACTCGCGCATAAAGGATGGTTTCGCCAACGCCTGACTGCGAAGATATTTCCGAAAATCGTCCCCCCCTTGATCCTCCTTATTGCGGTAATAAAGATGGCTGGTAACAAAACTAGCCCATAAATTCGGATTATCTCTTTCAAACGCAAGATCAACTAAAAACCTGTGATCTTCACGATACAAGGTAAGACCCGAGTGAGCATGGAAGTCAAAGCGATGTATCCGAGTCTCAAAAATCAGGTTCCGGTCAGTAAGTTTACCAAATACGTAAGAGATAATCCCGCGACGTAACTCAACGTCACTTCTAATTGTCTCAACCGCCTTGCTTAGGGCTGCACTTTTTTGCTCCCTAAAATTCAAATTCCCAACCCACTGCCAAACGCGATTAGAATCAAAGGGAGCGACTGAAAACTCAAAATAGTGGTCCAGCATTGAACCAATAATTTTACTTATGCCGACTCTGCAATCGCATTCATACGACTGCTTACCACACTCACACTCTAGATCCCTGGATAACTTATCCAATAGATTCTCAACAACCTTTAAATCTAACGTCCCAATCAAATGCTTTATAAAGTAATTTGCCCCTACAACTATATCGCGCCCTCCTTGCAAAACACTATAAAGTCCTGCACAAGATCTAAAAAACTCTTCAAGAATTGATTCATCGAGTGACTCAGAATGCAAATTCTCGATTATATTAGAGGCAATTCTTAAAGAGCTTTTGGTTGCTTCAAAAACAAGTATCCTTATATCAGAAAAATGATCATGGTGAGAAATACCTAAGATGCATTTGCTCGCTAACAAGCGAGTATGTTCACTTTCATTAGGTGCAACAATCAACCTTTGCAAATCATCTTCCAACCGTTCGACTGCCTTAGATCCTAGCAACAGTTCAAGAATAAGATCGCGGAGATGCCCATCATTTCCATCTGCAAGAATAGGTTTAATTTCGGCAATTACATCTGGTGTAAAAAATCCTGCAACACTAAATCGCCGCCAAAAATCTCCCCTTCGAAAATATGGGTCTTTTGTTTCTGTTTCTTTCAGCCGGTGAATGAGTAATCGTTTCGAAGAAGACTCAAGCTGAGAGGGATCACCGTTTGCGAGAACCGCATACGGATCAAGCGCTATCGTTGCTTCCTCTATAGATTTATTACCTAGCGAGGCCATCCACCCAAGTAGTCCACGCAGCTCATCTCGTACTATAGAGTTCGGCGCAATAATCGGGAGACATTTTGACAATGTCAGAGGATCTAGAGGGTCAGCTATTCGTTTAGTGAGATAATCTGCTGCACAGTACTCTGCGACCACTTTGTGAACAGGGTTATGCTGATCCAAAAAATCGCTAGGCTTGAAAAGCCTAGTTGCTAGAACGTCAACAGCAGGTAAACCTCTGTGAGTCAGCGACCTCAATAACGGATATATACGATTTTCACTTGACTCGCTTGTAGCTATCCCTTCAGCACCGGATAGCAGTAACTTAGCAAATATTTCAGATGCATAAAGAACCTTTTCAAAAATAGAACTCGTATAATTTCTATTAGAAACCTTTGGATTCACCTCTCTCGCGAGTCGTTCTACTGCCTGAGAAAAAATTGATCGCTTATCAAGAAATTTCCGATTACTTTCAAGATATGCATCTGCAAATAACTTGAGAAATTGGGGGTTTGGAAGCAAAGCATCCAGATCAAATCTAGTGACTTCAGCTCGGAACGCTCCAAAATCTTCTCCTGGCACGTGGTTATCAAAGATGACTCGCTGCTCAGTTTCATCGAACTCGCATAATCTAACTACCATAGGCTCGTGCCCGAGAAACTCCTCGAAAGCATGGGTGGCAGCTTTGTCCCACTCACTGGAACGACTAGAAATTATGATGTGTGTCGGATTTACCTTGCTTGCATGAGCGAGAAGCCTGTGAATTCCCACCTGATCGATTTTCGCGAGCTCATCAAACGCGTCGATTACTAGCGCAGAGGTGCCAATATCAGCCCCAGCATGACTGAATACATTTGCGCTAACTGCTGAAACGCCCAACCGTCTAGCTAGACTTCCCAGCAGTTCGGTTTTACCGCCACCAGGCTCGGACAGAACAATGACATAGTTTGAAGCGTTGAGTACTGCCTCTTCACTATATATTGCGTCTTTAAACGAAAGCGTGCGTGGCAGATAGAAATTCGGGATCATAGTGGTGGATACATTCCATTGAATTGCACCAGCCACCCTAGTGGCCATTTTTGAGCCGAGCAGCATCCTCTGACCCATTTTGATGGGGAGATTACGACATTTGCCGCAGAACGGAAGAGACATTCGCATTTACCCAACTCCTCACGGCCACCTTCACACGGTTGCCGAAGGGGAGCGGAATGACTTTCACTGGCCGTTAGTGGACACCTAGGATCATCCGTCTCGAGCACAACCCCACGCCCATTCGACGAGAGTCGTACCAGTAATGGCACCTCAATTTGACGATAAAAAAGCAGATTGCGGAAGCGATTCAAAAAATTGCGGAAGTAATCCTCAAATCGCATGCAATAAAAAACCCCGTAACTCACTGAGCTACGGGGTTTTTAAGAGTGGAGGCCGAGGTCGGAATCGAACCGGCGTAGGCGGATTTGCAATCCGCTGCATAACCATTTTGCTACTCGGCCTCAAACGATCAATGCCCTTGTTGCTGACATTCACCGCATACAAACTTGAGTGGGCTATGTGAAGCGTGCCTCTACTCTAACTCATTGAATACATTGAAGTTTTTAATGCTTCGTTGCGTTCGATGGGCGCCATTATGTACTCATTTGCCTAGGCCTGCAACCCCTTGATTTCAAAAAATATTCTGCCTTGGCATCAAGGGGTTGCGCGTCTGCCCTACTCCTTCACCGTGTGGATTTGGTAGTGCGGGTCGGCCTTGATCTGGGCCTCGGTGAAGGGCAATGGGCGCAGTTTTTTCTCGGAGAAGGCTTGGGTCTGGTCCTTTGAGTAGGCGGACGCCGGGTTGCTGGACTCGGAGAAAGCGAGTACGCCGACTGCGTTGGGGCCTTTGTCGTCGAAGGTGACGATTTGCAGATAGCTGGTGCCGCTGACGACTTCGCGTTTGCCGTCGGCGCGGGGCACGGTTTGCATGGCGTTGTAGATGCCCAGTTCTTGCGGGCCGCCGTGGATGGGGGTTTGGCCGGAGACTTGGATATCGCCCCAGCGGGTCTCGCCCAGTTTGCCCACTTCTGCGCTGGAGGCCAGCATGGCTTCGCGCAGGGCTTTGGCGACCGGGGCGCGATCGATGGCGAGGCCGCTTGGGGTGGTCAAGGGGTGGGCCGGGTCGAAGGCCACGCGCCAGGCTTCGGGGAGTGGCTGCAGGTGCTGCATCAGGTTGATGAAGTGCACCAGGCCCACGCCGCTGTCGAGGTTGGCGCGCTGGTCCCAGTTTTTCAGGCTGGTGCAAAGTGGTTGCAGTGCAGCGGCGTCGGCCCCGAGGTGTTTGGCGCAGAACGTCAGCAGATCGGGCATGACTTGGCCTGCCAGGTACACCTCGTTGTCCATGACCATATTTTGCAGGTCGGTGACGCTGATCGGCTGTTTCTCAAGGGTTTGCAGGCGCTGGAGCGCGAAGCGCGCGCGCGGGCCGAGGCCGAGGTTGTCCTGGCTGATCACCGGCGAGAAGCCGCTCAGGGGCGCCTTGGGGTTGGCCATCCAGGCAGAATCATTGGAGTGCTGCACGTAGTCGGTGCGTTGCAGTTGGGGCAACTGGTCGGCCGGAAAGATACCGGGCTGGACCGCGCGCGGGTCGATGTCCCAGGCGCAGGCGCTGTGGGCGCCGTCGAGCACGATCATTTGCAGGCCGGCCCGGGGGGCGCTGCATTTTGCCAGCTTGGCGGCACTGACGTTGGGCACCACCGACAGGTTCATGTACAGGCTCTGGCCCAGGTCATCGGCGGCCAGGGTGTTGACCCAGGGGATGCCTTGCAGGGTGTGCACCGAGGTTTGCAATTCCTTGAGGCTGCCGGCGCGGTTCATGGCGTACCACTGTTGCAGCACCCGGTCGTTGCCCAGGTTGGCGTCGCGCAGGCTGAAGGCGTAGCGGCTGTCCCAGTCGAGCTTGCCGGGCCATTGCACCACGGGGCCGAACTGCGAGCTGTAGACGGTGTGGGTCACGGCCTTGAGGCTGCCGTCGGCTTGCTTGACCTGTACCGTTACCGCCGTTTTATCCAGGGGGATGGACTTGCCGTCCAGCAGGTAACGGGTGGCGTCCTTGGGGTCGAGGGTCAGTCGGTACAGGGTGAAATGTTTGGACGTGTCCACGGTATGGGTCCACGCCACATGCTGGTTGAAGCCGATGTTCACCACGGGCAACCCTGGCAATGCGGCGCCCATCACATCCAACTGGCCAGGGATGGTCAGGTGCATCTGGTAAAAACGCATGCCGCCCACCCAAGGGAAATGCGGGTTGGCCAGCAGCATGCCACGGCCATTGAAGGAGCGGTCACGGCCCACGGCAACGGCATTGCTGCCTCGGTCCAGGGTGAAGCGTTGCTGGTTGGCTGCGGCCGCTGCAAAGGCTTTGG
The DNA here is from genome assembly GCF_002018845.1 of Pseudomonas sp. MF6394. NCBI lineage: Bacteria > Pseudomonadati > Pseudomonadota > Gammaproteobacteria > Pseudomonadales > Pseudomonadaceae > Pseudomonas > Pseudomonas sp. MF6394. The sequence continues at coordinate 116,233 of NZ_MVOJ01000014.1, forward strand.
CGCTGGGTTGAACACCTGCGCTAGCCTGGGGTGGTGCTGCCCCGACCAAGGCTTCGGCGAATTGGCCGACGCCCCCTTCCACCAATAGCCTACGGGTCAACTTGAGCAGGTCTTCCTTCACCAAGGGCCGTACCCAAGCGGCCTGGCATTGCGCGGGGGCGCCCTGCTCCTTTAGATAACGATTGTAGCCAGCCACGTACCCTTCGATGCGCTGCTGCATCGCTGGCGTCTGGGCTTTCCAGAAGGCCGCCACGGCCTCGGGTGTATTCAGCCAGTTGAAGAAAACATCGCTGGCGAGGTTGTTGCGCTCCTCCAGGGTCGCCTGGTCCGGCCCGAAAAACCTGGCGCGCTGGCCATTGACCGTGGTCACCTCATTGGCCAACAGGCACAGGTTGTCCTGGGCATAGGCGTACCCCATACCCACCCCCAGGCCACGCTCATCAACGGCGCGAATATGCGGCACGCCATAACTGGTACGGCGGATATCCGCCGACGCCTGCGTCATTTGTTCCCGTGCCGATGCGGCCAGGCTCAGCCCCAGCAACAGCCCTGCCACGCCCACTCTGGACAACCCGTTGGAAATAATCACGCCGACTCCACAGTCAAATTGAACACCCTCACAAGGGATGGTTACCCCACCGTAAGAACGCACATCGACCGGAATAATTTAGCCGCACACGGCTGTATATCGTCAGCGTTTGAAAAGTGACAAACCCGATACCGACAAATTTTCTACATCCGCCGTTTCATGATTTGCGTCACTCGTTCGTCTTATTACTCAAGAGCACCATCTTTTTCCTGATCAGGCTCTGAAAAGGAGTTTTTGCATGTATAACCCTCAAGTGCCCACGGATGGACATTCAAAGGCCACAGATACTCACTTTGGCAAAGGCACACAGGCGTTCGGCAACGCGCCCGAACAGCAGGGCAACCAGCGCATCCGCCATTTGCTCAAGTGTTTCGGTTTGCGCACCAGCCTGATCCGGCTGAAGGTCATCGACGCCCTCCTCACCGCCGCCGACAACCAGCGCACCCTCGGGGTCCGCGGCGTGCACAGCCACTTGCTGGAGCTGGGCATTCCGTTGTCGTTTCTCAGCGTGCGCGAGGTGCTCAAGCGTCTGTGCAGCGAGGGCGTGATCACCCTGAACGCTGACAAGAGCTACAGCCTCCATGAAGAGGCTGCCAAGGTCCTTGAAAGCCGTACCTGACTGATGCCCGTCAGAAGTTAGGCTTGACCTTGCGGCGCATGATGCCGTTGATCACCACGACGACCACGGCAATCGCGATCGCCAGGTACTGGAAGGTTTTTTCGCTGATCACACCTGTGTTCTGCAGATAAGACAGTCCAAACATCGCGCCCAGTACCGCCAGGGCAATCAGAAGCGAGTATTTCAAGCGTTGCTTTTGGGTCATGACAAGTTCCTGAACCTGAGAATGTATCCACTGTGTATCGCCGCGCATGCCAAGCACCTACCCAATTCTGGGGATGGCACGGGGTCGGCGGGGTCTTATGTTACAGGCGATCAATAGTTTTGGCTTGTCCGGCGCCTGACTGACTCTGTAAGGCTCCCTTGAGGATCATTAAATGCTTCGACGACTCGTGCTGCTAGTTCCCCTTCTGATCATGCTGAGCATCAGCGGCTGCTTCTTCTTCCCGCGCGGCGGTGGTTGGCATGATCACCACGATGACGGCGGCCGCGGTTACGAACGGCGCTGATCCCCTCCATCAAATTTACCTGACCCTGCCTAGACACTGCGTGCGGCAAGCTGGGCAGCCCAGCATTGCCGCCACGGGCGGTACATATTCGTAAATAACATTTCAGCGGGCCTGCTCGGAACCTTCCGACGCTTTCACCCCAATTATCCGAGGCCCAACTAAGGAAGAATCATCCCTCGGATTACCATCAGGACGCCTGGGCCAATGCAATCGGAATAACTCACTTGCTTACAGGTATCGCCCACCCTCGCCTGCGCCGAGACGTCTGCGTCGAAGAAACCACCCAGGCTTGTCACCCCCCACAAATCTCACCCTCGGCCCAAACACCTTCTGCTCCTGAGGTAGAGGCTATCGCGCCGGCCAGCGCGATTCGCTCTGACCTGATCGAGGGCCTGCAAATAACTGATCAACGTCTGTTGCTCAATCAATACCAGGCCCTCAACCAGGACATCCAGGCACTGCTGTTACGCCAGCCGACGCTCAGCAGCGTTATCGAGCAGCAACTCGCCCGCAGTTTAGGCATTACGCCTCCCGTGGACGTTTCATCGCTGTATGTGCACCGCTATCACACCGATGAGCAGGGCCAGCGCACGTTGGTCTCGATGGAAGGCATCACCGAGGCGCTATTCAAGGCGTTGCGCCAGCTCAAGACATCTCACGACGTTCAGCCCTCGACCAGTACCGTCGGCATGGAAGTCGGCTTTTACCGCAGCGATTCGCCAAGCGAAAGCAGCCAGCAATTGCAGACTCGCGACACCCTGCTTTCAATTGCACAAACCATCGAAAAACAACTGCCCCTGAGCCTTGCCCGATTCTGGACCGAGCCACGCACGGGCGAACCCAACCCTCAGTCCCCCCAAAACGAGTTGCTGGCTATCCACCGAGAGATGCTCTCCACTCTGGCGGCCTTGGGAGTGGAAGACGGTGCATTGACGCCCGCAGCCAAATCTTTGATCGACAAGGCATTCGAATACCCGAGCCTGGAGGCTCGGGAACGCGCGATGAAAGATGGAGAACGGCCTGGCGTCTACCCGCTCAAGCTCGAGGTGCCACGCCCGGCCGGCAGCCTGTTGGCGGGTGCCTTCCTGATCACCAGCAGCGATGGGTCGTCAGCGACACGCCCATTCAATAGTGCGAACACTGACCGGACCTTGCTGCCTGGCCAACAGCAAGGGCTGACCGTGCTCTACACGCCCCGCGATGGTTACGAAACGTTCGACAGCCCGGCCAAGGCACTTGCGGCACTGCGTCAACGCATCAACGACGACCCCGATGCCGCGCAGCAATTACTACAGAGCCTGCCTACAGAGGTTCAGCAGAGCTTGAAAGATGACTGGCAAACTCATCTGAGCCAGAACCTCTCCCCGGTGAAGGTTGACGTGATTGCAGCAGGTGTACCGCAGTTGTTGGAGCGCCAGCGACAACAGGTGAGCAACGAACTACAAGCGCTATATGACTCGCAAAGCCAAGAACCGATATTAGTAGACCCCTGGCGACACCTCTTGACTGAGAGAGGCCTGCATGAAGCCGCCGACCTCGGATGGCATTTCGACGGTGATAACGCCCTGTTGACGCGCACGCAATGGCTGGACAGCCGATCACACAATCAGGACGCTCGCCAGGCACTGGACCAAAGCCTTGGGAACCAGAAAAACTGGCAATACCTGGCTCAAACACTCAACGAGTCCGTCCAGACATTGCCGGAAAAACCCACAGCGCGGGACGTATCGGCCATGTTGAAAAAAACGCCGATGAATATTGCGCCAGACTCCGGCCATTACCAATCCTATATACGCGCACCTGGCATGCCCGTAAGCGTTGAAGCGTTCCTCACTGAAAACGGCTTGCCATTGCCCAAGACCCTCGACGACCTACTGGCCTTGGCGCAAACCGCGAACGTTCGAGCGCAGCAGCACCCCTTGGGCAATTTCGCAGGCGCCCTGTCATGGCCACTGCCCCTGAGTGTTGAAAACCAACGCGAACTGTTCAACGTGGTCGCATGCAACAGCGCCGGCCTGGAGGGCTTGCCGTTGCAAAATCCCAGCTGGGGCGCATTGGACTACCTGGCCAGCGCCGTATCGTTGTCGCCAACCGACATGCAAGAGCCCGCGAAAGCGCTGGAAAAACTGCTCGGCTCGCCCCGTTACAAGGCCTTGGGCGAAGCGATCCAAAACAAGATCAATGGCATAGCCACCCACAGCAGTATCAACGATTACGTATTGGCGGCGATCCATTTGGGGCTCGATCACGAGTCCATCGACCACCCCAGCCGAAGCCGTGTCGCAGGCTTCGATCTCGCTGCCGATACATTCTGGAACAAGCCGCCCTCAGACATTATCAGCGCCCTGGCGGAGCACCTGAGTACCAACGGCAAGACCTCCACGCAGACAGCTGCATTGGGCGCACGCTTGCTGTTGGGACGTGTCGCCCCTCAGTTCTTGGTCAGAGATATTCCTGCCACCGTCACTGTCGGCAGCATGGCGTGGGCGAATCTGTGCCTGGCAGTCGCCCGCATCGAAGCACAAACGCCTGGCAAGGTTGCGTCGATGAGTTTCGGTGAAGTCATGCTGGCTGCCGAAGACACACCGTCGGCCAGCGAAGCGGTACAGAAAGCGGTGCTGATGGACTGGGCCGTCGCCAATCAAATTACCCATGTCGACCCAAGTGGGGATTACACCCAAGAGAACATCGAATACGCCCGTACGGTGTTCAACCGGCAACTGGATGCTTTGAAAGTCATGTCCGAACGGCTTGAAACACCGATGCCCAATCGAAGGGCAATGGCATTGGCTCTGCTCAAAGAGAAATTCGGCGATGATATCGACTTTGAACAAAAATGCCTGCGCATCAACTACGGGCCTGAATCCATCGGCCCTCGATTCGGCCCCGCCCATTCGATGCTGGACCTCACCATGGAGGGGATGAAACTCGATGAGTATTGGCAACGCACGGATGGCGCCACAATCAGCAAGCAAACATTTGACGACTTTGTCGCGCTCACTCGTGATAAAGCTCAATACAACGTTGTGAGCGAGTTCAACAAAAAATTCACCGAGGTCACCGACCTTTACAAAGACATCAAGAAAGATCTGGTGATGAACGCTATCACGCACTTGCCTCTGGAGGACCGAACCCAACTTAACTACGGCAAAATCCGGTTCTTCAAAGAAAATTCCTACAGGGTCTCTTACATTCCATTTGTCGGTGAAAATCTGTTCCATTCGAGCGCCACGATTCGAGTGCAAACCGAGCTCAATGGGAAAAAGCAGTCGTACTTGTTTGACACCGAGAAAGGCACCATTCAAAAAACTGGATCACACCCAGCCGACCACAAACCCGTCACTTTCTCGGACGAAGTCATCAGGGTCGAGGAGTATTCTCCTAATCCAGCCAATACCTCTTTCGAGCAAGAGAAACCGCTGTATCACGGCAGTAATCAGAACCACTTCCAAAACCATCGAATTCAGGAGGTGGCAGAAACGGTCGTGAAGGGGCTGGGGATCGACAGTGACGCCGTCAGGCGCCTGGCCGAAGGCAGAACGGCCAGGGAACAACAGCGTGACACTCTCACCACGATAGGCGAATTTTTGCTGGATCTTATCCCCCTCAGATCGGCCATTGCCAATTTTCGCAACGGCAACATAAAGGACGGAGCCATAGACTTGGCGTTCGATTTGTTCGGCTTCCTCACTGCGGGCGTGGCCATGGTCGGAAAGTTGGCAAAAGCCGCCGGCAAAACCGGCAATGCGGTCGCCAAAGTCGCCCGCAGCGGCCGAATCATTGGGGCGACCGCCTTCAGCGCATTCAACCCGCTGGGTGGGCTAGGTGACGTGGCGGTAGGCGCGGGCAAAGTACTGATGGAAGGTGCAAGCGCCGCCCGCACGGGTGTTCAACGAATGCGCGGCATGGCCACAGGCGGTGAGCTGGTTAAAGCGAGCAAGCGTTATGAAGCTGCGGCGACGGGCTTGTTCAAAGTCGGTGAGCAACAGGTGCAAGGTTCGGCCATCAAGCACAACGGCAAATGGTATGCCTACGATGCGATGACACAAAAGCCCTATGGCGCGGCCAGGGAGTTTTCCCCGGCGGATCTACTGATGCCGCCCTCGCCTAACCTGCATGATACGACTACGAGCAGCCGCAATGGTGTACGTCATAACCCACTAAGCAGGGCGTCTCGCCCCTCCAAGGCCGTCAAGAGAGTGCCGCTACCCGAGGACGAATACGCGACGAGCCGCAGTACGAACGGTTATCTGGTCCTGGATCATTTCACACCCAATAGAATTAAACAGACACGGGAAAAGTTCGTATTGGAGAAAAGCGGTTATTTACAAAACGCGGCCAAGGGCGAGAGGCCGCGCGCTGCAACAGTGCCTGATATCGAGGATGCACTGACGCCCAACCAGACATTTGAAAAGGCGTTGGAAAATACCGATGTACTGGTGCTGGGAGAAGATCACACTGAAGTTGCAGGCCTGATTGCACTACGCGACGGAATGAAAACATTCCATGAAAAGGGCGCCAGCGCCATTTACCTGGAAGGTACGACACTCGACCCGTATGGCCTGCTAGACGATCGTTCGTTCCGACACGCTCTGAAGCGACGACCCGGGGGTGAAAAAATCTATGAGGAACTGATAACAGAAGCCGAAAAATATGCAATCGAATTACTGCCGCTTGAGCACAAGTTTTTGACAAGGCACTCCGATACGCCTGGCTATTTCGAAGGCCTGAGTAAACTTGATAAAAATTCCCCCGAGTATCTGGCATTGTCCAAGCAACGCCTTGAGGAAGTGAACTATTACGGTGCCAGGCAGATAATGAAAAATGAACTCGGCGGAAAATCCGTGGTGTTGGTAGGCCGCTCGCATATGAATACCGCCGAGGGTGTTTATGGTATCGCGGAGTTAACCGGTGGCATCGGTATTGGCGTCTATCAAAAATCGGATATCGCCCACAGTGGGGGCCGTAAAGCGGGCGCTACCCGTGACACCTCAGTGAGAATATCTGGTAGAGATGACACTGTCGGCGATTTGCAGATTGACATAAAAGCGTAAGCACCGGGTAAACCGTTGGGGCTCGCGCCCCAACGTGGCACGTCGACTGCTTCACAGGGCGACGTTCAAGCCATCAACCGCCATGCACCCACCGCTGGTGCAACCCACGCGCAAACGCGTCCAGCGCAAACCCCAGCACCCCGATCACCACCACCATCGCCATCAACTCCGAGTAAGCGAGCCGATCACGGGTGTCGAGGATGTAATACCCCAGCCCCGCACTGACCCCAAGCATTTCGCACGGCACCAGCACGATCCACAGGATACCGATGGCCAAGCGTACGCCGGTCAGCACATGCCCCACCACGCCTGGAATGACCACCCGGCGTAACGTCTCCCAACGCGTGGCACTCAAGCTCTTGCTTAACTGCAACCAACGCGGGTCGAGCTGACGTACGCCCGCTGCGGTGTTGAGCATGATCGGCCAGACGGCGGCAAAGGCCAGCAGGAAGTAGATTGGCTGGTCGCCCACGCCCATCAGCATCACCACGATCGGCATCCAGGACAGGGGCGAAATCATCCGCAGAAACTGAAACGCCGGCGTGGTCGCCGCCTCCAGGTTACGCGAACTGCCCACCAGCAAACCGAGCGGTACGCCCACCAACAACGCGAGAAACAACCCGACAAAAATACGCTTCAGGCTCACAGCGATATGCAGGTACAACTCACCGCGCCCGAGCAATTCCCACAAGCTGGTGGCGGTGGCCGCCAGGGAAAAGCGCGCCGACAGGCCATCGGCCTCGCCAAAGACTTTCACGCCCAGCCACCACAGCACCAACAACCCCGCCAAGCCACTCAGCCCCAGCCACCAGCCGGGGATTCTGCTGTTGTTCAAACGCCGATCTCCTCGTGCCGCTCATAGCCGTCCGGCAAACCGAAGGTCTGCATGCCGCCCACGGCTTCGATCGCCTTGCGCACGAAGCGGTCGTCCACCAGGTCCTTGGCCACGAAGGCTGGGTCCAGGTCTGCGAGGAATTTTTTGTCGCCTTCGATCAAGGTGTCCTTCAAGCGCCGCACCAGTTCTTCGGTGTAGCTGGGGAAAGGGTACGGTTGGAAGTCGATGCGATGCTCGTCCCATTTGGCATGCTGGATCGCGCCGTCGGCAACATAGCCTGCGTGATCGCTGGCCGCCGGCGCCAGGACTTTGCTCAACACCGGTTGGGTATGAGGCGTGTAACGGTTCGGGCCATCCTTGGACAGCAGCTTCACCGCCTCTTCGCGGTTCTCGCGGGTCCACACCTGGGCCTTGACGATGGCGCTCACCACCTTCTGCGACCACTCCGGACGGTTGGCCAGGTCGTGCTCGTGCATGAACACCACACAGCAGGCATGGTTACGCCACACGTCGCCAGTGAAGCGCTGCACGCGACCGACCTTGAGGTTTTCTGCCAGGGCGTTGAACGGTTCGGCGACAATGTAGCCGTCGATGCGTTTGCTGGCCAAAGCCGGAGGCATGTCCGAGGGCGGCAACACGATCAAGTTGACCTCATTGGCGGCAATCGAGCTGCCAGTGGCGCGAGTGACCGGTGTGAGGCCGTTATCGCGGAACAGTTGCTGCACCACCACGTTATGGATCGAGTACCAAAAGGGAATCGCCACCGACTTGCCGCCCAGTTGCTTCACGTCGGTAATGCCTGGCGATACGGTCAAGCCTGAACCGCCCACATGGTTCCACGCCACAACTTTGGCTGGCACCTTACTGCCATAGCGCGCCCATACGGTCATCGGCGACAACAGGTGTATGACGTTGACCTGGCCGGAGATAAACGCCTCGATGACCTGGGCCCAACTGCGCAACAACACCGGGCGCTCGGCCTTGATGCCTTCGGCTTCGAACAGGCCGTTGTTGTGGGCCACCAGCAGTGGCGTGGCGTCAGTGATAGGTAGATAGCCAATGCGCACCGGCGCGTCGGGCTCGTTGGCGGCACGCGCCTGCAAGCTGCTCAGCAGAGGCAAGGCGCCGGCGGCACTGAGCACAGCGGAAAGCTTTAGAAAGTCACGGCGCGAGTGGGTCAGGTCATCCAGACACATGGGTAAACTCCTGTTGTTCAAGGGGGTTGGGTTGAGGGCGGCTCGCCTGCCGTAAGGTTTTCAAAATCTCGATACGCAGCGCGCCGATGGCCTCGACCTGTTCTTCCCGAGGGTGCGGCAAATCAATAGCCCACTCGCCCAGCGTCCGCGCCGGGCGGTTACCCAGTAGCAGGATGCGATCGGACAGCAGCAGTGCTTCGTCGATGTCGTGGGTGATCAATACGGCCGCCGAACCTTGCTCACGATTGACCTTGAGCAACAGGTGCTGCATATCGGCGCGCGTCACTTCATCCAGCGCGCCGAAGGGTTCGTCAAGCAGCAACACTTGCGGCTGACGCGCCAGGCAGCGAGCCAATGCCGTGCGCTGGGCCATGCCACCGGACAACTGCGCCGGGAACTGCTGGCGCGCAGGTTCCAGCCCTACCGCCGCAATGGCGTGGTCGACACGCCGGCGGCGCTCTTCAACACTCAAGTGCGGTTGGCGGGCGAAATCCAGGCCGAAGGCAACGTTCTTTTCCAGGGTCAGCCAAGGCAGCAGGCTCGGGTCTTGAAAGGCCACCACCACGCGCGGATGCGGGCCGCTCAATGGCTCGCCCAATACCTGCACACGGCCAGATTGAGGTGCCTGCAAGCCGGCCAGCACCCGCAGCAGGCTGGATTTGCCCACGCCGCTAGGGCCCAGGATCGACACCACTTCGCCCGGTTGCAAATGCAAGTCGAAGCCTTGCAGCACGGGTCCACTCTCATACCCCAGGCAAATGCCCTGGGCCGTCAATACCGCCTGGCTCATAGATTGGCCTGGCGATGCAGCTCGGTACGCAGTTGCACCAGGCTGGGCGTTACGATCGGCACAAAGGCCGACTCGCGCCAGCGCCGGGCAAAGCCGCTGCCGTGGGCGGTCAAATAAGCCTTGCCACCGCTGGCTTGCAGTTCAAGCTGCACGGCGCTGGCGGCGGTTTCGGCCAAGGCGATGCGCAGCTTGAACAGCGGTATAGGCTCGGCGGTAAAACGCCCGGCCAACAGCCCGTTTTTAAGCTCGCTGACCAGATGATCCAGGGTCACGCGCAGGGCTTCCAACTCTTCGCGCAGTACGGTGCGACTGGCACCCAAATGGTGAGCCACTTCGGCCAGGGAACGCCGGGCCAAGCCAATCGACATGCCGCACTGCAAGCCCAGGAACGCCGGGCGTACCGCTGGCAAGAACTTGCGCGCATCCTCGTGCAGCAACCACTCGCGACTCAGCTCCACGCCTTCCAGGCCAAGCGCTGCGGTGTTGCTCGATTGCAGCCCGAGCAGTTCCAGGTCGCGTGAACGCTGCAACCCGGCCACCGAATCCGGAATCGCCAGGATAAACGGCGCGCCGCCGCCCGCATGCTCGATGGCCGCTGCAGCGACAAAGCCATTCTTGCGCAAGTTGGTCACCCAATGCAGGCGACCGTTGAGGGTCCAACCATGGTCGTTGGGCTCGGCGCTGATCTGCAACGTTTCGATACCCGACAGAAACTTCATCGCATTCGACAGCCCGGTGGCCCCGGCCAACTTGCCGCTGAGCAGGTCTGGCATCAGTTGCTCGCGCAGGCGCTGATTGGGGCTCTGTAACAAGTACTCGATAAACGAGCGCTGGCCCCAGCACACAAACGCCGCCGCCAGGGAATGGCTGGCCACATTGGCAATCGCCTCGACCGCCCCCGCCACATCACCGCCCAGGCCGCCCAGTTGAGTGGGCACGCCGATTTTCAGAATATTGGCTTCTGCCAGCCGCGGCAGCACTTCCTGTGGATCGCAACTGCCCACGTCCAGGGCCTGCGCTTGAACATCGAGCCAACGGCTCAAGATTGGGTCAAGCATTCATGTCTCTCCTTTTACAGCAGGTGGGCCAACGCCGAATCAGTTGGCCGGTTTTTCCCAACGGTATTGCGCCAGCTCCGGGTTCAGCGGGGTGCGGGCAAACACGTTGGCGAAGTTGCACAGGGTTGCCAGGCTGACACCCAGGATGACTTCCAGCGCGTGGCCGTCGGTGTAGCCGGCAGCGCGGAATGCCTCAAAGCCCGCATCACTCACATCCCCACGGGTGGCGATCACTTCTCGGGTAAAGGCGGCGAGTGTCTCATAGCGTGCGTCAGGTAATTCACCGCGGCGGCGCAGGGCCTCGATCACCTCCTCCGGCAGCTTGGCTTTGTTGCGGGCAACTGCGGTGTGCCCGGCGACGCAGAAATCACAACCGTGGCTGGTGGCGGCAATCAACTGCACCACTTCACGGTCGGCCAGGCCCAGCTCGGCCTTGGCATTCAAGCCGGAGACGGTGATGTAGGTTTCCAGCGCAGCCGGTGCGTTGGCCAGTACCCCCAGCAGGTTAGGAATAAAACCCGAGCCTTTGAGCGCGTTCTCCAGGAAGGGTTTGGCGGCTTGCGGGGCAGTTTCGGGGGTGAGCAGCGGTACGCGGGACATGAAGTGGACTCCTGTTGGGTTCGAATGCCCCAGTCTGTTGGTTCTAAAAAAAGCGCTCAATAGGCTAAAGTAGCGATTACTTGCTCTTGAGTCTTTCCATTAGATGAATTCGTCCAGCGTCCTTGTCGATTGGTTATTAGATAGCCTCGAACTCAACACCAGCTTGTTTCACGTCGGCCGCTATTGCGGTGACTGGCACGCGAGCACCCACGGCCTGGCACAGGCGAGCTTCCACTTGATCGTGCAGGGCGAATGCTGGCTGCATATCGACGGCGATCCAAGGCCACAACACCTGAATAATGGTGACGCGGTGTTTCTGCTGCGTGACTTCGCTTTTCGCCTGTCCGGCCAAGCCACGGCAGCCGGCGCCCAGGAGTGCCCACGCCGCGCGATGTTGCCCCTCGACAGCACGGCCACTGACGGTGTGGGATTAGTCTGCGGTTTCTTTCACTTCCAATCCGGCTTGTCGACACTGATCGTCGACACCCTGCCCAGCTGGATCATCCTGCGCGCCGGCGACCCGTCGCTGATGGCTGCACGCAACCTGTTCGAACTGATCCTGCAAGAATGCGCACGCACGCCAGCGCCCTCTTCCGCGCTGCTTGAGCGCCTGTGCCACCTGTTGTTCCTATACGTGTTGCGCCAGCAAGTGCTCGACAACACCGAGCTTGGCGGCCTGGCGGCGCTAGGCCGGGCACCTGCATTCGCGCATTTGCTGGAGCAATTGATCGCCCGCCCCGCCGAGCCCTGGAGCCTGGAAAGCATGGCGGCCTGCACGGGGTTGTCGCGCTCGGCGTTTTTCAAGCGCTTCAGCGAATTGTGCGGGCAGTCACCCGGGCAAGTGCTGCTGATGATCCGCATGCGCCACGCCTGTGGGTTGCTCAAGGCGGACCAGACCGTGGCCGAGGTGTCGCTGGCGGCCGGGTATCAGTCGGTGGCGGCGTTTACCCGGGCATTTCGCAAGATCACCGGGCAACAGCCCGGGGCTTACCGCAGAGACCAACTGCATAGTCAGCCTGCTACCCGTGGCCAGTAAAACGCGACCTGATCGGTCGCCGATACAGGCTCAGTACAAACGCTTTGAATCACATCCTACCTTCACCCCCAGGAACTCTTTCGGCCGGTCTTCCACGCAAGAGTAGTCATGACGCACCGTCAGACTTTCTACGATCAACCGAAGGACACCTAATGCTATCTCCTCTCACTTACCCAGTGGTACCACGACATTCCACGCCTTCCATCGAACCGAAAAAAAACGACCCGTCGCCTTACGATCCGCCCTCCGACCTGACGCCAGGGGCCAAAAACGTGCGAACGCATCGGTTGCTGGAGAAAAGTGGCGTGACCTTCAGCCGCGAAATTACGTGGAACACCAAGGACGCTGAAAAGCCAAAAATTGTCTCCAGCCGGCTTGTGGTAGAAACCGGTGATGATGCCGATCGCATCCATGTGCGTAGTTGGCCAGGAGACAAGCTGCAGTTCATCATCAATGGCACGTCCTACCTGCTCGATGCCAAAGCACCACAAGGGCCGGAGCAAAGCCTCTGGATCAAAGCCAACGGTGGCGATGACAGGGTGATCGTAGATGATGACGTCAAGCATGTTCTGCAAGTCGATGGCGGCCGCGGCCACGACTTCATCCAGGCGGGAGGAGGCATTTCTGCGCTCTTTGGTGGAGCGGGTAACGATAACCTGATCTTGGGCGGCAACGACGGTTATGCCGAAGGCAATGACGGAGACGACCTGATCTTGGGTGGTCAGGGCAACACGTTACTATTCGGCAACGAGGGCAACGACCGGCTCTACGCAGGGGTTGGCAACGCGAATAAGCAAAACTTCCTGGACGGTGGCGACGGCGACGACAGCCTCTACGCTGGCACCGGTAACAACGTGCTCAATGGCGGCAACGGCCGTGATCATCTGACAGGATATGCGCGTACCGCTTTCTATAACGGCGAAGTTCACCACGCGCTGGGGGGCAATCAGAACAAAAGAGTATTTTCACTCGCCTAGGTCGCCCCTCCTCCTCATCAGGGTTTTGACTGAGGAGAACCGTGGAGGGTCGCCTTGAGGGGTGTTGATCAACGGTCTGAATACTCCCGTGCAAAGCGCGGGAGTCAGGCTACTCTCACAGCTCCTAGTGTAAAAACCGCCACACAGGAGGTGTGTCATGCACGCGACTGAGCATTCGGTCCGCTTGGAGCAGATCAGTCAGGAGCGCTTCATCCAGGCGCCGATCGAGGCGGTTTATGACTATGTCACCCAGCCGGACCGCTGGCACGAGTGGCACCCCACCTCCCTCAGCGCCGACACCGGCACCACCGGCTCATTACCGGTCGGCACGCGTTTTACCGAAATCATCGACCTGCTGGGCATACGCGTCCCCATGAGTTACCGCGTACAAATCGCCCGCCGCCCCAGCGAGTTCAAGACCGTGTTCACCTCTCTGGCGGTTGACGGTTCCATCCATTATTTCTTGCGCGCTCATCAGGGCGGCACGCTGTTCAAGCGGGTGCTGACCTACGAGACCGAACTGCAACTGGCGTCTTTGCATGAGCGCATGGTCGCGTTATCGGCGATTGCGCTGGACCGGCTCAAGCAAAGGCTGGAAAACCAGGGCTTCGTATAATTTAGAAACATTACAACGGCGTCACATTGTAAACATGCCTGCAAAAGCAGGGAGAATGCCCGGCTTATTGCCGCGCCTTCAGTGAGACCCACGATGAAAACCCCATTGCGACTGGCCCTGCTCAGTGCCCTGTTCACCACCACCCTGGCTCAGGCCGCCGAGCTGATCCCCATCGACGTCCACCGCGACGCCAACTGCGGCTGCTGCAAAAAATGGATCAGCCATTTGGAAAGCAACGGATTCAAGGTCAACGACCACGTTGAAGCCGACATGAGCGCGGTGAAACAACGCCTGGGCGTCGCGCCACGCCTTGGCTCGTGCCACACCGCGGTCATCGACGGCAAATTCGTCGAAGGCCACGTACCCGCCGAACAGGTCCTGGCTCTGCGCAAGCGCAACGACCTGCTGGGCCTTGCCGCACCGGGCATGCCCTTGGGCTCGCCAGGCATGGAAGTGGACGGACGCAGCGAGGCCTATCAAGTCATAGGCCTTACCCGTGAGGGCAAAGACGTGGTGGTAGCGGACTACCCGGCTCACTGACCGGTGTTGATGGGTTACCTGGGGCTGTTCGCCGCGGCATTTGGCGCCGCGACGTTATTGCCCCTGCAATCGGAAGCCGTGTTGGTGGGCCTGCTGCTCAGCGGGCATTACAACCTATGGCTGCTGTTGGGCATCGCAACTTTGGGCAACGTGCTGGGGTCGCTGGTCAATTGGCTGCTGGGGCGCTCGGTGGAACGCTTCAAAGAGCGACGCTGGTTCCCGGTCAGCACCAGGCAGCTGGACAAGGCTCGCGGCCATTACGCGCGCTGGGGGCACTGGACGTTGTTGCTCAGTTGGGTGCCGATTATTGGTGACCCGCTGACATTGGTGGCTGGGGTGATGCGGGAGCCGTTATGGCGCTTTCTACTGCTGGTAACCCTGGCAAAAAGCCTGCGTTATGGCGTACTCGCCGCGCTGACGCTGCAATGGCTTTAATCCCCCGTTAATCTCTGGCAAAGAGCATCCGAGCATCTGTCTCGGAGCCAAAACCCATGCCTTTGATCCGTACATTGTGCGTAGCCGGCCTGTTGTCGGCCAGCGCTGCGCCCGTGTTAGCCGATACCTACGGCCCTGAGTTGCAGGGCTTTGAATACCCTTACCCGTTGAATCATTTTGCCTTCCAATCCCAAGGCAAATCCCTGCAAATGGGCTACATGGACGTCCCCGCAACCGGCACTCCAAACGGTCGCAGCGTGGTGCTGATGCACGGCAAGAACTTCTGCGGTGCCACGTGGGAAGGTTCGATCAAGGCGCTGAGTGACGCCGGTTACCGCGTCATCGCCCCGGACCAGATAGGTTTTTGCTCCTCCAGCAAGCCCGACCATTACCAGTACAGCTTTCAGCAACTGGCGACCAACACCCATCAACTGCTGGAAAAGCTCGGCATTCAAAAGGCCACGGTGATCGGCCATTCCACCGGCGGCATGCTCGCCACGCGCTATGCGCTGATGTACCCCCAGCAAACCGAACAGCTTGGTTTGGTGAACCCCATCGGCCTGGAAGACTGGAAAGCCCTCGGCGTGCCTTACCAGAGCGTCGACCAGTGGTATCAGCGCGAGCTGAAGCTGAGCGCCGACGGTGTACGTAACTACGAGCGCAACACCTATTACGGCGGACGCTGGAAACCTGAATACGAGCGCTGGGTGGACATGCTCGCCGGCCTGAACAAAGGCTCGGGGCATCTGCAGGTTGCCTGGAACTCGGCGTTGATTTACGACATGATCTTCACCCAACCGGTGTACTACGAGTTCAAGGACTTGCAGGTGCCTACCCTGCTGCTGATCGGCACCAGCGACACCACCGCCATCGGCAAAGATGTGGCGCCGCCGGCGGTCAAGGCCAAAATCGGTCATTACGAGGTGCTGGGCAAGCAGGTGGCCAAGCTGATTCCCCGCGCCACGTTGGTGGAATTCCCCGGCCTGGGCCATGCACCGCAGATGGAAGAACCTGAACAGTTTCATAAAGCCCTGTTACAGGGGTTGAAGGCCCTTTAATTCCACCTTTTCGAGGCCCGCGTGCATGTCGATACAGATCGCAGTGATGGATGATTGGCAGCACGTGGCCAGTAACGTGGTGGATTGGTCGACACTGGACAGCGTAGGCAAGGTGCATTTTCTCCACGACTACCCCGCCGATACCGCCACCATGATCGAGCGCTTGAAGGGGTTCGAAGTGATTTGCCTGATGCGCGAACGCTCAACCTTTGACAAAGCCTTGCTGCAAGGGCTGCCCAAGCTCAAATTGCTGGTGACCGGCGGCATGCGCAATGCCGCCATCGACCTTTCCGCAGCCAAGGCCCTGGGCATTCAGGTGTGCGGCACCGACAGTTATAAGCACGCCGCCCCGGAACTGACCTGGGCGTTGATCATGGCCTCGACGCGCAACCTGCTCGCCGAAGCCAACTCGCTGCGCGCAGGTGGATGGCAGGTCGGCCTGGGCGGCGACCTGCATGGCAAGACCCTGGGCATTCTGGGGTTGGGCAGTATTGGCCAGAAAGTCGCAAAGTTCGCCCAGGTGTTTGGCATGCGGGTGATTGCCTGGAGTGAGAACCTCACGCCTGAGCGTGCGGCGGAATCTGGGGTGACCTGGGTCTGCAAGCGCGAGCTGTTTGAGCAGGCGGATATCCTGACCATCCACCTGGTGCTCAGCGAGCGCAGCCGTGGCCTGGTGGATGCGCAAGCCTTGGCCTGGATGAAACCCAGCGCGCGGCTGGTGAACACCGCACGCGGGCCGATTGTGGATGAGCAAGCACTGGTGCAAGCCTTGAGCAGCGGTCGCCTGGCCGGGGCGGCGCTGGACGTGTATGCCGAGGAACCACTGCCGGCTGACCATCCATTTAGCCGCTTGCCCAATGTGCTGGCTACGCCACACGTGGGGTATGTGAGCGAGCAGAATTACCGGCAGTTCTATCAGCAGATGATCGACTATATCCAGGCTTGGGCCAACGGCGTGCCCATTCGCGGGCTCAGCTGACGCACCATTAAGGTGCAATCTTGCTTGCTCGCGAAAAACGCCGACGATAACGGGGGCATTCTGGTTTTACGCGGCGCTCTCTGGTTTTTCGCGAGCAAGCTCGCTCCTACAGAGGCAGGGCGGCATAACGTTAAAAGTTTTTTGTCCTACAAAATCTGCATGAAAACCCAGCAGGCGCTGGGATCTGTCCTAGACTCATGACCGATGGGTCCGTTCCAAAACAAAAACCCCGCAAAAAATCTAAACTTTCGAAACCTGCCGCTGGTCAAGTTTTAGGTAAGGGCGAGCACGCGCGCTTCAGGCCGAATGCCCGCTCATCCAATCTTTTTAAGCCGACGTTACAACTGGCATACGCCTTGCCAGCTTGTATAGCGCTTGTGTGCCTGGCCGCAGGATGCGGCCACTCGGAGCCGATGGCAGCGGGCCATTAGCCAACCAACAGATGGGAGTGCATTATGATCAGTGCCGCAGTAGATACTCAGGGAGAGCGTTTTAGTCAGCCGGCAGGAGGGCCTAAGTCTTTGGCCGACCTGCCCAACACTGTGCGGCCGGTCGTGAGTCAGAATCCGAATCGAAAGAAAGTCTTGTTTGTCACCTCCGAGTTTGCGGACCTGGTGAAAACCGGTGGCCTGGGCGACGTCTCCGCTGCCCTGCCCCGCGCCATGGCGCACCTGCATGATGTGCGGGTGCTGATCCCGGGTTACCCGCAAGTGATGGAAAGCGACAACCCGATTCATATCGTCGGTGAACTGGGCGGCCACGCTGCGTTGCCACCGTGCAAGATCGGGCGCATGGACCTTGCGGATGGCCTGGTCATCTATGTGCTGATCTGCCCCGAACTGTATGAGCGCGAAGGCACGCCATACGGCGCCAACAACGGCCGCGACTGGCCGGACAACCATATTCGCTTCGCCCGCCTGGGCCTGGCCGCCGCCGACATGGCCGCCAACCTCGCGCAAATCCACTGGTGCCCAGACCTGGTGCACGCCCATGACTGGCCTGCGGGCCTGGCTCCGGCGTACATGCACTGGCGTGGGTCACGCACGCCCACCCTGTTCACCATTCATAACCTGGCCTACCAGGGCGTGGTCAGCCTGGCCTCGACGCCAGAGCTGGGCATTCCGCCCCACGCCTTGCAGCAAGAAGGCATGGAGTTCTACGGCAAGATGTCGTTTCTCAAGGCGGGGATGGCGTATTCCAGCCATATCACCACCGTGAGCGCCACTTACGCCCAGGAGATCACCACCCCGGAATTCGGGTGTGGCCTGGACGGTTTCCTTGCCAGCAAGACTCAACAGGGGCTGCTCAGCGGCATTCCCAACGGTATCGACGAAAGCTGGGAAACCTCCACCGACACGCACCTGATCCACAACTTCAATATCGGCGACTGGGAAGGCAAGGCCATCAACGCCGCCCATGTGCGCGAGCTGTTTGAGCTGCAGCCATCCAGTGGCCCGCTGTTCGCGGTGGTCTCGCGCCTGGTCTACCAGAAAGGCCTGGACCTCACCGAAGCCGTCGCCAGTTTCATCGTCGAGAACGGCGGCCAGATTGCGATCATCGGCCGTGGCGAACCGGAAGAAGAGCAGGCCATGCGCGAATTGGCACTGCGCTTCCCAGGCCAGGTGGGCGTACGCATCGGCTTCAATGAGACTGATGCGCGCCGCATGTTCGCCGGCAGCGATTTCCTGCTGATGCCGTCACGCTATGAGCCGTGTGGCCTGAGCCAGATGTATGCGCAACGCTTCGGCTCTTTGCCAGTGGCGCGTAACACCGGCGGGCTGGCGGACACCATTGAGGATGGCGTCACCGGCTTCCTGTTCAATGAATCCACCGTGCAAAGCTACGAAGAGGCGCTGCGCCGCGCCTTCAAGGTGTTTGCCTTCCCCGGTCTGCTCAATGCCATGCGCAGCCGTGCCATGACCCAGCCGTTCAACTGGTGCCAGGCCGTGGAACCCTACGCCGAACTCTACGAACAACTGGTGGCCAAGGCCCTGGGGAAATCGAACAAATAGCGATTGGAACAACTAAGGGAGGTCTTCATAGATGCCGTTACGGACTCTGGAAACCTGGCCCCACGGCGCAATCATGCTGGACGCGCACCGCACGCGCTTTGCGTTATGGGCGCCAGACGCATTTTATGTCAGCGTTGAATTGGAACAGGGTAAAACCATCGTCATGCTGCCCCAGGCCGGTGGTTGGTTCGAAGTCGAAGTCGCGTGCCCTGCCGGCACGCTCTACCGCTTTAATATCGATGGCGAAAACACGGTACCCGACCCTGCTTCCAGGGCCCAGGCGCTGGATGTGCATGGCTGGAGCCGGGTGGTTGACCCCCTCGCCTACCAATGGCGCCACAGCCAGTGGCAAGGCCGCCCCTGGCACACGGCGATCATCTATGAGCTTCACGTCGGTGCCATGGGCGGCTACGCTGGCGTCGAGAAACACCTGCCGCGCCTGGCCGAGCTGGGCGTCACCGCCATTGAGTTAATGCCTCTGGCGCAATTCCCCGGCGAGCGCAATTGGGGCTATGACGGCGTACTGCCCTACGCGCCCCACGCCACCTACGGCACGCCCGAGCAACTCAAGCAACTGATCGACAGTGCCCACGGCCACGGCTTGGCGGTGATCCTTGATGTGGTCTACAACCACTTCGGCCCCGATGGCAATTACCTGGGCCAGTACGCCCAGGGTTTCTTTCAGGAGGACGTGCACACGCCCTGGGGCGCCGGCATTGATTTTGAACGCCGTGAGGTGCGGGATTTCTTCCTCGATAACGCCCTGATGTGGCTGCTCGAATACCGCTTCGACGGCCTGCGCCTGGATGCCGTTCACGCCATCGACAACCCCGGGTTTCTGCAAGAGCTGGCGCAACGGGTACGCCAGCAGGTGGACGGCGGGCGCCACGTGTGGCTGATGCTGGAAAACGAGCTGAACCAGGCCAGCCTGTTGCAGCACGATTTCGACGCGCAATGGAATGATGACTTTCATAACGTGCTGCACGTGCTGCTCACCGATGAAACCGACGCCTATTACAGCGACTTTGCCGAACAGCCCACCGCCAAGCTGGCGCGCTGCCTGGCCGAGGGGTTCATCTACCAGGGCGAGACCACACGCCATGGGCATGCCCGCGGCGAACCCAGTGCGGATTTGCCCCCCAGCGCCTTCGTGGCGTTCCTGCAAAACCACGACCAGGTCGGCAACCGCGCCCTGGGCGAACGCCTGCACCAACTGTGTTCGCCCGAGGCGCTGAAAGCGGCGACTGCCCTGCTGTTGCTGTGCCCCATGATCCCGATGCTGTTCATGGGCGACGAGGTAAATGCCGCCGAGCCCTTCCTGTTTTTCACCGACCATCATGGCGAACTGGCCGAGGCCGTGCGTGAAGGCCGGCGCAGTGAGTTTGCCGACTTCGCGGCGTTCCATGACCCCGAGCAACGCCAGCGCATCCCCGACCCCAACGCGCTGCAAACCTTTTTGCAATCGATGCCCTCCTTCGTCGAAAACGACCACACCCAGCTCTACCGCCACCTGCTGAGCCTGCGTCACGCGCACGTGGTGCCGCACTTGCCCGGCACCGTGGCGCTCGGGGCGCACGTGCTGGCCGACCGCGCCGTCACCGCGCGCTGGCGCCTGGGCAATGGCCGTGTGCTGCAGATCGACCTGAACCTGAGTGAGCAGCCCCTGGACCATCCGGCGCCTCAGCCGATTATTTTCCAAACGCCTGCCCAGCAAGGTGCGCACTTACCGCCCTTAAGCGCACGCGTTTGCTTATCCCCTGTTGGAGAAATGCTTTGAGCGAAGCGAACCTGGAAATTCTCGCCAGCCGTGCAGGCCTGGCCGTCGATTGGATCGATGCCAACGGTCGCCCGCAGCATGTAAAGCCTGACGCCCTGCGCGCCGTCCTCAAAGGCCTTGGGCACCCGGCCGACAGCGATGCCGAGATCGACGCCAGCCTGCAGCAACTTGAGCAGGCGCAGCAAGACACCCACCTGCCACCCTTGATGACCACCGACAGTGGCGCGGGCCTGGACCTGGCGCGCTATTTCGCCCCGGACACGCCGTGCCGCGTCAGCCTGGAAGGCGGCGAAACCCTCGAGTTGCGCCTGGACGGCGAAGCCGTGCTGCCCGGCGTCATTGCCCTCGGCTACCACCAGGTGCATATCGACGGGCAAACCTTCACCCTGGCCGTCGCGCCCAGCCATTGCTATAGCGTGGCCGACGCGGTCGACAGCCAACCCGCTCGCGCCTGGGGCCTGAGCGCCCAGCTGTATGCCTTGCGCCGCCTCGGCGATGGCGGTTTTGGCGACACCCTGGCTCTGGAACACCTGGTGCGTTCAGCCGCCGAGCGCGGCGCCGACGCCGTGGCAATCAGCCCGATGCACGCGATGTTCAGTGCCGACACCGAGCGCTTCAGCCCTTATTCACCCTCCAGCCGCCTGTTTCTCAACAGCCTGTATGCTTCGCCGGCGTGCATCCTCGGTGAACGTGAGGTGCGTAACGCCATCGAGGCTGCCGGCTTGGCCGATGAGCTGCATGCCCTGGAACAGCTCACGCTGATCGACTGGCCTGCCGCCGCCAAGGCCAAGCAACGCCTGCTGCGCACGCTGTATGAAGACTTCCGCCAAGGCGCGCATCCCCAGCACGCCGACTTCCAGAGCTTTCGCCAGGCTGGCGGCGAAGCCCTGGAAAACCACTGCCGCTTCGAAGCGATACAGGCCCAGCGGGCCGCCGCCGGTGAGGACCTGGACTGGCGCCAATGGCCCGAAGCCTGGCGCACGCCGCACAGCCCGGCCCTGGCGCAGTTCGCCGAAGACAACCGCGATGAAATCGGCTATTTCGCCTTCACCCAGTGGCTGATCGCCCGCAGCCTGGAGCGCGCGCAACAGGCCGCCCGTGGCAGCGGCATGGGCATCGGCCTGATCGCTGACCTGGCGGTGGGTGCTGACGGTGGCGGCAGCCAGGCCTGGAGCCGCCAGGATGAACTGCTGGCCGACCTCACCGTGGGCGCGCCACCGGACATTCTCAATCGCGCAGGCCAAGGCTGGGGCATCTCGGCCTTTTCCCCCGAAGGCCTCAAGCGCAATGGTTTTCGCGCCTTTATCGAAATGCTGCGGGCCAACTTCGCCCATGCCGGGGGCTTGCGCATCGACCATGTGATGGGCCTGCAACGCCTATGGGTGATCCCCCTGGGCGCATCACCCCGCGAAGGTGCCTACTTGTATTACCCGGTGGACGACCTGCTGCGTTTGCTCGCCCTGGAATCGCACCGACACCAGGCCATCGTCCTGGGTGAAGACCTGGGCACCGTGCCCGACGGCCTGCGCGAGAAGCTCAGCGCCCGCTCGATCCTGGGCATGCGGGTGCTGCTGTTCGAACAGAACCATGACGGCCAGTTCAAGCCCATCCTCGATTGGCCCAACAACGCCTTGGCCACCACCAGTACCCACGACTTGCCCACCCTCAATGGCTGGTGGCACAGCCGCGATATCGAATGGAATATCCAGCTCGGCCTGATCGACGCGCCCACCGTGGACCAGTGGAGCGAACACCGCCTGCGCGAACGCCAGGCACTGCGCCAAGCCTTGAGCCAGGACCCGCAGAACTTCATCGATGAGATCCGCAACGACACCGACCATATGATCGACGCCAGCGTGCGTTACCTGGGCCATACCCGCGCGCCCCTCGTATTGTTGCCCCTGGAAGATGCTTTGGGCATCGAGGAGCAAGCCAACCTGCCGGGTACCCTCGACACCCACCCCAATTGGCGCCGCCGCTTGCCCGGCGAAGCCGCCAGCCTGCTCGACAATGACAGCGCCGCGCGTCGCCTCGAACTGCTGGCCGTGGCGCGCAACCAAGCCTATGAGCGTGACCGATGAACGCACTGCCCTTGCGCGCCACCCAGCGCCTGCAATTTCATAAAGGCTTTACCCTCGATGATGCGGTGCCGCTGGTGCCGTATTTCGCCCAACTGGGCATCAGCCACCTGTATGCCTCACCCCTGTTAAGCGCCCGCGCCGGCTCCATGCACGGCTACGATGTGGTCGACCCGACCCGCGTCAACCCAGAGCTGGGGGGCGAAGCGGCGTTGCGTCGCCTGGTCGCCAAGCTGCGTGAGCACGACATGGGCTTGATCCTCGATATCGTCTCCAACCATATGGCCGTGGGCGGCGCGGACAACCCTTGGTGGCTGGACCTGCTGGAGTGGGGCCGCCTGAGTCCCTACAGTGAGTTCTTCGACATCCAGTGGCACTCTCCCGACCCACTGCTCAAGGGCCAGTTGCTGATGCCCTTCCTCGGCAGCGATTACGGCGAAGCCTTGCAGAATGGCACCTTGGCGCTCAAGTTCGATGCCGAACAGGGGAGTTTCTACGTCGAGCATTACGAACACCGTTTTCCGATTTGCCCACGGGACTACGGCCTGATCCTGGGCAGCGATGAGTTACTTAAACCGCTGGCCGAAGGCTTCGCCGCCCTCGCCTATCACCACGACGCCTACGCCGAGGCCGTCACGCTCAAACAAGCCCTGGCCGAACGCGTCAGCGAGCTGCTACCCGCTATTGAACAACGCCTGGCCGCATTCGACAGTCGCCAGCCCGAGGGCTTCGAGCGCCTGCATCATCTGCTTGAACAACAGACCTATCGCCTGGCCAGTTGGCGCACCGCCGCAGACGACATCAACTGGCGGCGCTTCTTCGACGTCAATGAACTGGGCGGCCTGCGGGTCGAACGCGCAGCGGTGTTCGAAGCCACCCATGGCAAGATTTTCGAGCTGATCAGCGCGGGGCTGGTCGACGGCCTGCGCATCGACCATATCGACGGCCTCGCCGACCCGCGTGGCTATTGCCGCAAATTGCGTCGGCGGGTGGACGCGCTGTCACCCCAGCGCCACTTGCCGATCTTTGTCGAAAAGATCCTTGGCGAAGGCGAAACCCTGCGCGAAGACTGGCAGGTGGATGGCACCACCGGCTACGAGTTCATGAACCAGTTGTCATTACTGCAACACCATCCCGAAGGTTTTGCACCGCTGGCGCAGATGTGGACGCGTTACAGCGAACGGCCTTCAGCCTTCGGCGAAGAAGCGCGGCTGGCGCGCCAGCAGATCCTCAATGGTTCGTTGGGCGGCGACTTCGAAAGCGTGGCCCAGGCCCTGCTGCAAGTGGCCCGCGATGACGTAATGACCCGCGATCTGACCCTGGGCGCCATTCGCCGTGCCTTGCAGGAACTGATTGTGCATTTCCCGGTGTACCGCACCTATATCAGCGCCAAGGGCCGCAGTGCGGACGATGACAAGGTGTTCCAGCAGGCCATGGAGGGTGCGCGCAGCACCCTCAACGAGGGCGACTGGCCGGTGCTCGACCACCTAGAGCAATGGCTCGGTGGCCAGCCATGGCGCAATCGCCCGGTGGGCCGCGCGCGCAAGATGCTCAAGCATGCCTGCGTGCGCTTCCAGCAACTGACCTCGCCAGCTGCCGCCAAGGCCGTGGAAGACACCGCGTTTTATCGTTCGGCGGTGCTGTTGTCGCGTAACGATGTGGGTTTCAGTACCGAGCAATTCAGTGCGCCGTTGGCCGATTTCCATGCAGCCAATCAACAGCGCCTGAAGACTTTCCCTGGCAACCTGCTGGCCACCGCTACCCATGACCACAAACGCGGCGAAGACACCCGTGCGCGCCTGGCGGTGCTCAGCGAGTGTGCCCCCTGGTATGCCGAACAGGTCGAGCACTGGCGCCGCCTGGCAGAGCCTTTGCGCGAGAGCGCCGAGAGCCCCTCGGCGGGTGATGAGCTGATTCTTTATCAGGTGCTGCTGGGCAGTTGGCCGCTGGAACCCAACCCCGATCTGGAGGCGTACCAACAACGCCTGTGGCAGTGGCAGCAAAAAGCCCTGCGCGAGGCCAAGTTGCAGAGCAGTTGGAGCGCGCCCAACGACGCGTATGAACAGGCGGTGGACGGGTTCCTCAAGCGCCTGCTACTCAGTGAGGCCGGTGCGCCGCTGCGCAGTGCCCTGGACAGCGCGGCCCAGGCCATCGCTCCCGCTGGCGCCCTGAATGGGCTGGCGCAAACCTTGCTTCATCTGAGCGTGCCGGGTGTGCCGGATATTTACCAGGGCGATGAGTTTTGGGACTTCAGCCTGGTCGACCCGGACAACCGTCGCCCGGTGGACTTCGCTGCGCGCCAACGTTCATTGCAGGCACCACCGGACATCGGCGAACTGTTGTTCAACTGGCGCGACGGGCGTATCAAACAGGCAGTGATTGCCCAGGTGCTGGGCCTGCGTAAAGCCTGCCCGGAGCTGCTGCGCCATGGCAGCTATACACCCTTGGAAGTGGTTGGCCAGCACGCTGAGCGCGTGGTTGCGTTTTACCGTGAACATCGAGGCAAGCAGTTGCTGGTGGTGGTGCCGCGCTGGACTTATCTGCTGCTTGAAAACGGGATGTTTCCCCAGATCAATGCGCAGGTTTGGGGCGATACGCGGGTGAAATTACCGTTCGCCGCCCCTGCACAAAACTGGAAGGGACTTTTTCAAACGGGCGTAGTCACACCCAACAAGGAGCTTTTGATCAGCGCTGCCCTGGGGGATCTCCCGGTCAATGTCTTTATCAATCCTGATAATCAAGAAAGCTGAAAATTTTCTGTGAGGAGTTTGTGATGAGTAAAGAAGACAAACGCATTCGCGAACTGGCGCATCAGATCTGGGAGTCTGAAGGCAAGCCCGATGGCGCCCATGATCGCCACTGGGAGATGGCGCGCAAGCTGGCCGAAGCCGAGGCGCTGACGCCAAGCAAGCCCAAACCGGCCGCCAAGCCAAAAACCGCGCCCAAGGCTGCGGCCAAGCCCAAGCCGGCTGCGCCTGCCGCCGCCAAGCCTGCGGCAAAGAAACCCGCCGCGCCGAAGAAGCCCAAACCGCCCGCCCCATGATTTCTCGGGCCTGCAGCACGCAATGCGCGCTGCAGGCCCTTTTCCGTCCATGCCATGCGCTGAAGCACCGTCAGTACGGCGGCGTTCGGCCCGAAAAAAGACCCCTTGCAGGAGCAACTCGATGAGCAAACCCGACAACACCACAGCGACGCCGGATCATGAGCCGTCGCGGATCCGTGAAGGTTTGCCCTTCCCCCTCGGCGCCACCTGGGATGGCCTGGGTGTGAACTTTGCGCTGTTTTCCGCCAACGCCACCAAAGTAGAGCTGTGCCTGTTCGACGATACCGGCGAGGTCGAACTGGAGCGCATTGAACTGCCCGAATACACCGATGAGATCTTTCACGGTTACCTGCCCGATGCTCACCCTGGGCTGATCTACGGCTACCGCGTATACGGCCCCTATGACCCGGCCAATGGTCACCGTTTCAACCACAACAAGCTGCTGATCGACCCCTACGCCAAGCAACTGGTGGGCGAACTCAAATGGTCCGAAGCGCTGTTTGGCTACACCATCGGCCACCCGGACGACGACCTCAGTTTCGATGAACGCGACAGTGCGCCCTTCGTGCCCAAGTGCAAGGTCATCGACCCGGCGCACACCTGGGGCAACGACCAACCGGTACGGGTGCCGTGGGACCGCACGATCATCTACGAAACCCACCTGCGCGGCATCAGCATGCGCCATCCTTCGGTTGGCGAATCAGTGCGAGGGACCTGCGCCGGCTTGATGGAAGATGACGTACTCAAGCACATCCGTCAGTTGGGCATTTCTTCGGTCGAGCTGCTGCCCGTGCACGCCTTCGTCAACGACCAGCATCTGCTGGAAAAAGGCATGACCAACTACTGGGGCTACAACAGCATCGCGTTCTTCGCCCCCGACCCGCGCTACCTGGCCAGCGGCAAGATCGCCGAGTTCAAGGAGATGGTCGCGCACCTGCACGAGCAAAAGCTGGAAGTGATTCTGGACGTGGTCTACAACCACACCGCCGAAGGCAACGAGCGCGGCCCGACCCTGTCCATGCGTGGCATCGACAACGCCTCTTACTATCGGCTGATGCCCGACGACAAGCGTTTCTACATCAACGATTCCGGCACCGGCAACACCCTGGACTTGAGCCATCCGTGCGTGCTGCAAATGGTCACCGACTCCCTGCGTTACTGGGCCACCGAGATGCACGTGGACGGCTTCCGCTTTGACCTGGCGACCATCCTCGGGCGCTACCGCGACGGCTTCGATGAGCGTCACAGCTTCCTCGTGGCTTGCCGCCAGGACCCGATTCTGCGCCAGTTGAAACTCATCGCCGAGCCCTGGGACTGCGGCCCCGGCGGCTACCAAGTGGGCAACTTCCCGCCCGGCTGGGTGGAATGGAACGACCGTTTCCGCGACACCGTGCGGGCGTTCTGGAAAGGCGACGACGGCCAACTCGCCGACTTCGCCGGGCGCATGACCGCCTCGGGCGAGATGTTCAACCACCGTGGGCGCAGGCCGTACAGCTCGGTGAACTTCATCACCGCCCACGACGGCTTCACCTTGCACGACCTGGTGTCGTACAACGACAAACACAACGAGGCCAACGACGAAAACAACCAGGACGGCAGCAATAACAACCTGTCCTGGAACCACGGTGTCGAAGGCCCTACCGACGACCCGGAGATCAACGCGCTGCGCCTGCGCCAGATGCGCAACTTCTTCGCCACCCTGTTGCTGGCCCAGGGCACGCCGATGATCGTCGCCGGGGACGAGTTCGCTCGCACTCAGCACGGCAACAACAACGCCTATTGCCAGGACAGCGAAATCGGCTGGGTCAACTGGGACCTGGACGATGACGGCAAGGCCCTGCTCAAGTTCGTCAAGCGTCTGATCAAGTTGCGCCTGGCTTACCCGATCCTGCGGCGCGGGCGTTTCCTGGTGGGCGACTATAACGAAGACATCGGCGTGAAGGACGTCACCTGGCTGGCGCCGGATGGCAACGAGATGACCACCGAGCAATGGGAAGACAGCCAAGGCCGTTGCCTGGGCATGCTGATGGATGGCCGCGCCCAGGAAACCGGGATTCGCCGCGCCGGGGCCGACGCTACGCTGCTGCTGGTAGTCAACGCCCATCACGACCTGGTCAATTTCCGCCTGCCGCCGGTACCGGAGGGTGAGTTCTGGACCTGCCTGCTCGACACCAACGACCCGGCTGTGCGTGGCCAGGAGCGCTTTGATTTCGAGCACGAGTACGCGGTCACCGGTCGCTCGCTGCTGCTGTTTGAACTGCAGCACGAAGGCGAGGTGTGAAATGGCCTTGCACGGTTTCCTTCGGGGCTACCGGGGCTATGCCGACACGCAAGCCCTGGGCAATGCGCTGAGGGCCCTTCAAGAGGAAGGCCTTGACCAACTGCCGTTGCCGGGCAGCGGCGATACCCTGGCCCGCTTGAGCCAATTGGCTCAGGTGGCCGGGCATGACCTGCGCCTGTGCAAGTTGTTCGAAGGCCATACCGATGCGCTGGCGATCCTTGCCGAACTCGACAGCCCCTTGCCGCCGCTGGGCAGCACTTGGGGCATGTGGGCGGCCGAGCCGCCGACCGCCAAGGTGCGCGTGCGCCGCGACGGCCAGCGATTGCTGATCGAGGGGCGCAAAGCCTGGTGTTCCGGTGCGGCGGTGCTCAGCCATGGCTTGTTGACGGCCTGGGACGAAGAGGACCGCCAGCAACTGGTGGCCGTGGCGATGGATCAGCCCGGCATCACGGTGACGGATGAAGGTTGGAAGGCGGTGGGCATGGCGGCGACCGGTAGTGTCGACGTCCTGTTCAGCGCCGCCAGGGGGATTGCCGTGGGTGGCCCGGGCGACTATCTGTCCCGCCCGGGCTTCTGGCACGGCGGCATTGGCATCGCCGCGTGCTGGTACGGCGCGGCGCAACGCCTGGGCGAAGTGCTACGCGCCCAGTGTGCCACGCGTTCGGAGCCCCATGCGCTAGCCCACCTCGGCGCGGTCGACAGCGCCCTGAACAGCGCCGCCTGCGTGTTACGCGCCAGCGCCGCGCAGATCGACCGCCAGCCACGCGCCGATGCGCGGCAACTGGCGCAACAGACGCGCGCGTGTATCGAAGATACGGTGGAGCAAGTGATCCACCATGTGGGCCGTGCGGTCGGCGCCGGGCCTTATTGCAAGGACCCGCACTTTGCCCAGTTGATGGCGGACTTGCCGGTGTATGTGCGGCAAAGCCATGCCGAACGCGACTTGGCCGCTTTGGGCGAACACGTCGCTGGCGAGCCCTCAGGGAGATGGGCGCTATGAAGCCCAACCCGATTGTTGGCCAGGGCACACCGTTGAGCCACTGGCAAAACTCTGAACGGCTGGCGGAGTTGCCACACATCAGCGTGGCGCAGTTGGTGCCGCCAGGGCATCGAGCGGTGATCGTCGCCCCGCACCCGGATGATGAAGTGCTGGGCAGCGGCGGCTTGCTGCAAGGGTTGGCTGCATTGGATCGCCCCATCCAGTTGATCTCCGTCACCGACGGCAGCGCCAGCCACCCTGGCTCCCGGCGCTGGCCGGTGGAGCGCTTGAGCGTGGTGCGCCCGCAGGAATCAGCCCAGGCCCTGCACCGCCTTGGCTTGCCGCTGCACAGTTTGAAATGGTTGCGCGGCGGGTTTGCCGACAGCCATGTGGCCGAGCGCGAAACCCAGCTGTGCGAGTTTATCCAGCGCCACCTCAAGCCCAACGACGTGGTGTTCGCCACGTGGTGCGAGGATGGCCATTGCGATCATGAAGCCGTGGGCCGCGCCAGCGCCAAGGCCGCCAAGGCCGTCGGCGCAGTGTTGTGTGAACTGCCGGTATGGACCTGGCACTGGGCCACCGCCCAAGACCACAAAGTGCCCTGGCATCGGGCGCGCAAAATCCCGCTGACCGCCGAGCAAGTGGCACGCAAACGCCATGCGATCCACGCCTTTGCCAGCCAATTGGAGGGCGACCCGCAAATCGGCCTGCCTCCAGTGCTGGCGCCCTATGTGGTGGAACGCTTGCTGCAACCTTTTGAAATGGTGTTCGTATGAGTGTGGCAACCCCCTACTTCGACCAATTGTTTGCCGGCAATGACGACCCCTGGGCTTTTCGCCAACGCTGGTACGAACAACGCAAGCGCGCCCTGACCTTGGCCATGCTGACACGGCCGCGCTATACGTCGATATTCGAACCGGGCTGTGCCAATGGCGAACTGAGTGCCGAGCTGGCGCCACGTTGCGACCGCCTGCTGTGTTGCGACACCGCCAGCGCTGCGGTGCGGCTGGCACAGGCGCGGCTGGAGCGTTTTGCTCATGCCCGCGTGGAGCAGCGTCGCCTGCCGGAGCAATGGCCCAGCGGGCAGTTCGAACTGATCGTATTGAGTGAGCTTTGTTACTACCTTGATGCAGAGGATTTTAATCGCCTGCTCGACCGCGCCCTCGCCGCCTTGACCGCTGATGGGCAACTCCTGGCCTGCCACTGGCGAGCGCCCATTGACGGTTGCCCGCAAACCGCCGAACAAGTGCACGCCGTGCTGCAACAGCGTCTGGGTGGAGCACCGTTGGTGCAGTACCAGGACCCGGACTTCCTGCTCGACCTGTGGAGCCTCGACGGCACCTCGGTCGCTCGCCACGAGGGCTTACGATGATCGGTATTCTGATCCCGGCACATAACGAAGAAGCCTGGTTGGATGATTGCCTGAGGGCTGCGCGGATCGCCGCCGACCACCCGGGCTTGCTGGGTGAAGCGGTACACATCCTGGTGGTGCTCGACAGCTGCAGCGATGCCAGCGCGGCGATTGCCCAGGCCCACCAGGTGCATTGCCTGCACGTGCAGGCTCGCAATGTGGGGCATGCCCGCGGCGTGGGTGCACGGTACTTGCTGGAGCAAGGCGCGCGGTGGATTTCCTGTACCGACGCCGACAGCCGCGTCGCCCCTGACTGGCTGGTGGCCCAACTGGCTCAAGGTTGTGACGCGGTGTGCGGCACAGTCACCGTAGACGCCTGGAGCGAAGGCTTCGACCCGGCGGCGCAGATCCGCTATCACCAGGCCTACCAGGCCCGCGACGGGCATCGACATATCCACGGTGCCAACCTGGGCGTGAGTGCCCGCGCCTATGTAGAGGCCGGAGGATTTGAACCGCTGGAATGCCACGAGGATGTACAGCTGGTGCGTGACTTGGAGCGTTGCGGCGCCTCCATCGCCTGGAGCCATGCACCGCAAGTGGTGACCAGTGCGCGCCTGGATTGCCGGGCTGAGGGTGGGTTTGGGGACTATTTGAAGAGCTTGATGCGGGCTGGGTGAAAACAGAAAAGCGTTCAACCGCAGGATCCTGGGGCGTCAGGGAGATAGGCGCCGGCCGTCAGTCCGCCACGGGAGCAAGCTCCCTCGCCACCAGTCCAGCGTCACACCAAAGTTGTGTAGATACCTATGGCCATCGCAGGCAAGCCAGCTCCCACAGGGGTGTCTGCCAGGCGCTAATTTTTTGGGCAACACATGACCTGTGTGGGAGCTGGCTTGCCTGCGAAGACGGCGGCCCAGCCAACATTGATGGTAAATGACCCACCGCTTTCGCGAGCAAGCCCGCTCCCACAGCTGGATCGTGAGACGGCAGGCTAATCGTCGACTGTTATGTGGCATCGCATCCAAAGTTGTGCAGACACCCATGCCTGTCTATGCTCCTAACGCCTCGCACAGCACTCACCCCAGCGGAGCCTGGGGTGAAGACAAGAGCGTCGTCCCGTCAACGGGGTACGACCCGGTATCAACCGACAAGGATGTGACACCCATGAAGCCTGCCTCCTTAAGCGAAGGCCGCCGCGGCCCCGCGCAAATCTGGAACAGTGCGCCGCAGTTGGCGCAAACCCCCATCATCTCCGTGAACACCCTGGTACCGCGCGGCGCTCGCGTGGTGGTGATCGCCCCGCACCCGGGCGATGAAGTGCTGGCATGCGGCGGTTTGCTGCAACTGCTCAGCACCCAGGAGCATCCACTGCAATTGATCTCCATCACCGATGGCAGCGCCAGCCATCCCGGTTCGCAAGTATGGCCGGCCAGCCGCTTGAGCGTGGTGCGCCCCCAGGAAAGCGCCGAGGCCCTGCGCCGATTGGGCATGCCCTTGCACAGCCTGAAATGGATTCGTGGCGGGTTTTGTGATGACGCCCTGGCCGCCCGTGAACAGCCGATGAGCCAATTCATCGCGCGCTACCTGCAACCCGGCGACGCGGTGTTTACCACCTGGCGCAACGACGGCAATGACGACCACGATGCCGTTGGCCGCGCGAGTGCCAAGGCGTGCAGCCTGGTGGGTGCGCAGTTGTATGAACTGCCGGTCTGGGCCTGGCACTGGCCAGCACGGGAAAGTGCGGTAATGCCCTGGCAACGTGCACGCAAGGTCCGCCTGGACACCTGGACCGTCGCACGCAAGCTGCACGCCGCCCACGCCTACGCCAGCCAGTTGGTGGGCGACCCGCAGATCGGCTTACCGCCGATGCTCGCGCAAATATTGCTGGAACGCATGCGCGAGCCCTACGAAATCCTGTTCACCTGAACACCCCCTGTAGGAGCGAGCTTGCTCGCGAAAAACCTCAACGATAATGCGTGCTTGCTGAATAAACGCGGCGTCAGTGAGTCTTTCGCGAGCAAGCTCGCTCCTACAGCGTTCGGGCTTTTCCCTACAGACTCAATCTGCCAAACTGATGCGAATAATTATCAACAGATTTATTATTCGCCACGGACGGCGCTTGGGGAGCCCTACTTTCATGTCTGTGCAACAACGCGGCGGCAACGTTTTTACACCCAGTCTGATGGCAATCACTATCGCTCTAGCAACCTCCAATGCGGCCATGGCCGCCGACGCCGAAGCACCGGCCACCATTGAGCTGGGCGCCACCCAGGTCTCCGGCCAACAGCTTGGCGCAACCACCGAAGGCAGCGAGTCGTACACCACCGGCTCGATGAAGACCGCAACCAAACTGCCGCTGACCCTGCGCGAAACCCCGCAGGCCGTCACCGTGATCACGCGCCAGCGCATGGATGACCAGGCCATGACCAGCATCAACGACGTGGTCAACGCCACGCCGGGGCTGTTCCTCAATTACTCCAACGGCCCTGGGCGACAAGGCTTTACCGCACGCGGTTTCGACATCGACAACCTCATGTATGACGGTATACCCAGCGGCTACAACGGTGCATCGGTAGGCGCGCAGCCGAACCTGGCAATGTTCGACCGCGTCGAAGTGGTGCGCGGCGCAACCGGCCTGGTGACCGGCGCGGGCAACCCTTCGGCCGCGATCAACCTGATCCGCAAGCGGCCACTGGACGAGCAGAAAGTCACGCTCACCGGTGCCGTCGGTAGCTGGGACGACTACCGTGGCGAACTCGACGCCTCCAGCCCACTCAATGACAGCGGCACCTGGCGCGGTCGCGTCGTCACCTCTTACCGCGATGCCA
This sequence comes from Pseudomonas sp. MF6394, assembly GCF_002018845.1. Classification (NCBI taxonomy): domain Bacteria; kingdom Pseudomonadati; phylum Pseudomonadota; class Gammaproteobacteria; order Pseudomonadales; family Pseudomonadaceae; genus Pseudomonas; species Pseudomonas sp. MF6394. The sequence continues at coordinate 149,470 of NZ_MVOJ01000014.1, forward strand.
ACAGCTTTATCGACAAGGCCGAGCAGGATCATGGCCTGTTCTATGCCGTCACCGAAGCCGACCTGAGCGAAGACACCACCCTGACCCTCGGTTACTCGAACCAGAAGGACAAGACCAACTACTTCTGGGGCGCTTCGATGGTCGGCCTGGATGGCCGCCACCTGGACCTGTCGCGCTCCTATAACCCAGGCACCGATTGGGAGAACAAGGACCAGGAAATCAACACCCTGTTCGCTGAGCTGCGCCAGCGCCTGGCCAACGACTGGAGCCTGCAGGTCAACGCCAACTATGCCGAACAGAACGCCTTGTTCTCCGGTTCCTACCAATCGCGCTGGACCAAAAGCACCCTGGCCCGCACGGTGTACCAGGCCAGCTACGATGAAAACCAGGCCGGGCTCGACGCCTTTGCCAGCGGCCCGTTCGAGGCGTTCGGCCGTACCCATGAACTGGTGGTGGGCGCCAGCAAGCGCATCTACGACATGACCACCCACAACTACAGCCCGTACGACCTCAACTGGCCGATCAATGCCGGCAAACCGAACTTCACCCGCACCAACAACGTTCGCGAAGTCACCACCCAGGACGGTTTCTACCTGACCAGCCGCCTGAGCCTGGCTGACCCGCTGAAGCTGATCCTCGGCGCTCGCCTGGACTGGTACGACTACGACAACCGTGATGCCGCCGGCGACTACAAGGTCACCCGCAACCTCACCCGCTACGCCGGCCTGATCTACGACCTGGACGACCAGCATTCGGTCTACGTGAGCTACAGCGACATCTTCACGCCACAAAAGGAAAAGAGCACAGCCGGCACCCCACTCAAGCCCATCGTCGGTAAAAATTATGAAGTTGGCGTCAAAGGCGAATACTTCGGTGGCACGCTCAATGCCAGCGTGGCGTTGTTCCGCGTCGACCAGGAAAACCGCGCCGTGCCGGTGGTGGTGCCCAACTGCCCGCAGGCGTCCTGTGCCGACGCCTCGGGTGAAATCCGCAGCCAGGGTATCGACTTCGAACTGCAAGGCGCCTTGACCGAAAACTGGCAGGTCGGCGGCGGCTATACCTATGCGCGCACCCACACCATCAAGGACGACGCCAACCCGCAGAAGGTCAACAAGCAGTTCGATACCGACATCCCGGAACATCTGTTCAAAGTGACCACCCGCTACAACTTCCAGGGCCCGCTGGAAAAACTCCGGGTCGGCGGCAATATCTCCTGGCAGAGCCGCATGTACAACGACATCAAGCTAGCGGATGGCAGCAACTACCGGCTCCAGCAAGGCGGCTACGCCGTCACTGACTTGATGGCGGGCTACCGGGTCAATCAGCACCTGGATCTGCAGCTCAATGCCAACAACATCTTTGATCGCCATTACTACCAGTCCATCTCCAACTCAGTGACTTATGGCGGCGACTCCTATGGCAGCCCCCGCAACATGATGCTGACTGCCAAGTACAGCTTCTGAGGCTCACGGCAACCTCGGCTGCTCGCTCGGGCAGCCGTTCTTAAAGTCCCACGCCCGCGTGCCGATAACGCGTGGGTAACCGGCGACAATCCTGAACATCTGCTTGACTCCACAGCGGCGCGCCTGTGTGGCACACCGCGTGCTTGCTTGACCTCGACGCCCCCTCTCATGGAGTAAGAGTGAATGCCTGTCCGTTTTCTAGAGCACTATCGCAAGGCCGACCGCATCATGCTGGCATTGATCTGGCTGATGTTGCTGTTCTCCCTCGGCCTGGCGTTCTGGCACGACACCCTCATGCAGGCCATGATCGTCGGTGGCGGCACCGGCGTGGTGCTCACGGCGCTGTACCGCGTCATCGGCGGCACCCGCGTGATGCGCTGTGCACTGGGTGCCGGCTTGATGGTGATGGCGGCGTTGCACATCAACCAGGCGCACGGGGTGATCGAATCCCACTTCGGCATTTTCGCGCTGCTGGCGGTGCTGACCTTCTACCGTGACTGGCTGCCGATCCTGGTAGCAGCGCTGACCATCGCGGTGCATCACGTGGTGTTCCATGCCTTGCAGCACCAGGGCTTCCCGGTGTTTGTGATGGAGCATCACGGCGGCTGGACGATGGTGTTAGTCCATGCCTTCTATGTGGTGATGGAGACCGTCGCCCTCCTCTACCTCGCCGTCCATAGCCAGGCCGAAGCGGTGGAGAGCCAGGAAATGCTGGAGAAGATGCTCGCCGTTACCTCGCAGTTCACCGTGGAAACCGCCCACGGTGAAGGCAAGGCCCACGTGTCCCTCGCCAAGCGTTTCGACCACTTCCTGCAGCAACTCACCCACCTGATCGACGGCGTCGCCCGTGACTCCCATGGCCTGGGCCAGCTCGGCCAGGAACTGGCCAGCGCCAGCGGCACCCTGGAAAAAGGCGCCCGGCATCAACTGGCACAGATCGGCGAAATGACCGGCTCGATGCAGCGCATGGAAGACGCCATGGGCCACATTACGGTGCAGGTCGAACAGGCAGTGGAACACGCGGGCCAGGCCAGCCAGCAGATTGTGCGCGGCCAGGAAAGCGTCGGCCGCGCCCAGCATGAAATCAGCCAATTGGCTTCGCGCATCAACGGCACGGAGTCGACCGTAGAATCCCTGGCGGTGCAGGCAGAGCAAATCGGCTCGGTGCTGGAAGTGATCAGCAGCATCGCCAACCAGACCAACCTGCTGGCCCTCAACGCCGCCATCGAGGCCGCCCGCGCCGGCGAGCAAGGCCGTGGCTTTGCCGTGGTGGCCGATGAAGTGCGCAGCCTGGCCCAGCGCACCGCCCTCTCCACCCAGGAAATCAAGGGCATCATCGAGGGCCTGCAACACGGCAGCCGCCAAGCCGTCGAAGCCATGCACGCCAGCCGCGAAGGCGTAGAGCGCTGCGTGGCCGACAGCCAAGAGGCCGTGGACATGCTACGGGCGGTGGGCGAGGACATCGCGCACATCGACCAACTCAACGGCCACATCGTCACCACCACCCGCGAACAGACCTCGGCCAACCTGGAGATCGTCGAGCGCTTGCAATCGGTGCAAAGCATCGCCCAGAACACCGCCGACGACGTCGAGACACTCGCGCGCAGCAGCGAACGCCTGCCACCGATCGCGGTGCGGCTGGATGCGTTGGGGCGCAGGTTTCATCCTTGAGCGTGTGGGAAATGGGCAGGCCCGGATACGCTACACTCGCAGCCTAAGATACGAGCCACGGAGGCCAACATGAGCACAGCCGGTAAAGACAGACAGATCGACAATATCGAATTCAACGTAAGCGACATCGCCCGCAGTAAAGCCTTCTACGGCGCCGCATTCGGCTGGACGTTCGTCGACTACGGCCCCACCTACAGCGAATTCAGCGATGGCCGGCTCACGGGTGGTTTCACCACCGGTGAGCCTGTGCGACCGGGCGGGCCCTTGGTTATCTTGTATGCCGATGACTTGGACAGTGTGCAGCAGCGGCTTCAACAGCTGGGCACGGTGATTACGCGCCAGACGTTTTCGTTTCCAGGAGGCCGCAGGTTCCACTTCACCGATCCAGATGGGTATGAACTGGCGGTGTGGAGCGTTGCGCTGTGATCCAGCGCTTTAGCTGTATCGTTGAAGCGCGACAGCTCCGACGGAGAATAAATTGTGTTGAGGGAGTCTTTTCTAGATTCAAAGCTGTTGCAGCTTGCGCTGCAAGCGGGTCTTTAGCCGATTGACGATCAGCTTGTGCGCCGGCCCCACCGGCAGCATGTAGAGACGCCCAAAGGTGTTGTGGGTGATCACCGATGAAGTGATCGTAAGCACACGATCAGCAAGTGAAAGGCAAATCATCACATCCAGGTGCCGGTCACGCTCGGTCAGCACCAGCCTATCCGGCGCGCAGTCCTCCACCAGGAAAAAATCAAGCCGCTCACCCGCTTGCACCGTCACGCGCCGATTGCCGGAGAACCCGCCGATGCGCTTTACGCCAAACCTTGAAGAAATCCCATCTCTGATCCGAAAGGCCAATTTTAACAGCGGTCCCGTTTCGGCGGTCATGATGTTCCAGGCATCCAGCGCGCTGATCTCAGTCGACAATGGCACCGACCTGCAATCGTAATAATTGAGTTCAGACGGTGCACCCAACGTGTGACTGACAGAGTGAGTCGCCAAGATTTTTTCGTCCATGATCAAAACCGGGATTGGCATCATAACTCTTCAAGCGAAATGTTGCGCTAAGCTAGATAGGGTCTGTGGAATTCAAGCGGAGTACCCATTATGGAATACGACGAAAAACGGATTGAGGAAACCGTACTTGCCCTGCTGACCACCTTCAGCTTTGATAACGGCAACTCATGGAAAGGCCACGACTTTCAAATAATGAACCGGCTTCACGAGCAAGGTTTTATCAGTAATCCGGTGAACAAAAACAAGTCCATTTGGCTGACGCAGGAAGGCTTGGAACGGGGCCGGCAAATCGCCGATCGGTTATTTGCCGCACCCCCTGAGGCCAAGCGTTCATCCAATCCGGACACCTGAAGCGCTCGCGGGGCCAGAAGCCCGGCCACGGAGTGTTAAACCGCGCTTCATCCGTTTATCCTCAAGACTCCCCGACCTGCAACCCGGAGCCGCCATGGACCTCGCCACCCTCGCCCTCTTCCTCCCCGCCTGCTTCGCCCTGAACATGGCCCCCGGCCCCAATAACCTGCTGTCGGTAAGTAACGCTACCCGCTACGGTTACCGCACCTCCTGCCTCGCCGGGCTCGGCCGCCTGCTGGCCTTCGCCGGCATGATCGCCCTTGCCTCCGCGGGGTTGGCGGTGGTGTTGCAAACCTCGGAGTTGTTGTTCTACGGGATCAAGATGCTCGGCGCTGCGTATCTGTTTTACCTGGCGTATCAGCTATGGCGCGCAGACCCGCAGCAGCAGGTGGACACCGCAACGAGGAAGGTGGGCCTGTGGGCCTTGGCGCGGCAGGAGTTTCTGGTGGCTGCGGGCAACCCCAAAGCGATCCTGATCTTCACCGCCTTCCTCCCGCAATTCGTGGTGCCCGGCCAACCCGTCACTGCGCAATTTGCCCTGCTGGGTGTGATGTTTCTGGCTTTGGAATGGGTCGCCATCAGCGCCTATGCCTATATGGGCCTGCATATGCGCCGCTGGTTTGCCGAGCCCAAGGGCAAGCGCCTGTTCAATCGCTGCTGCGCAGGTTTGTTGTCAGCGGCGGCGGCGGTGTTGTTGACTGCGCGCAGGGCATGAGTGAGGGGGGAAGTGCCCCTGGCAGACGACGTCGATCTAACTGATGCGGCGCGATCTAAATGTGGGAGCTGGCTTGCCTGCGATGGCCATAGGCATCTACCTAATTTGGGGGTGACAGTGGATCTGTGGCGAGGGAGCTTGCTCCCGTGACGACCTGATAGCCGACGCTGATCTAGCTGACGCACCGCGATCCAAATGTGGGAGCTGGCTTGCCTGCGAAGACGGCCTGACAGTCAACGCAGTTGGATTGTGTGTATATCCATTGCTGCGGTAACGGCCACCTAGGGTTCCGCCCTGACGGCGGCTCACTTTTGAACAGCGCAAAAGTAAGCAAAACGCTCTTGCCCCACCACTCGGCACCTCGCCTAGGCTCGGTGTGCCCGTAATCCGCCAGCGTGGTTTAACGGGGCGCCTGAGATCAAAAGCAGATCAAGAGCGGCTCGCTTCGCATCGTGGTTACCGTCGGCTACTACGGCCTGCAAATAAGTTGTGTAGATATCTATGCTATCTCAACGGCAAACCATACCTCACCTCCACCAGCGCCACACCGCCCCTCTCAAGATCGCGCTCAGTCCCGGCCTCCTCCACACATCCCACCCGGCGATAAAATCGAATAGCCCGTTCATTACCGGCCAAGACCCAGAGCGTTAAACGCTCATAGCCTTGCGCCAATAGATCCTGCAAGCCGGCTTTCCACAAGGCCAGCCCATCGCCGGTTTGCCAATGCTCGGCGAGCACGTAGATGGCCATGACCTCACCTGCATTAGTCTGCACAGCGTCTTCATCACGGCTGGCGCCCACAGCTATCCAGCCGACAATCTGCTGGCCCACCTCGGCAACCCATACCGTCGACTCACCCAAGGCAAGCAAGCGAACCCAATGGGCTTCGCGCCTAGCCAGCGTTGCTTGCAACCCGCTCAAGAAATGGGCAGGCATCAGGTCACGGTACGCGTCTTGCCAACTGCTGATATGCACCTGGGCAATGGCTTTTGCGTCGGCGGGTAAGGCCCTGCGAATCATGGAGATGCTCCTGAAATACGGTTATTTCAGTATGCATGCCCGTCGATGACAAAAAGCCCTGCGCTGAACACGGCCCAATATCAATGCCAACCCCAATGTAGGAGCGAGTTTGCTCGCGAAGAACTTCAACGATAACGCGGGCTTCCTGAGTGAACGCGGCGCCTGTGGGTTTTTCGCGAGCAAGCTCGCTCCTACAGTTGCAGGGCGATTCCGGCTTCGATGAAGAACGCCGGGCCCCACGTGATAGATCCAGCCAACATCACCCCTTGGTCAAATCCACCAAAGGCGTCTGCCGCACCTCAGTCTCCCGCCCACCCTGAATCTCGCTGACCTGCTTCAAAGCCTTATCAACAGCCGCCTTATCCGCCAACAAGCTGTAGCTGATACGGAACTGCTTATGTTCCTTCGCCCCGATCGTAGGCACCAGGTTCAATGGCCGCTGATAACGACGGTTGTACGAAAAACTCGTCCCCGGCTCCAACCCAGTCACATAACCCTGCCCTTGGGTATCAGTGTTCTTCCACAGCGAAAACACCGGCAGTGTCTGCGTATTGAAACCCACCGAAACCCCCAGGCTGCCGGCCTTGTTATGCAACACCGTCAAGGTATCGCCCTTGGCATCGGCATACGGCACCACGTTGTAGACCGTTTCGTCATAGTCCTTGGTCGGCGCACGGTAGGTTTGCCAGTCGGCCAGTTCGCCCTTGGCCTTGTCGTTGAACGGCGACACCTGCTTCACCGGCGCAACGAAACGCGCGCCCTGCTCCAGGAACGGCGTGCTGAAGTTACTGTGATACAGCGCCTGGTATTCCTTAGGATAATCGCCATTGTTGGTCAGCGTATCGTTAAGGGCGAACACCACACTGCCAGGCTCGGTGACCAGTTCGGTCGCAACGGAGAAATCGACCTTCTTGAACGCCTGCTCTTTCAACTCGCCACGCAGGGTGATCGCGTACGGCGGTTTTTCATCGATATGCAGGGTGACTTTATTCGCAGGAATATTGGCGGCCCGACCGTGCAAGGTCAGCAGTTCGCCGTTGTCGACGCCAGGATGCCCCACCCATTCATAGCCGCAGCGGGTGACCAGCTCATTGAAACCTTCCAACCAACCGAGACCACCGCGGCCATTGAGCTCGATGAAGGACGGATTGACCACTTCCTTGACCGGCGAATCCCAGCCCATGCGCACATCACCGACCGACGCCTGCAACACGTTCATACCGCGAGTCGGCACTACCGAGAGCTTCATCGTGCCGTTATCGATATCGACAATGCTCACACCCTCCTGCCGACCACCGTGCAAGGTGCGCAGAGTGACGCTGAAGGGTTTGTCGGTTTGGATGCCGAGCTGCTGGCTGGTGACTTGCCAGTTCTGAGCGGCTTTGTCGGTATCGAGCAGCACGTAATCCCAGGCCAGGGCGTGGGAGGCGGCAGAGAATGCGCTAAGGGCAACGAGGAGTTTTAGCGGGGTCATGGCGGTGGCCTTTATTGGAGTTGTTTGCGTTTTATAAACTCGATGAAACGTTTCAGCAAGCTTAAAAGACGAGACCGTGTGTGGAAAGGCCATGAAGCAGGTGGAACAGATCAGGAGGTCAAGGCGATGCGCTTGCGGGCAGGCTGGAACGAAAACGCGAGTGGGCGGTGTATGAGCTTTGGTCCATCCGTGCCGGATACAACCTTGCGTTGACTCATTGGCTGCAATCGGCCAGAAGCGGACGCTCTCCAGAGTCCCTATACATAGTTGATTGCCAAGCTAATCCCTAAGCTCGAATTGCTGAAACCCCACGCGCCTGACGTAAACCCAAAAGTCATCCTTTGGCTCATATTGCTCCATGCAAACACTTTGATCCTGGCACAGTTCATCTTCGTCGATCAGGATGCGATCCCAATCGAAGTCAGGGTTCTTGGAAATGGTATAGCTAGGGTAAGGTTTGTCGAGATCGAAGTGGATCGAGTACACGAACAACGGAGATTCCCACGGCATGTGGGTTTCGTACAACCGCATCAGTTCGGGCATCTGTGCTTTACAGTGCTGTTCGGCAAACCTCAATGCCTGGGGCAAATCATCCCACGTAGCCTTGACCGCGCGTTGCGCAGCGGCGAGCCTGGCGTAAGGTGGCTCGTCATTGTGGTGCTGGACGTAAATCAATCGGCTGCCGAACTGGAATTCGCATTGCCAGACACCCGAGGGAGCACGCAGTGACCAAGCATGGATTCGGTCAGTAGATTGATGTCCATATCGGTACCACAGATGGAAAGGTGCTCAGTTTACCCTCTCAAATATCAGCCTGGGAATGCGCAGGCGTTTGGGCTATTTGTCCGACATCCATGGGGTGTGACCGGCAGCAATGGGTCGAAAACTGCCGATCGTGAACGGCGGAAATCGACCCGAAGCGTGGTAATCCACAATTTCTGGCTCTAGGCAGTGCCAGCAAACGTCTCGGTTAGGCGTTTGATTGTTCCAGGCTGCTTGCATAGTGCTGTATCGCCATTCGATACCCATCAGTGCCGAACCCTGCGAGCACGCCTTTGGCAACGCGTGACACGTAGGAAAAATGCCTGAAATCTTCACGCCTGTGGACATTTGAGATGTGAACCTCAATCACCGGTACCTCGGCTGCAATCAACGCATCGTGGATGGCTGCCGATGTATGGGTCCATGCTCCTGGATTGATCACAATCCCCGCAATCCTTCTACGGGCGTGGTGAATCCATTCAATCATTTGCCCTTCGTGATTGGTTTGCTGAAACTCAATTACAAGCCCAAGTTCTTCGCCGTACTCACGACACGTCTGCTCAACGTCGGCCAATGTTTCCGACCCATACACCTCGGGCTCTCTCAATCCCAACATGTTCAGGTTAGGGCCGTTCAAAACCAGGATGGTTTTCATCATTTAATCCTCGCGAGTCGCTTCAATTCTTTACGGTACTCATGGCTGCCAGCCGTGCCTTATGATATTCATCGGCTTCTGTGGATTGGGCATCGCGGTTACCGAGGTCGGCTGTAGGAATTCGAGAGGTCTCGGGCGCGCACCAGGCCGCGATACCAGCTAGCAACGTGCACACACAGGCGATCCCACCGACAATCAAGGGTATGTTTTCAGTCCCAGGGCCTGCGATCAGGGCAAACAGAGCAGGTAACATTGCGGTGATGAACAGTCCGCTGTTTTGCGAAATTGCCATTCCCGACACGCGGTAACGTGTTTCAAATTGCTCTGGGAAGAAGGATGGGAACACCGCGTTGTAGCCCTGGTAGATCATTCCCCACATCAGCAGTGAGGCGCCGAAAGCGAGCGGGAGGCTGTGAATGCTGATTGCGTATAAATAAGCAAAGGACATCAGCCCGCAACCAAAGGCGCTTGCGATGATCAGAGGCCGGCGCCCAACCTTGTCAGAAAGATTGCCCACGAAAGGGATGCACAGCACCGCCACGATATTGCCAACGACCGGGATCCACAGGTACACGCTTTTATCGAAGCCGATGCCATAGGCAGGTTGCACCGCATAGGCTGCTCCGAACACGGTCGTAATGACTGGAATAACATTCATCAACGAAACCCCAACTACAACCAGCATGCCTCTCCAGCTGTGTTTGAAGGCTCCGATAATCGGCGATTCAGACTTCTCATCCTTGGTTGTTTGCTCTACGAATACTGGCGGTTCCTCAACTTCCCGGCGAATGATGAAGCCAGCGATCAGCACCACAGCGCTCAAAAGAAAGGGAATACGCCAGCCCCAGCTATTGAAGGCTTCATCGGACATGAAATAGGCCAGAGGCAGGAAAATGGCTGCTGCGAGTACCTGACCTGCCTGCACCCCTTGAAGTGTGTAGCTGCCGAAGTATCCTCTTCGTCCTTGGGGTGCATGCTCCAGAATCATTGAGCTGGCTCCCGAGATCTCTCCCGCTACAGCAAACCCCTGCACCAGTCGCAGAACTACTAGCAGGATAGGTGCCCATATACCAATCTGGTGGTAGGTTGGCAGAAGGCCTACCGCCATGGTGGCGAATCCCATCAGGAACATGCATAGCAGCAGTACGTTCTTGCGCCCTCGAGTATCACCCCAGTGCCCCAAGAAGAACGCGCCGATAGGGCGAGCAATGTACCCAACCCCGTAAGTCGCCATAGCCGCCACGATGGCAATCTTTGGATCGGTTGAGGGGAAGAAGAGTTGTGGAAATATCAGTGCTGCCGCTTGGGCATAGATGAAAAAGTCGTAATACTCCAACGCGGAGCCGATCCAACCACTCGCGGTGGCTTTCTTGGCTTGCTTGGAGCGGTGCTGCTCTGTCGCTGTTGCTGTGTTCATCTGACTACTCCAGATATTGTTTTTATAGGTCTGGCAGGGCAGCAAAAACCGCCCCTGGTACACGCAAAACAGGGCATGACTGGAAGCCATGCCGGGCTCAAATACGGTCGATTTCTATGATCGAGCCGCTTTTTGCGGCCTGTGAAATAGCCTCAGTGATGATCAGATTCCGCAGTCCGTCGCGCACGGAGACCAAAGGCGTTTCCGTGCCTCGTATGACGTTGCAAAAGTGCTCAAGCTGGATCTCAAGGGGGTCTTTGCGGTCGACAGCGCAGTGGCCCGTTTGGAAGGGCTTCCACCATGATCTGTCTTCGGCCTTCACGTAGTATTTGAGACGCATTGTGGGCACTGACAGTGAGCCGTTCTTCCCACTGATGACGTAGCAATCCTCATCCTCGTAGGACGGATAGCTCGCGTTTTCTTGCGATGTTTGTTCCCAACTGCGGGCACAGCCGGTGCTGTCGGAGAGCAAGAAGGAACCGAGTGCTCCATTCTCAAAGCGCAGGCCGATACACACGGTGTCTTCGACAGGAAATCCACGTGCGACACTGGACTGCATTGCTTGAACAGCAACAATTTCACCGCACAGCGAACGCAGGTTGCCGATCTCATGGATCATATTGATCAGAATAGGGCCACCGCCCTCCTGACGTCGCCAGATGGCAGCGTCGAAATAATCATCTGGTTTGTAAAACAGAGCGCTGCCTTGCACGGCAACGATGTCTCCAAGAATGTCGTCACGGATGATCTCTCGCGCCTTGGCAAGAATTGGGCTATGCGCTCGATGATGTCCTACGAGCAGCTTGGCGTCAGTTGCATCGGCAACAGCGAGTAACCGCCTGCCCTCCTCAACGCTGTGCGCCACCGGCTTCTCTATCAGCGCAACAACACCAGCCTCAATGCATTGCAAAGTCTGTTCGACATGTAAGGCGTTTGGAGTGGCGAGAATTACGCCATCAGGCTTGTCCTCGGCGAAACAAGCCAGAAGATTTTCATACTGCGAGACGCCCAGCGAGTCTAGGTAGGAGCCATCAAGTTCGAACGGATCGATAACGGCTGACAGTTCGCAAGAAGAACTCGCTTGGATGAGTTCAATATGGCGTCGACCGATGAGGCCGGCACCCGCTACCGCAATTCTGATTTTGGACATGCTTTGATCTTCGCGAGCGTTATTGTTTTAAATCTCGACGTACAGAAGTCGTGATTCGATCTGCTAGGATCAAGGCTACTATCAACGCGCAAAGCTATAATTGAGCCATATGGAAAATCAGAATTCTCCATTAGTAAATAATGATCCCTTCCTGAGGGATCTGCTTCTGTTCTCAGTCATCGCAAAACGTGGAAGTTTTAGCGCGGCAGGGACAGAGCTTGGAATTTCTCCCGCCCATGTCAGCAAGCGTGTTTTGGCGTTGGAAGAAACGCTGAGCTGCAAGCTCTTTAACCGGACAACCAGGCGGGTTTCGATCACCAAAGATGGCGAAACGATGCTCGTTTGGGCCCAGACGATCATGGACAACGTCAATGGGATGCTTGAGACCTCACTGGGCGACCGGGTCGAGCCCAGAGGCACGCTGCGTATCAGCACAAGCCAGCGAATGGGACGATTTCACATCGCTCCAGTTCTGGCCTTGCTTCGTAAACGCTACCCAAAATTAGAGGTGTGGCTTGAGCTGGTTGACCGTCGAACTGACCTCATTGGGGAGCAGTTCGACATCGATATCCGAGTTGGAGAAATTAACGAGCAAAATCTGATTATTCACAAAATCGCAGATAGCCAGAGGATTCTCTGTGCTGCTCCGAGTTACTTGGAAGAGCGCGGTAATCCAAACTCTGTGAGCGAGCTTCAACGCCACGATTGCCTGTTGTTTCGTGGGAGGGATCAAAGCTTTGGTGTATGGCGGCTCGAGGGGCCAAACGGTCTTGAGTCGGTGAAAGTCACAGGGCCCATGGCATCCAACCACAGTGATGTCGTTCGAGAGTGGGCGCATGATGGTTTCGGCCTCATCATGGCATCAACCTGGGATGTGGCCCCAAGCATCAGGAATGGGACGCTCATTCGCATCCTGCCTGAACATTTCCAGCCGGCGAATGTGTCCGCAGTCACTACGATTCGGGCTTCTGGCTCGATGAAGATCAGGGTATGCCTGGATTTTCTGAGTGCACACCTGAGTTCTGGCCCTTACGCGCTACGAAATGGCTAAGTCCCAGAGGGTGTCGCTACGACCGGCAGTTATTGGCCGAAATCCGCCGGTCAGCCCCCTCC
>NZ_MVOJ01000015.1:0-161085 GCF_002018845.1 Pseudomonas sp. MF6394
GCGGGATAGACGTTTCTTTGCAGTGCAGGTTATTGCTCTGTAGGAGCGAGCTTGCTCGCGAAAAACGTCAACGATAACGCAGTGCTGATAGCCAGCCGGCGGTGTCTGTAAGTTCTTCGCGAGCAAGCTCGCTCCTACGGTTTATAAGGTCAGCGTCAGGCGTTTTACCAAAGCGCCTGGCAACAGGTTGGAAGCGGTGTTGCGCTGGTCATAGGTACTGGCCGACAACAGCAGCTCCCGGTCAGCAGTCAGCGCTTCCAATTGCGAACCGAGCAACTGATAGACACTGTCATCAAAGCGCATGGTGCTGACCGGCGCCTGGATCTCGCCGTTTTCCACCCAGAAGGTCGCAAAGCGCGTCATGCCGGTCAGGCGCGCTGCCGGCAGGTCGGAGTAGTTCAGGTACCAGAGGTTGCTGATATACAGACCGGTGCCCAACTGCTTGAGAATATCGGCCTGGGCCAGGTTGCCGGGCGCCATTTGCAAGGCGCTGGGCGACTCGTCGCTGCTGGCGCCGTTGGTGTTCAAGCCGTATTCGGCGGCGCTGCGCGAGTTGATCAACTGGCCCTCGGCCTGGCCTGCGTTGATCAGGGTGACATCCTCGCGCGGGTAGCCTTCAGTGGAAAACGCCTGGCTCAGGGAGCCGCTGATCTGCTCATCCACCGTCACCAGCGGGCTCAGTGACTGATCACCCGCGTACAGGCGTTGCAACGAACTGCCTTTGCTGGCGATGGCCTGGGCCGAAAAACCACCCCAGGTGATGATGCTGATGATTTCTTCCAGCGCTGCCGGCGCCAGGTAGGCGCGGTATTGGCCGGGCGCCAGGTTGTGCAGCGGGCGATCGAGAAACGCCAGTTGCTCCCGGGCCTGTTGGAAACGGGCGGCGAATTCGGCGCTGTTCCAGGTATGCCCGGCGTAGCTGGCTTTGACCGCTTCGCCATTGGCGTGGAACAGGCTGAAGTCGAAATTGAAGCTGTTAGCCCGGTGCCAGCCGAACGCGCCCGTTGAGCTGGCGAAACCACGGCTGATGGGGCCTGCGGCGTAGAAACCGACCAGGTCCACGCCGTCGGCGGCTTGGCTGATATCGTCCAGCACCTGGGCCAGTTCCGGCAGCGGGCGCAGCTGTTCGTTATGGTTGTGCCAGGCGTCGGGGTTCAACAGCAGGTACGGGTCAGGCGGTAACAGCGGCAAGGTTTCGCGCAGTTGTTGCAGGCCATTTGCCAGGCGTTGGCGATCCAGCTCCGCTTCGCCCGACAGGGTGATACCCAGGTCGGCGTGGCGCCCATCGTTGATCAATTTGAGGTTCAGGCTGGCCTGCTGTACCTGGCCGGCCTGGCGCACCTGTGCGTGGTTGAAGCGCACGAACTCGGACGCTTCATCCGCGTAGCCGAGTTGAAAGTGTTCCTTGTCGGTGATGGCTTGCTGGAGCCAGTCCACCAGTGCCTTGAAGTGGTTCATCAGGCATCTCCCCCAAATACATCGACATTGCTGAATACACAGGCCGGCGACGCATGGCCGACGCGGATCACCTGGTTGGGTTCGCCCTTGCCGCAGTTCGGCGTGCCCAACACCTTGAAGGTGCTGGCATCGCCCACCGCGCTGAGCTTGCGCCAGAACTGCGCGGAAATCGCCCGGTAGTTGGGGTTCTTCACCACGCCCTTGAGTTCGCCGTTTTCGATCAACTGGCCCCACTCGCAGCCGAACTGGAACTTGTTGCGCGCATCGTCGATGGACCACGAACGGTTGGTCGACATCAGGATGCCGTTCTCGATGCCGCCCACCAATTGCGCGAGGCTTTTATCGCCGGGCTCGATATTCAGGTTGGCCATGCGGTCGATGGGCGCACGGTTCCAGCCGCAGGCGCGGCTGTTGGCAACGCCTGGCAGGTTGGCGCGAAACTGCGACAAGGCCCCGCCCAAGGGCTTGAGCAGCAGGCCCTCGCGAATCAGAAATTGCTTGCTGGCAGGCGTGCCGTCGTCGTCATGGCCGTAGCTGGCAAGCTGTTCGGGGATGTTCGGGTCGAAGGTGACGTTGAGCAACGGTGAGCCATATTGCAGGTGGCCGAAGTCGCTGGCCTTCACAAAACTGGTGCCGGCGTAATTGCGCTCGTCACCGAGGATGCGGTCCAGCTCCAGCGGGTGGCCGATGGATTCGTGGATCTGCAGGATCATCTGGTCGGGCATCAGCAGCAGGTCACGCGGGCCGTGGGGCGTATTCGGTGCGAGCAGCAATTGCAGGGCTTCGTCGGCCACTTTGCGGGCGGCGCCCACCAGGCCGAAGCGCTGGATCACGCCGGCACTGCCTTGCTGGCCGAAGTTGGTGCCGCCCAAGGTGCGGGTCTGGCTGTCGTTGCCGTCGAAGGCGGTGACGCTCAAGCCGGGGAACACGAAACGCTGGGCCTGACGCAATTGCGCGCCGGCGCTGTTGAGGTAGATCTGTTCGACCCGCGTGGTGCCCAGGCTGACTTCCCAACTCACCAGGCGCTCATCCTTGGGCACGGCGGCGGACTCATCGCCGAGCAATTGGTAGCAGTCGCTCAGGGACGGGCAGGGCTGGTCGAGGTCGGGCGACAGGTAGTCGGCGACGTCGCTGGACACTGGTTGCTGGTGCAGGTCGAGCAGGGCGTGGGGCTTGATCAACCGGGCTTGCTGTTCAGCACGCTCAAGGGCGGCTTGCAGGCCGGCAAGGGAAATATCGTTGGTCGCGGCGTAGGCTTCCACGCCGTTGAGGCGCACGGTAAGCATGGCGCCTTCGTCATGGCCCAGGTGAGGCGGCTCGGCGACGTTCTTGCGCACCGACAGGTACTGGCCGGATTCGCGAACGTAGCGCAGGGAGAAAAATTCGGCGGTGGTGCGCAGGGCACCGAAGTGTTTCTTGAGCGTGGCGTGGTGTTCGAACATGGGGCCTTCCTTGTGGGCGGCTCGGCGCGGGCAGGCCAACAGAGTAGGCCTGGGCGGGGAGCTGATCAAGGGAGGTTTTGTTGTGTCTGGTCGGGCCTCATCGCGGGCAAGCCCGCTCCCACATTTTGAGTTGTGAACCCATTCAACTGTGGGAGCTGGCTTGCCTGCGATGCAGGCACCGCGGTGTATCAGTTACTGCGCAATCTCACGCAACGGCTTGCCACGCACCGGCGCATCGCCTGCCACGTAGTAGTCGGCGGTGCTGCGCGGCAGCGGCTGGCGGCCACGGATCTTGTCGGCGATTTTCTCGGCGATCATGATCGTCGGCGCGTTCAGGTTGCCGGTGGTGATGATCGGCATGATCGAGGCATCGACCACACGCAGGCCCTGCATGCCATGCACGCGGCCTTCACCATCGACTACGGCCATCTCGTCGGTGCCCATCTTGCACGAGCAGGACGGGTGGAACGCGGTCTCGGCGTGCTCGCGGATGAACTTGTCCAACTGCTCATCGGTTTGCACGTCGATGCCCGGGCTGATTTCGCGGCCACGGTATGGGTCCAGTGCCGGCTGCTGCATGATTTCACGGGTCAGGCGGATGCCATCGCGGAACTCCTGCCAGTCCTGCTCGGTGGCCATGTAGTTGAAGAGGATGCTCGGGTAGTCCCGTGGGTTCTTCGACTTCAGCTGGATACGGCCACGGCTTGGCGAACGCATGGAGCCCATGTGCGCCTGGAAACCGTGCTCTTTCACACCGTTGCTGCCGTTGTAGTTAATGGCTACCGGCAGGAAGTGGTACTGGATGTTCGGCCACTCGAATTCTTCACGGGTACGGATAAACCCGCCCGCTTCGAACTGGTTGCTGGCGCCGATGCCGGTGCCGTTGAACAGCCATTCGGCTCCAATCGCCGGCTGGTTGTACCAGAGCAGCGAAGGGTACAGCGACACGGGCTGGGTGCAGGCGTATTGCAGGTACAGCTCAAGGTGGTCCTGCAGGTTTTCACCCACGCCCGGCAGGTCGTGGACCACCGGGATGTCGAGGCTTTCCAGCAGTTTGGCCGGGCCGACGCCGGAGCGTTGCAGCAGTTGCGGCGAAGCGATTGCGCCGCTGCACACCAATACTTCTTTACGCGCACGGGCTTCAACGCGCTCTTCGGCCGCGCCGATCAGGTAACGCACGCCCACTGCACGCTTGCCTTCGAACAGTACTTTGTCGGTGAGGGCATGGGTGACGATGGTCAGGGTCGAACGCTTTTTAGCCGTGTCCAGGTAACCGCGTGCGGTGCTGGCGCGACGGCCGTTCGGCGTGACGGTACGGTCCATCGGGCCGAAGCCTTCTTGCTGGTAGCCGTTCAAGTCTTCGGTACGTGGGTAACCGGCCTGTACGCCCGCTTCAACCATGGCGTGGAACAGCGGGTTGTTGCCCGCTTTCGGCGTGGTCACGCTGACCGGGCCGTCGCCACCGTGCCAATCGTTGGGGCCGATGTCGCGGGTTTCGGCTTTGCGGAAATACGGCAGGCAGTCCAGGTAGGTCCAGTCTTCCAGGCCCGGCAGCTTCGACCAGTTGTCGTAGTCCATGGCGTTGCCACGGATGTAGCACATGCCGTTGATCAGGGAAGAGCCACCCAGGCCCTTGCCGCGACCGCATTCCATCCGGCGGCCGTCCATGTGGGGCTCTGGATCGGTTTCGTAGGCCCAGTTGTAGCGGCGGCCCTGCAGCGGGAAGGCCAGGGCGGCTGGCATCTGGGTACGGAAGTCGAGGCGGTAGTCCGGGCCACCGGCTTCCAGCAACAGGACGGTGACGCCTTCGTCTTCGGTCAGACGGGTCGCCAGGGTGTTACCGGCTGAGCCGGCACCCACAATAATGTAATCGTATTCTTGGGACATGAATGTACCCTCTTTGAAGTATGGTCAGGTCTGGCGAGTGCTTCGCACTCGATCGCAGGCAAGCCAGCTCCCACATTTGATCGGGTTCACACAGAGCAAATGTGGGCGCCGGGCTTGTCGAGTCGTCGCACCGCCGCGATGGCCTCACGGGCAATACAAGGCTCGGGTGTTAGAACACCGAGGCGTAATCGCCCAATTCAACCTGTACCGATTTGATGCGGGTGAAGTTGTTCAGCGAGCTGATGCCGTTCTCACGGCCCACACCCGACTGCTTGTAGCCACCGACCGGCATTTTCGCGTCGGACTCGCCCCAGGCGTTGATCCAGCAGATACCGGCTTCCAGTTGATGAATCACGCGGTGGGCGCGGTTCAGGTCGCGGGTGACCAGGCCAGCGGCCAGGCCGAAGTCGGTGTCGTTGGCGCGACGGATCACTTCTTCTTCGGTTTCATAGGTGAGGATGCTCATCACCGGGCCAAAGATTTCTTCACGCACGATCACCATGTCGTCGGTGCAGTCGGTGAACACGGTCGGGGCCACGAAGGCGCCTTTGGCGAAGTCGCCGTCAGTCAGGCGATCGCCGCCGCACAACAGGCGGGCGCCTTGTTCTTTACCTTTGGCGATGTAGCCCAGCACGCTTTCCATGTGGGCGAAGCTGACCAGCGGGCCGAAGTTGGTGTTTTCGTCTTCCGGGTTGCCGATGCGAATACGCGCAACACGCTCAACGATCTTGGCTTCGAACGCGGCTTGCAGGTGCTTGGGCACGAACACACGGGTGCCGTTGGTGCAGACCTGACCGGAGCTGTAGAAGTTGGACATCATGGCGGTGTCGGCGGCGCGGTCGAGGTCGGCGTCGTCGAAAATGATCAGCGGGGACTTGCCGCCCAGTTCCATGGTCACGTCTTTGAGCGAGGAGCTCGACGCGCTGGCCATGACTTTCTTGCCGGTGTCGGTGCCGCCGGTGAAGGAGACTTTTTCGATGCGCGGGTGCTCGGTCAGCCAGGTGCCGACTTCACGGCCGCTGCCGGTCAGTACGTTGAACACGCCCGCTGGAACGCCAGCCTCGGTGTAGATCTCGGCCAGTTTCAGGGTGGTCAGCGAGGTGACTTCGCTTGGCTTGAAGATCATCGCGTTACCGGCAGCCAGGGCTGGTGCGGATTTCCACAGGGCGATCTGGATCGGGTAGTTCCACGCGCCGATACCGGCAACCACGCCCAGCGGCTCGCGGCGGGTGTAGACAAACGAGGTGTCGCGCAGGGGGATCTGCTCGCCTTCGATGGCGGGCACCAGGCCAGCGTAGTATTCCAGCACGTCAGCACCGGTGACGATGTCGACGTACTTGGTTTCCGAGAAGGCTTTACCGGTGTCCAGGGTTTCCAGGGCGGCCAGCTCATCGTTGCGCTCGCGCAGGATGTCCACGGCACGACGCAGGATGCGCGAACGCTCCATGGCGGTCATGGCGGCCCAGATTTTCTGGCCTTTTTCAGCGCTGACCACGGCACGTTCAACGTCATCGAAGGTGGCGCGTTGCACTTGGGCGAGAACTTCACCGTTAGCCGGGTTGATGGCTTCGAAGGTGGCATCGCTGCCAGCGTCGCTGTAGCCGCCGTCAATGGAGAGTTTTTGCAGGTCGAAACGGGCCATAAAGTCCTCGCAAGTGCATAAGTGGTTGGCGTTAACCGCCGAACAGTGGGCCATAAGGGTGTGGCAACACTGAGCGGCAGCAGTTCAGGGGTTGAGCGGTTATGTGTGCTCTAACTCACCTGCTTGGCCAATTGGAAATCCATGTATTCGTAAGCGATCCGTTGCGCCTGCGCCGTGTCGAAAGCGTCTCCCGACAGGGCGCCGCGCAACCACAAACCGTCGATCAGAGCCGCCAGACCTCGGGCTGCTTTGCGTGCGTGCGGCAGCGGCAGCACTCGGCGGAACTGGCAGCACAGGTTGGAATACAGACGTTGATCGTTGATCCGCTGCAACCTGTGCAATGACGGGTGGTGCATGCTGGTGGCCCAGAAGGCCAGCCAGGTTTTCATTGCCGGGCCGTTGACCTGGCTGGCGTCGAAGTTGCCTTCGATGATCACCTGAAGGTGCGCCCGTGGGCTGTCATCCTTCAAGGCACGCCTGCGTTCTTGCACGTTCTCGATCAGCGCATTCATCAGGTAGCGCATCGTCGCTGCGATCAGGCCGTTCTTGTCCTGAAAGTAGTGGCTGATGATGCCGTTCGAGACGCCGGCCAGACGGGCGATCAACGCAATGCTGGCATCTCCCATCCCGACCCGATCGATGGCCGTCAATGTGGCTTCGATCAACTGCTGGCGGCGTATGGGTTGCATACCGACCTTGGGCATGTAGCACCTCTCCTTAGGCCTGCCGATGGGCGATCCACGTCCGTCGGCTTGAGGGCCAGTCTATTTTGTTTTGATTGAACGTTCAATCAACAAAGAATAAGATCTGCGACAAATGGTCGCTGCCTACAGATGTTTCCTACCTGCGAGCTGCAACCTTCGACACCTGCAAAAACCCTTGAAACAGGCCACTTCAGAGCCTGATCACCGCCTTGGCGGGCTCAAGAATTTTCGGGGTGTCTTTATAACACCCGTCCGTCGACTGCCGAAAAATCGATGTCCCGGGATAACCGTTGCCTTGTGTTTCTCTTTCGCACTGCCTGGAGCATCTGCGCCATGAGTTCTGCCTCTCTTATAAAGACCCCACCGGAAAAGGTCCGGGTCAACGGTTGGGTGTTCTACACCTCCACCGCGCTGATTTTATTGTTGACCGCCATTCTGATCGTCGCCCCGCAGGAGGCCGGGCGCCTGCTCGGCGTAGCACAGGCCTGGCTGTCGAAAAGCTTTGGCTGGTACTACATGGTGGTCATCGCCGCCTACCTGGTGTTTGTGGTCGGCCTGGCGTTTTCGTCCTATGGGAAACTTAAGCTGGGTGCGAAGGACGATACCCCAGACTTCAGCTACGGCGCCTGGGCCGGCATGTTGTTCTCGTCGGGTATCGGCATCTCGCTGTTGTATTTCGGTGCGTCCGAGCCGTTGGACCACTACTTCAACCCGCCCGAAGGCGCTGCCGCCAGCAATGGCGCGGCACGCCAGGCGCTGCAACTGACCTTCCTGCACTGGGGCCTGCACGGCTGGGCGATCTATGCGCTGGTGGGCCTGGCCGTGGCGTACTTTGCTTATCGTCACAACCAGCCGCTGGCCTTGCGTTCGGCGCTGTACCCGCTGGTGGGCGAGCGTTGGGTGAAGGGCGCGGCCGGCCATGCGGTAGACGGTTTCGGCATGTTCGTGACCCTGCTGGGCCTTGTGACCAACCTGGGGATCGGCTCGATGCAAGTGTCGTCGGGGCTGGAAAACCTGTTCGGCATGGAGCACAGCAATACCAATTTGCTGATCGTGATCATCGTGATGAGCACCGTGGCGACCATTGCCGCCGTGTCGGGTGTGGAAAACGGTATTCGCCGCCTCTCCAACCTCAACATCGTGCTGTTCAGCGGTTTGCTGATCTTTGTGTTGCTGTTCGGCCCTACCTTGCACCTGCTCAATGGCCTGGTGCAGAACACCGGTGATTACCTCAACGGTATCGTGCTCAAAACCTTCGACCTGTATGTGTACGAAGGCGACGGTGCCAAGACCGAACGCTGGATGGGCCTGTGGACCCTGTTTTACTGGGCCTGGTGGATTTCCTGGGCGCCATTTGTAGGCATGTTCATCGCACGTATTTCCCGTGGGCGTACCGTGCGTGAACTGGTGGCTGGCGTATTGCTGATCCCGCTGGGCTTTACCCTGGCGTGGCTGTCGATATTCGGCAACTCGGCTTTGGATTTGGTGTTGAACCATGGGGCGGTGGAGTTGGGCAAGACGGCGCTGGAGCAACCGTCCATGGCCATCTACCAACTGCTTGAGCATTACCCGGCGTCGAAAGTGGTGATCGGCGTGTCGATCTTCGTGGGCTTCGTGCTGTTCCTGACGCCTGCGGATTCCGGCGCGGTGATGATGGCCAACCTTTCCTGCAAAGGCGGCAACGTGGATGAAGACGCGCCGCACTGGTTGCGTATCTTCTGGTCGGCGGTGATCACCCTGGTGACCATCGGCCTGCTGTTTGCCGGTAACTTCGAAGCCATGCAAACCATGGTGGTGTTGGCGGGGCTGCCGTTCTCGGTGGTGCTGGTGTTCTTTATGTTCGGTTTGCACAAGGCCATGCGCCAAGACGTGGCCATCGAACAGGAGCAGGCGCAATTGGCTGAACGCGGGCGTCGTGGTTTCAGCGAGCGTTTGACTGCCCTGGACCTGCAACCGAGCCAGGCCACCGTGCAGCGCTTTATGGACAAGCACGTAACGCCGGCGTTGGAAGAAGCCGCGAGTGCGTTGCGTGATCAGGGCCTGGAAGTGCAGACCTTGCTGGGCAAATCCAAGCGCTGCATCGGCGTGCGGATCGAGATGGACGAAGGCAACCCGTTTGTCTACGAAGTGAGCCTGGATGGCTACTCGGCAGCGCCGGCTGACCTGCCTGAAGAAGAGCGCACCCGTTACTACCGTGCCGAGGTGTACCTGCACAACGGGCCTCAGGAGTATGACCTGATGGGCTTCACCCAGGAGCAGATCTCCCGGGATGTGCTCGATCAGTTTGAAAGCCATCGGCAGCTCCTTGGCCGGGTCTATAGCTGATAGTTGAGCGGGCGGCGCCTTAACTGGCGCCGCTTAGCTAATGTGAAAGCAGATCAAAATGTGGGAGCGGGCTTGCTCGCGAATGCGGTGGATCAGTAATAGATGTACTCACTGACACACCGCATTCGCGAGCAAGCCCGCTCCCACATTTGCTCTGCGGTGCGGCTTAGCCCAGGTTCTTGCCCAGCAGGGCATGGTAGAGCTCACTGTCTCCCAAAATCCCCACCACCTTGTTGTTGTCGTGCAGCACCAGCTTGTTGCCTGTCTGGTAGCGAATCTGCAACGCATCGCGCATGCCGATGTTCGAGTCCACCAGCGTCGGTACGCGGCCCAAGCCTTCCACGGCCTGCCCTGGCGCCCAGTTTTGCAGGTTCATCGTCACGCCATTCTGGCGTGCGCCCTGGATGGTGTTGCCTTCGGCCAAGTCCAGCCAGGAGTCGCCACCCGGATCAAGGCACACTGAACCATTCACGCGCGTGCAGTTATCCAGGGTGCGCATCAGGCTGCGCCCGCACAGCACGTTCAGCGGGTTGGTATGGGCGACGAAGGTGCGCACATAGTCATCCGCCGGGTTCAGCACAATCTCTTCCGGCACGCTGTACTGGATGATCTTGCCGTCTTTCATGATCGCGATACGGCTACCGAGTTTGAGTGCTTCGTCCAGGTCGTGGCTGACGAACACGATGGTCTTGCTCAACTTGCGTT
Organism: Pseudomonas sp. MF6394; assembly: GCF_002018845.1. Classification (NCBI taxonomy): domain Bacteria; kingdom Pseudomonadati; phylum Pseudomonadota; class Gammaproteobacteria; order Pseudomonadales; family Pseudomonadaceae; genus Pseudomonas; species Pseudomonas sp. MF6394. Next base: position 10,164 of record NZ_MVOJ01000015.1, read on the forward strand.
GCAGCTCCAGCAGTTCATCTTGCAAGCCTTGACGGATCAACGGGTCGAGGGCCGAGAAGGGTTCGTCCATCAGCAGGATATCGGCGTCCATCGCCAGGGCGCGGGCCAGGCCGACGCGCTGCTGCATGCCGCCGGACAACTCGTCGGGCTTCTTGTTGCGCCATTGGCTCAGGCCCACCAGTTCGAGCTTTTCGTCCACCAGCGTGCGTCGTTCTTTCTCTGGGCGGCCCTGCATCTCCAGGCCGAAGCTGATGTTCTCGCGCACCGTCAGCCAGGGCATCAGGGCGAACTTCTGGAACACCATGGCGATGCGTTTGGTGCGCATCATTTTCAGTTCGGCAGGGGTGCAGGAGGCGATGTCGATCTGGCGACCTTCATGCTCCACAAACAGCTGGCCACGGCTGACGGTATTGAGGCCGTTGATGCAGCGCAGCAAGCTGGACTTGCCTGAGCCCGAGAGGCCCATCAGCACACAGATCTCGCCTTTCTCGATGTCCAGGCTGGCCTTTTCAACGCCGACAATCTGCCCGGTCTTCTTCAGGATTTCGTTACGGCTCATGCCCTGGTCCAGCAGCTTGAGCGCTTCGCGTGGGTCTTTGGAAAAGATCACGTCGACATTGTCGAATCGGATAATGCTCATGCATCACCCCCTACTTTAGCGTCGGGTTGTTTGCAGATACGGTCGAGCATGATGGCGAGCAACACAATGGCCAGGCCCGCTTCAAAGCCCAAGGCAATGTCTGCGGTGTTGAGTGCGTTGACCACCGGCTTGCCGAGGCCATCAGCGCCCACCAGGGCCGCGATCACCACCATCGACAGCGACAGCATGATGCACTGGGTAATGCCGGCGGCGATGCTCGGCATGGCGTGGGGCAGTTCAATGCGCGAGAGCAACTGGCGGCGCGAGCAGCCAAAGGCTTTGCCGGCGTCCATCAGCTCTTGCGGGACATCACGGATACCCAGGTAGGTCAGGCGGATCGGCGCGGCAATCGCGAACACCACCGTGGAAATCAGCCCAGGCACCACACCCAGCCCGAAGAGGGTCAGGGTAGGGATGAGGTAGACGAAGGTCGGCACGGTCTGCATCAGATCGAGTACCGGCCGCATCATGGTGTAGAACATCGGCTTATGCGCGGCAACAATGCCCAGCGGCACACCGATGACCACGCAGACCAGGGTGGCGAACAGCACCTGCGCGAGGGTTTCCATGGTTTCCTGCCAGTACCCCAGGTTGAGGATCAGCAGGAAGGAGGCGATGACAAAAACAGTCAGTCCCCATTTACGTTGGATAAAGTGAGCCAGCAGCGCAATCAGACCGATCAATGCCAGTGGATTGAACCAGGTCAGCGCAAACGTCACGCCGTGGATCATCGTTTCCAGGGTCGATGCGATTGCGTCGAAGTAGTTGGCCCCGTGTTGGGTCAACCAGTCGACGAAGGCAGCGATGTACTGGCCTAGTGGGATTTTCTGTTCAGTCAGCATGGTAGTGAATGTCCACATGCGAAGGGGAAAACATCCCAGGCCAGCGCACCGGCCTGGGGTCAGCGGGTGCTATTTGGCGAGGTAAGCTTTAACGGCATCGAGCCCTGGTTTGCCATCAACGGTGGTGACACCGGCGAGCCAGGTGTCGAGCACTTGCGGGTTCTTTTGCAGCCAGGCCTTGGCGGCAGCATCGGCCTTCATCTTGTCGTCCAGGACGTTCCCCATCAGGGTGCTTTCCATGTCGAGGGTGAACACCAGGTTCTTCAGCAACTGACCAACGTTGCTGCACTCCTGGGTGTAGCCTTTGCGGGTGTTGGTGTAGATGGTGGCCTGGCCGTAGTTGGGGCCGAACGAGTCGTCACCACCGGTCAGGTACTTCATCTTGAAGCGAGTGTTCATCGGGTGCGGTTCCCAGCCGAGGAACACGATGGCCTGGTTGCGCTTGGAGGCGCGTTCAACCTGGGAGAGCATGCCGGCTTCGCTGGATTCGACCACCTTGAAACCGGCGGTTTTCAGGCCGAAGGCATCTTTGTCGATCAGTGTCTGGATGGTGCGGTTGCCATCGTTGCCCGGCTCGATGCCGTAGATCTTGCCGCCCAGCTCATCCTTGAATTTGGCGATGTCGGCGAAGTCCTTCAGGCCCTTGTCGTACAGCGCTTGTGGGACTGCCAGGGTGTACTTGGCGTTCTCCAGGTTGGCGCGCACGGTTTCCACGGTGCCGGCATCACGGTACTGCTTGATGTCGTTTTCCATGGTCGGCATCCAGTTGCCGAGGAAAATGTCCATGTTCTTGCCGTCGGCCAGGGACTTGTAAGTCACCGGTACCGAAATCATCGTGGTGCGCGGCTTGTAGCCCAGGCCCTTGAGGATCTCGCTGGTGGTCGCGGTGGTGACGGTGATGTCGGTCCAGCCGACATCGGAGAAGTTGACGGTCTTGCACTGTTCCGGTTCTGCGGCGTGTGCCACGACTGGCAGACTCAGCATGGCGGCCAACAACAACGAGGGTGAACCTTTCATGTGGGTAGACTCCTGTGTCTTTTCTGGCGGCATTCGCCGCGCTTTATAAGTGTTGCGGTTGGAGCGTGAGACAACAGCTCTGGCGCGGTGCCTTGCAAACGAGTCGAGACTGATCATGTACCAGTGAAAATCTGACGCCTACAGGGGGCGTCGTATCCAGTACAGGGAGGGTCGCATCCAGTACCGATGACGTCGCTTACAGGTTTTTCCAAAGGTAAAACTGCTGTTTTTACCCTTCTGCACCGCAAAAAACGGCCAAAACTGGCGTTCGCACGCGAGCGCCGCTGGTGAGCATGAGTGCGTCGGTGTGAGACGCCGTGATGACGAATAAAAGCTTGATGATGCCGCCATCTGGGCGATCTGAGCGTAGCACCTCGTTCAAGCCCGGCCCGTGCTTATCGAGGAGTTTCACGTTAATGGCTATCAGCGTTTTCGACCTGTTCAAGATCGGCATCGGGCCTTCGAGTTCGCACACCGTGGGGCCCATGCGCGCCGCGGCGTTATTCGTTCAAGGGTTGCGTGAGCGTGGGTGGCTGGAACAGGTGCAGCGTGTCGAAGTGCAACTGTACGGCTCGTTGTCGGCCACCGGCATCGGTCATGGCAGCGACACCGCCACCATCATGGGCCTGATGGGCGAATGGCCGGACGCAATCGACCCCACGCAAATCGGCGCCCGCATTCACACCTTGCGCGAAACCGACACGTTGCTGCTCGACGGGCGGTTGCCAGTGCCGTTTGTGTGGGCCCGGGACATGCGCCTGCTCGATGAGAACCTGCCGTTTCATCCCAACGCCATGACCCTGGTGGTGTTTGGCGAAAACGGCGAGTTGCACCGCGACACCTATTACTCGGTGGGCGGCGGTTTCGTCGTGGATGAAGCCCAGGCCCAAAGCGGTGTGGCGGACATGGACCGTACCGAGCTGCCCTATGACTTTTCCAGTGCCGTGGAGCTGTTGCAGCTGTGCAAGACCCACAACCTGCGCGTTGCCGAACTGATGCTGGCGAATGAAAAAACCTGGCGCAGCGAAGAAGAAATCCGCAGCGGCCTGATGAAGCTCTGGCGCGCCATGCAAGATTGCGTGGAGCAGGGCCTCAAGCACGAAGGCATCCTGCCTGGCGGCTTGAACGTGCGCCGTCGCGCCGCCAAGTTGCACCGCAGCTTGCAGGAGCTGAACAAGCCCAATGTGATCGGCTCGACCTTGAGCGCCATGGAATGGGTCAACCTGTTCGCTCTGGCGGTCAACGAAGAAAACGCCGCCGGTGGGCGCATGGTCACGGCGCCTACCAATGGCGCGGCGGGGATCATCCCGGCGGTGTTGCACTACTTTATGAAGTTCAGTGAAGAAGTCACCGAAGCCAACGTGGTCGACTACCTGCTCGGCGCGGCGGCGGTGGGCATCCTGTGTAAAAAGAACGCCTCGATCTCGGGGGCCGAAGTCGGTTGCCAGGGTGAGGTCGGTTCTGCGTGCGCCATGGCTGCGGCCGGATTGGCGGAGATCCTCGGCGCCACGCCGGAGCAACTGTGCAACGCCGCCGAAATCGGTTTGGAACATAACCTTGGCCTGACCTGCGACCCGGTGGGCGGTTTGGTGCAAGTGCCGTGTATCGAGCGCAATGCGATCGCGGCGGTGAAGGCGATCAACGCGGCGCAAATGGCGTTGCGTGGCGATGGCCAGCACTTCATCTCGTTGGACCGGGTGATCCGCACCATGCGTGATACCGGGGCCGATATGCATGACAAGTACAAAGAGACATCGCGGGGTGGGTTGGCGGTGAGTGCGGTCGAGTGCTGAGACCGAGTTGCCTGCATTCGCGAGCAAGCCCGCTCCCACACTCGACCGCATTTCGTCAGGATGTACTCGGTCAAATGTGGGAGCGGGCTTGCTCGCGAATGCGGTAGCTCAGCCAGCGCTGCTCACAAAGTGAACACCCTAAGCCAAAATCGCCACCTTTTAGCGCGTCGCAAATAGATAAGTAGCTTCCGAACGATTCCTACACGATCACACGCCTGATGTGCTTTGGGTGACAGACTTCTCCTACGCCCGCAAAGCGCCTTCCCACAAGTGCTACCGATCTGCTCACACCCCTTGAACCCCGCCCGTTAGGCGTCATATCCCGCACTTCACGCACGGGCTTGTATAGACGCATCAACAGGTCGTTTTCAGGAGTTCTTGAATAGCCATTCAATTTTAGGCATGGCATTTGCTCTATCAATTGCAAAGCCTCTCCTTTTCAGGACGAGCGCAATAACAAGAGCCTCGCCTGAGGCCACCACCTGCTTTGTGTGATGTGAGGAGATACTGCGATGACGTCGACCAACTCCGGGGCCCAACCCCAGAACCGTGCGCCTCAATCCATCGGCTTTTTGCTGCTGGACAATTTCACGCTGATTTCCCTGGCGTCAGCCGTGGAGCCACTGCGCATGGCCAACCAGCTGTCCGGCCGCGAGCTGTATCGCTGGACAACGCTGAGTGTCGACGGCAACCAGGTGTGGGCCAGCGATGGCCTGCAAATCACCCCCGATGCCTCCATGCACAAAGCCCCCGTCCTGGACACGGTCATCGTGTGCGGCGGCGTGGGTATCCAGCGCACCGTCACCCGTGAGCATGTGTCGTGGCTGCAAAGCCAGGCACGCCAGTCTCGTCGCCTCGGCGCGGTGTGCACCGGCAGCTGGGCCCTGGCCTGCGCCGGCTTGCTCGACGGCTTTGATTGCAGCGTGCACTGGGAATGCCTGGCGTCGATGCAGGAAGCCTTCCCGCGGGTGGCCATGAGCACGCGCCTGTTCACCCTCGACCGCAACCGCTTCACCAGCTCCGGCGGCACCGCGCCCCTGGACATGATGCTGCACCTGATCAGCCGCGACCACGGCCGTGAATTGTCCGCCGCCATCTCCGAGATGTTCGTGTACGAACGCATCCGCAACGAACAGGATCACCAGCGTGTGCCGCTCAAGCATATGCTCGGCACCAACCAGCCGAAACTGCAGGAAATCGTCGCGCTGATGGAAGCCAACCTCGAAGAGCCGATCGACCTGGACGAACTGGCGGTGTATGTCGCCGTGTCGCGCCGGCAGTTGGAGCGGCTGTTCCAGAAATACCTGCACTGCTCGCCGTCACGCTACTACCTCAAGCTGCGCCTGATTCGCGCACGGCAACTGCTCAAGCAGACGCCAATGTCGATCATCGAAGTCGCCTCGGTGTGCGGGTTTGTGTCTACGCCGCACTTTTCCAAGTGCTACCGCGAGTACTTCGGCATTCCGCCTCGGGATGAGCGCGTAGGCTCCAACACCACCCAGCAAGTGGCGATGATGCCGATTCCGCCGGCACTGGTGTTGTCACCGTTGTCGGGGCCGATGTCGGCGTTGAGCCAGGCGCGCAATGAGTCGACGTTTGCCAGCGTAAGGCTCTGATACCAGGCTGCCTTATTGTAGGAGCGAGCTTGCTCGCGAAAAACTCAAGATCGCCGTGGGGTATCTGACGCCCCGCGTTATCATTGGCGATTTTCGCGAGCAAGCTCGCTCCTACAGAGGATGTATTTCAGGCGCCAGAGCTTTGTTTGAACTGCATCAGCGCAGGCAACAATTGCTTGTCGATCGCCTGCCTCACCGCCGGCAAAATCGTCGCACTGCCGCTGTACATCTTTTCAACCATGCCCTTGAGCGCCTTGGCCCGCGCTTCGCTCAACCCGCGCACCGCACATTCGCAAGCCTGCTCGGCGGTAGCGCCGCTGGACACTTCAAAACCCAGTGAGCGCAGTTGGCCCAGCAGGTCATCCTGGTCAATCAAATCCGCGTGCATCATGACGGTCATCCTGGTGTAGGGAGCGGGAATTGACTTGGATTCTGGTAGGCCCCAGGACTGGCGGCAAGGGCAGAATCCAGCGATGGCTCGTATGGCTATGAACAGGTCGTTTTCGGGTCACTTGATCTGACCCGTAACAGGCACACTGAACCCAGGCACGCAGCTTGACGGTTTGGTCACCCTCGAATGCACGGCTCACACAAAGCACTCTGCCCCGATCCCGTCACGGCTGGATCGGGGCTTTTTTTTGCGCGGGCAGCCCGATCACCCGGCCGAGCAGGGCAGGCCGGGGCAGGTCGGCGTGTTCCTGGCTCAGGGCAGTGAGTTTTTCCAGGGTGGCGCCGGCAAACGGCGCCGACTGCGGCCCGGCCAGGTCGACATGCAGCAGCATCTGCTCGTTACCGGCCAACTCGCGCCCTTCGCCCACAAGGTGCAGGCTGTGATAGAGGTGCAGGCGCTTGGCGTCGTGGGCGATCAGTTGGGTATGCACCTCAACCTCGGCGCCGAGTTTTACCTCATGCAGGTAGTTCAGGTGCAACTCCAGGGTGAACAGCGAGTGGCCGCTGGTTTCGCGGTTTTCGCTGTCCAGCCCCAGGGTGTCCATCAGCGCATCGGTGGCGTAGCTGAAGATCAGCAGGTAGAACGCGTCACGCAGATGGCCGTTGTAGTCGACCCAGTCCGGCAGGATTTTCGTGGTGTAGGTGGTCAGTGCGGGCATGGTATGAATTCCAATGTGTAGGAGCGAGCTTGCTCGCGAAAAACTCAAGATCGCCGTGGGGTACCTGATGCCCCGCGTTATCGTTGGCGATCTTCGCGAGCAAGCTCGCTCCTACAGGGTTATTCGGCGAAGTTCATGCCGTGCTTGGCCTTGGTTGTTTTTACGGCTTCCAGCACCGCCAGCAGGCAGTCATCACGATAGCGCTCCAGCGCCGAAATGCTGTGGTTACCTAACTGATCGGCGGTGCCGTCGACCACATCATCAATCAATTTTTCAGTCAGTTCAGGCGCTGGTAGATAAGTCCACGGCAACTGCAACGCTGGGCCGAACTGCGCCATGAAGTGGCGCATGCCCGCATCGCCGCCCGCCAGGGTGTAAGTGAGGAAAGTACCCATGAACGACCAGCGTAGCCCGGCACCAAAGCGAATGGCATCGTCGATTTCGCCGGTGGTCGCCACGCCGTCATTGACCAGGTGCAGCGCCTCTCTCCACAGCGCTTCCAGCAGGCGGTCGGCAATAAACCCCGGCACTTCCTTGCGTACATGCAGCGGGCGCATGCCGAGGGATTCATACACCTTGATCGCTGCCTGGATCGCCTCTGGCGCGGTGTTTTTGCCGCCCACCACTTCTACCAGTGGCAACAGGTAGACCGGGTTGAAGGGGTGGCCGACCACGCAGCGTTCCGGGTGGGTGGAGCCCTCATAGAATTCGCTGGGCAACAGCCCGGAGGTGCTCGAACCTATCAAGGCATTGGGCTTGGCCGAGGCGCTGATCTGGCTGTGCAATTGCAGCTTCAGTTCCAGGCGTTCCGGGGCGCTTTCCTGGATGAAGTCCGCGTCTTTTACGCAGTCTTCGATGGTGGTGACAAAGCGCAGGCGGTCTTGGGAGGCACCGGGCGCCAGGCCCTGTTGTTCAAGGGCAGTCCAGGCGTTGGCGACGCGTTTGCGCAGGGCTGCCTCGGCACCGGGCGCGGGGTCCCAGGCGACTACATCCAGGCCATGGGCAAGGGCACGGGACACCCAGCCGCTGCCGATGACGCCGCTGCCCAACGCGGCGAAGGTTTTGATGTCGGTGATAAAGCGCATGGCATATTCCTAAAAAGTTCGGTAATCCCCTGTGGGAGCGGGCTTGCCCGCGAACGGGGTGGGTCAGTACCGAATGCACCAACTGGTACACCGCATTCGCGAGCAAGCCCGCTCCCACAGGGTTGTGTGGTGTCTGTGTTAGCCGCGTTGGGTCAGGCCCATCTTGATGCGGCCTTCGGCCGGGGTCAGGACCCGTGCGCCTAACCGGCTGAGAATTTCACTGGCGCGTTCCACCAACTGGCCATTGGTGGCGAGCACGCCCTTGTCCAGCCACAGGTTGTCCTCAAGGCCCACCCGTACGTTGCCGCCCAGCAGCACCGCCTGCGCGGCCATCGGCATTTGCATGCGACCAATGCCGAAGCCCGCCCACACCGCGTCGGCGGGGAGGTTGTCGACCATGGCTTTCATGGTGGTGGTGTCGGCCGGTGCGCCCCAGGGAATGCCCAGGCACAGTTGGAACAGCGGGTTATCGAGCAGCCCTTCCTTGATCATCTGCTTGGCAAACCACAGGTGGCCGGTGTCGAAAATCTCCAGCTCGGCCTTTACGCCCAGTTCCTGGATACGTTTGGCGCCAGCACGCAGTTGCGCCGGGGTGGACACGTAAATGGTGTCGCCATCGCCGAAGTTCAGCGTGCCGCAGTCCAAGGTGCAGATTTCCGGCAGCAGTTCTTCGACGTGGGCCAGGCGGGTCAGCGGGCCGACCAGGTCGGTATTAGGCCCGAACTCCATGGGATTCTCGCCGCCACCGATCTCCAGGTCGCCGCCCATGCCGGCGGTGAGGTTGACGATGATGTCGATGTCGGCCTCGCGGATGCGCTCCATCACTTCACGGTACAGGGCTACATCGCGGCTGAATTTGCCGGTTTGCGGGTCGCGTACATGGCAATGCACCACGGTGGCGCCGGCTTTGGCGGCCTCTACCGCGGCGGCGGCGATTTGTTTGGGCGTGACCGGCACGTGTGGGCTTCGGGCGGTCGTGTCGCCAGCACCGGTGAGTGCGCAGGTGATGATGACGTCGTGGTTCATGAGGCGGTTCCTTACAGGCGTGGTGGTGCCGTTCGCGGTCGCAAGTGGCCGCGAAACGGTGGTTCGCAAAACGTTATTTGCTGGTCAGTTGCAGGTTGGTCGCGGCGGGTTTGCCGTCGAAAGTGGTGACGCCATCGAGCCAGCGCTGCCGGTCTTGAGGGTGATCCTTGAGCCACTGCCGTGCGGATTCCAAGGCGTCCTTGTGATCCAGCAGCGGCTGCATCATCCGGCTCTCGTCGGCGGCGGTGAACGTCAGGTTGGTCAGCAACTTATGCACATTGGGGCACTGGTCGGCGTAGGCCGGCGCGGTCACGGTCCATACGGTGGCCATGCCTTCGTTCGGGCCCAGGGCGTCTTCGCTGCCGGTGAGGTAAGTCATCGCCACATTGACGTTCATCGGGTGCGGCGCCCACCCAAAGAACACCACCGCTTCCTTGCGGCGCACGGCACGGTCCACGGCCGCCAACATGCCGGCTTCGCTGGACTCCACCAACTGGAACTTGCCCAGGCCGAACTGGTTCTTGGCGATCATCGCCTTGATCTGGGTATTGGCGCCCGAGCCCGGCTCGATGCCATAAATCTTGCCGCCCAGCTCTTTCTCGAACCTGGCGATGTCGGCAAAGGTTTTCAGGCCCTTGTCGGCCAGGTAAGTCGGCACTGCGAGGGTGGCGCGGGCGTCTTCCAGGCTGGCTTTGTCGAGGACTTTGACTTGCTTGGCGTCGACGAACGGCGTGATGGTCTGGGTCATCAGCGGGTTCCAGTAACCCAGAAACAGGTCCAGGCGCTGGTCGCGGATGCCGGCAAAGATGATTTGCTGAGAGGCGCTGGTTTGTTTGGTCTTGTAGCCGAGGCCATCGAGCAGCACCTGGGCCATGGCGCTGGTGGCGATGACGTCAGTCCAGTTCACCACGCCCATGCGCACGTTCTGGCAAGCAGGGGCATCCGCTGCCATGACAGGGGTGCTCAAAATAGCGCTGGCGCTGAGTGCAAGTACGCAGCGGCTGATCAGTCGGTTCATGGGTGGAGCCCTCGGCAGGTCGTTATTGTGGGTGCCGGCGTCTTGGTGCGCCGTGGGATCACGTTACGCAGCTTGGCGCCCCGCAAAGCGCACGGCGGCGACTCGCTCTTGCACTGCAGCGACCTGTGCTCTTGAATGGCCGGTTGAACTGGCGTATCACAGTGACCACGCTGCCCGTCCGACGAGAGCGCCACCATGTCCCAGGATGTCTATTTTTTGCTGATGCCGGGTTTCTCTGCCCTCGGTTTTATCTCCGCACTGGAACCGTTGCGGGTGGCCAACCGCTTTCGCGGCGAGCTGTACCGCTGGCACATCTTGAGTGCCGATGGCGGCGCGGTGCTGGCGAGCAACGGTATGTCGGTCAACGTCGACGCCGCGCTTGAGCCGCTGAAAAAAGGCGCGACTTTACTGGTGGTGGCCGGCTTCGAACCCCTGCAGTTCGCCACGCCCGCCCTGGAGCATTGGCTGCGCCGCCTCGACCATGAGGGTGTGACCCTCGGCGCCATCGACACCGGCGCCTGCGTGCTGGCCGAGGCGGGCCTGCTCGACGGCCACCGCTTGACCTTGCACTGGGAAGCCATCGACGCCTTCAAGGAAGCCTATCCGCACCTGAGCGTGACCCAGGAACTGTTCGAAATCGACCGGCGCCGCATCACCTGCGCCGGCGGCACTGCCTCCATCGACCTGATGCTCGACCTCATCGCCCAGGCCCACGGCCCGGAGCTGGCTATCCAGGTTTCCGAGCAATTCGTACTAAGCCGCATCCGCCCACGCAAAGACCACCAGCGCATGCAGATCGCCACGCGCTACGGCATCAATAACAAGAAGCTGGTGCACGTGATCGGCGAAATGGAACAGCACACCGAACCGCCCCTGAGCACCTTGGCCCTGGCCGAAACAATCAAGGTCACCCGACGCCAACTGGAGCGGCTGTTTCGCCTGCACCTCAACGACACCCCCAGTAACTTCTACCTTGGCCTGCGCCTGGAAAAAGCCCGCAAACTGCTGCGCCAGAGCGACATGAGCGTGCTGGAAGTGAGTATTGCGTGCGGGTTTGAGTCACCGTCGTATTTCACGCGAAGTTATCGAGCCAGGTTCGCCAAATGCCCTAGGGAGGACCGGCGACGGGAGGTGGTTTAAGCGTTGGTGCAGATTCAAGGTGGGAGCTGGCTTGCCTGCGATTGCGATGTATCAGTTGGCCTATGCAGTGCTGACCCGCCGCCATCGCAGGCAAGCCAGCTCCCACATTGGTAATGTAGTGTGGTGTCAGGAAACGTATGTGGTGGTGTGGGAATATTCTTGTTTTGCAAGGTTGCGGGCGATTACTGGAAACGGACTGCTAACGTTCAAAGGGTTCCTTACGTAACCATAAGAGGTTGGCATGCTGAAAAAACTAATCACTCTGATCGCACTCGCGTCCACCCCAGTGTGGGCCGCCCAGGCGCCAGCGCCGTTCACCGGCGCCGATTACAGCGGCCGTTATGAATGCACTGGCCAGGACAAACATATCGGCAACTTCAAAGGCGTTGTCGACATGAAACTCGACGCCAAGCAAAGCACTGGCAAATATGCGGCCTACACCTTCACTCTGACCCTGGAAGACAAGTCCCGCTATGAAGGCATGGCCGCCGGGACTGCCGATACCCTGGGTATCTACTTCGCCCATACCGACCCTGCCTTGAAAGACTTTGGTGTGGGTGTCGCCCAAGTAACACCCACCCCGGAAGGCAAGGTGTCCTTCGTCAAGTATTACTACGGCCCAGAATACGAAGGCGGCGGGCACGGCCTGGAGCACTGCGTCAAAAGCTGACGCGCAGTTATTTCTTCATCAGGCCTGAGCAGGCTGTTTTATAGGCCTCGTGCTGATACTTGTTGAGCGTCGCGGGCAGATCAAAGGTGTGCTTCTTGTTCTGTGCATTGATGGTCTGCGGCGACAGCAGCGTCACCTCCACCCCATCCAGCAACTGAAACACCCCTTCAATCTTGAACGTCGTCGGGCCACCGGCGAACTCGCCTTTTTTGCTGCGCTTCTTAATGGCAATGCGCGTGATGCCGTTGGCCTGGACGAATGCTTTTGCCTGGGCGGCAAAGGCTTTGACGTTGGCCGCTTCGTCGTCATCGTCGAGGGCGATTTTCTTGGTGGCCAGGGCGACGTGGGTCAGCGCCTGGTTGTCCAGGGAGGCGACGGCGATGATGGCTTCGCTGCCTTTGATTTCGATGCCGCAGAGAGTCATGAGTAGCCTTGATCAAAAGAGAAAGTGGCGCGATTGTCGCTTATTGCTGGCCAATCGACTCCAAAAACTCCGACCGCTCATCACTCATCCGCGCCAGGCAGTCGTTGTGCGCAATGGCATAGGCCTTGGTGCCGGTTACCGCCGGGAAGGTGTCCACTGCACAATCGGCGTCGCGCAGTTTTTCCCATTTTTGCTGGGCATCCTTCAGGCGGGCGGTAATGTCCGCCAGTTTGGTCTTGTCGCTGCCGTAGGTCGAACCCATGCGCTCCAGCAACCCCTGATAGTTATCCTTGAGCAATTGCTCGGCGGTGGTTTTGTTGTAGGTGGCGCATTCCAGGGTTTGCTGGTCGTTCTCGATACCGTCGCACGGCGTGCTGTCGGGGTCTTCGGCCGCGTGGGCGGTGGTTGCGATGAGTGCCAAAGCCAGGAAAATCGATTTCATTGCGCCGTCTCATATCAGGTGATGAGGAATTCTGGCTCAAGCGTAAGACAAAGAACAGCCGACCGTGGGGCCTGTCTTCGCAGCCTTTGTCGCGGATTGACGCTTTCGGCAATTCCCCTGTCGTTTTTGCACCCGGCTCCGTCGGTGCCTGGGCATATGCTGGCCCCAAAGCGCCGGCAGACGATTCGGCGCATGAATCGCCAATAAGGGGACGCCTGATGAGCCCAGCCGAGTTGCACGCCGACAGCATCGTTATCGACGGTCTGATTATTGCCAAGTGGAACCGCGACCTGTTCGAAGACATGCGCAAAGGTGGCCTCACCGCCGCCAATTGCACGGTGTCGGTGTGGGAAGGCTTCCAGGCCACGATCAACAACATCGTTGCCAGCCAGACCCTGATCCGCGAAAACAGCGACCTGGTGATCCCGGTGAAAACCACCGCCGACATCCGCCGCGCCAAGGAGCAGGGCAAGACCGGCATCATCTTCGGCTTCCAGAATGCCCATGCCTTTGAGGACCAGCTCGGCTATGTCGAGATCTTCAAGCAGCTCGGCGTGGGCGTGGTGCAGATGTGCTACAACACCCAGAACCTGGTGGGCACCGGTTGCTATGAGCGCGATGGCGGCCTCTCGGGTTTCGGGCGTGAGATCGTCGGCGAGATGAACCGCGTCGGCATCATGTGCGACCTGTCCCACGTCGGCTCCAAGACCAGCGAAGAGGTCATCCTCGAATCGAAAAAGCCGGTGTGCTACTCCCACTGCCTGCCGTCCGGGCTTAAAGAGCACCCGCGCAACAAGTCCGATGAAGAGCTGAAGTTCATCGCCGACCATGGCGGTTTTGTCGGCGTGACCATGTTTGCGCCGTTCCTTGCCAAGGGCATCGACTCGACCATCGACGACTACGCCGAAGCCATCGAATACACCATGAACATCGTCGGCGAAGACGCGATCGGCATCGGCACCGACTTCACCCAGGGCCATGGCCAGGATTTCTTCGAAATGCTCACCCATGACAAGGGTTACGCCCGCCGCCTGACCAGCTTCGGCAAGATCATCAACCCGCTGGGCATCCGCACCGTGGGCGAGTTCCCCAACCTCACCGAGACCCTGCTCAAGCGCGGCCACAGCGAGCGCGTGGTGCGCAAGATCATGGGCGAGAACTGGGTCAACGTACTCAAGGACGTCTGGGGCGAATAAGCCACTGCTCGCTTAATCCTTCACCCGCCGCCATCCGCGCGGCGGGCATCAAAACGAATTTTCTGGAGTTAAGTTTCCATGGCCAAGATCGCCCCGCAATTGCCTATCGAAGTCGACAGCGAAACCGGTGTCTGGACCTCCGACGCCCTGCCGATGCTGTACGTGCCACGCCATTTCTTCGTCAACAACCATATGGGCATCGAAGAAGTGCTGGGCGCTGACGCCTACGCCGAGATCCTCTACAAGGCTGGCTACAAGTCCGCTTGGCACTGGTGTGAAAAAGAAGCTGAATGCCACGGCCTGGAAGGCGTTGCGGTGTTCGAACACTACATGAAGCGCCTGTCGCAACGCGGTTGGGGCCTGTTCAAGATCCAGGACATCGACCTGGACAAAGGCACCGCCAGCGTCAAGCTGGAACACTCGGCGTTCGTCTATGTGTACGGCAAGGTCGGTCGCAAGGTGGACTACATGTTCACCGGCTGGTTTGCCGGCGCCATGGACCAGATCCTGCAAGCGCGTGGCAGCAAGATCCGCACTGTCGCCGAACAAGTCTACGGAGGCTCCGAAGAGGGCCACGATGATGGTTTGTTCACCGTCAAACCGTTGTAAGCCGAGGACCGTGCCATGGCTTTCGAAGCAATGTTCCAGCCGATCCAGATCGGCAAACTGACCATCCGCAACCGGGTGCTCAGCACTGCGCATGCCGAGGTGTATGCCACCGACGGCGGCATGACCACCGACCGCTATGTGAAGTACTACGAAGAGAAAGCCAAGGGCGGTATTGGCCTGGCGATCTGCGGCGGCTCCTCGGTGGTGGCCATCGACAGCCCGCAGGAGTGGTGGGCGTCGGTAAACTTGTCCACCGACCGCATCATCCCGCACTTCCAGAATTTGGCCGATGCCATGCACAAGCATGGCGCCAAGATCATGATCCAGATTACCCACATGGGCCGTCGCTCGCGTTGGGACGGCTTCAACTGGCCGACCCTGATGTCGCCGTCCGGCGTGCGCGAGCCGGTGCACCGTGCCACCTGCAAGACCATCGAGCCGGAAGAGATCTGGCGTGTGATCGGCAACTACGCCCAGGCTGCACGCCGGGCCAAGGCCGGGGGCCTGGACGGGGTGGAATTGTCGGCGGTGCACCAGCACATGATCGACCAGTTCTGGAGCCCGCGGGTCAACAAGCGTACCGACGAATGGGGCGGCACTTTCGAGGGCCGCATGAAGTTCGGCCTGGAAGTGTTGAAGGCCGTACGTGCCGAAGTGGGTGACGACTTCTGCGTGGGCATGCGCCTGTGCGGCGACGAGTTCCACCCGGACGGCTTGTCCCACGAGGACATGAAGCAGATCGCCAAGTACTACGACGACACTGGCATGCTCGATTTCATCGGTGTGGTGGGCTCGGGTTGCGACACCCACAACACCCTGGCCAACGTCATCCCGAACATGAGCTACCCGCCGGAGCCGTTCCTGCACCTGGCGGCCGGCATCAAGGAAGTGGTCAAGGTGCCGGTGCTGCACGCGCAGAACATCAAGGACCCGAACCAGGCCACGCGCATTCTGGAAGGCGGCTATGTGGACATGGTCGGCATGACCCGTGCGCACATCGCCGACCCGCACCTGATCGCCAAGATCAAGATGGGCCAGATCGACCAGATCAAGCAGTGCGTAGGCGCCAACTACTGCATCGACCGCCAGTACCAGGGCCTGGATGTGCTGTGCATCCAGAACGCCGCGACCTCCCGTGAATACATGGGCGTGCCGCACATCATCGAGAAGTCCACCGGGCCCAAGCGCAAGGTGGTTGTGGTGGGTGCCGGCCCGGCCGGGATGGAAGCTGCGCGCGTGGCGGCTGAACGTGGCCACGACGTGACGCTGTTCGAGAAAAAAGAGTTTATCGGCGGGCAAATCACCACCGCGTCGAAAGCGCCGCAGCGTGACCAGATCGCCGGTATCACCCGTTGGTATCAACTGGAACTGGCGCGCTTGAAAGTCGACCTGCGCCTGGGTGTTGCAGCCGATGCCGAGACCATCCTGGACGTGCGTCCGGACGTGGTGGTGCTGGCGGTGGGCGGTCATCCGTTCATCGAGCAGAACGAACACTGGGGCGCCGCCGAAGGCTTGGTGGTGAGCAGTTGGGACGTGCTCGACGGCAAGGTGGCGCCGGGCAAGAACGTGCTGGTGTACGACACCATCTGTGAATTCACCGGCATGTCGGTGGCCGACTTCTTGGCCGACAAAGGCAGCCAGGTGGAAATCGTCACCGACGACATCAAGCCGGGCGTGGCGATCGGCGGTACGTCGTTCCCCACGTACTACCGCAGCATGTACCCCAAGGAAGTGATCATGACCGGCGACATGATGCTGGAAAAGGTCTACCGCGAGGGCGACAAGCTGGTGGCCGTGCTGGAGAACGAATACACCGGCGCCAAAGAGGAGCGGGTGGTCGACCAGGTGGTGGTGGAGAACGGCGTGCGTCCGGACGAGGCCATTTACTACGGGCTCAAGGAAGGTTCGCGCAACAAGGGCCAGATCGACGTTGAAGCCTTGTTTGCGATCAAGCCGCAGCCCTGCTTGAGCGAAGCGGGCGAGGGGTACTTGCTGTTCCGCATTGGTGACTGTGTGGCCCAGCGCAATACCCACGCCGCCATCTATGACGCCCTGCGCTTGTGCAAGGATTTCTGACGAGGTGAACTCGGTCAAATGTGGGAGCGGGCTTGCTCGCGAAGGCGGTGTATCAGGCACTGGATGCATCGACTGACACGCCGTCTTCGCGAGCAAGCCCGCTCCCACATTCAGGGCCAGTTTCACAGTAGACCTGTGTGGTCTTCGGGAGCTTCACCATGCTGAATACCCTTCTTCCCATCCTGCTCTTTGCCGCCCTGGGCCTCGCCGTCCTCGGCGCCCTGCGCCGGGTGAACATGTGGCGCCGTGGCCGCGCATCCAAAGTTGACCTGCTCGGTGGCCTGCTGGCCATGCCCAAGCGCTACATGGTCGACCTGCACCACGTGGTCGCCCGTGACAAATACATCGCCAACACCCACGTTGCGACGGCGCTGGGCTTTGTGCTGTCGGCGCTGCTGGCGATTGTGGTGCACGGCTTCGGCCTGCAGAGCCGCATTCTTGGCTATGCACTGCTGCTGGCGTCGACATTGATGTTTGTCGGCGCGATCTTCATGTACCTGCGCCGCCGCAATCCGCCTGCGCGCCTGTCCAAAGGCCCGTGGATGCGCCTGCCGAAAAGCCTGATGGCCTTCTCGGTGAGCTTCTTCCTGGTGACCTTGCCGGTGGCCGGGATTCTGCCCGCTGACTTCGGCGGCTGGTTGCTCGCGGCATTGCTGAGCGTGGGCGTGTTGTGGGGTGTGTCCGAAATGTTCTTCGGCATGACCTGGGGCGGGCCGATGAAACACGCCTTCGCAGGTGCCCTGCACCTGGCCTGGCACCGCCGCGCCGAACGCTTTGGCGGTGGCCGCTCCACCGGGTTGAAACCGTTGGATCTGAGCGATAAAACCGCACCGCTGGGCGTGGAAAAGCCCAAGGACTTCACCTGGAACCAACTGCTTGGCTTTGACGCCTGCGTGCAGTGCGGCAAGTGCGAAGCGGCGTGCCCGGCGTTTGCCGCCGGCCAGCCATTGAACCCGAAAAAACTCATCCAGGACATGGTGGTCGGCCTGGCCGGTGGCACCGATGCCAAGTTCGCCGGCAGCCCGTACCCCGGCAAACCGGTGGGCGAACACGGCGGCAACCCGCACCAGCCGATCGTCAACGGCCTGGTGGACGCCGAGACCCTGTGGTCGTGCACCACCTGCCGCGCCTGCGTGGAAGAGTGCCCGATGATGATCGAGCACGTGGACGCCATCGTCGACATGCGCCGCCATCTCACCCTGGAAAAAGGCGCTACGCCGAACAAGGGCGCCGAAGTCCTGGAAAACCTGATCGCTACTGACAACCCTGGCGGCTTTGCCCCCGGTGGTCGCCTGAACTGGGCGGCAGACCTGAACCTGCCGCTGCTCAGCGACAATGGCAGTTGCGATGTGCTGTTCTGGGTCGGCGATGGCGCCTTCGACATGCGTAACCAACGTACCCTGCGCGCCTTCGTAAAAGTGCTCAAGGCCGCCAAGGTCGACTTCGCCGTGCTTGGCCTGGAAGAACGCGACAGCGGTGACGTGGCGCGCCGCCTCGGCGATGAAGCGACATTCCAGCTGCTGGCCACGCGCAATATCCAGACCCTGGCCAAGTACAGTTTCAAGCGCATCGTCACCTGCGACCCGCACAGTTTCCATGTGCTGAAAAACGAATACGGTGCCTTCAACGGCAACTACCGGGTGCAGCACCACAGCACCTTCATGGCCGAGCTGATTGGCGAGGGCGCGCTGAACCTGGGCCAGCACAAAGGCAACAGCGTGACCTACCACGACCCGTGCTACCTGGGCCGCTACAACGGTGAGTACGAGGCGCCGCGCCAAGTGCTGCGGGCGTTGGGTATCGAGGTCAAGGAAATGCAACGCTCGGGCTTCCGTTCACGCTGCTGCGGTGGCGGCGGCGGCGCGCCGATCACCGACATTCCCGGTAAGCAACGCATTCCCGATATGCGCATGGACGACATCCGCGAAACCGGTGCCGAACTGGTGGCCGTGGGTTGCCCGCAATGCACCGCGATGCTGGAAGGCGTGGTCGAACCACGCCCGTTGATCAAAGACATCGCCGAGCTGGTCGCCGACGCGTTGCTTGAAGACGCCGCGCCAGCCAAAGCCCCCCTCAAGCGTGAACCTGCGGAGGTGCACTGATGAGCGATATTATCCGCCGCGACCCACGGGCCGAATGGATCGCCCGTAACCGCCTGCACCCGTTGCACGCGGCCATGCAGCCGGTGCAACACAGTTGGATGGGCCCCAACGGCGTCATTCGCAAAAACGTGCATGGTGTCGGTTTTATCGGCCCCAACGGCATCAAGCGCATCGACCGCAGCGGTGCCCAGCAGGGCGGCGCCGCCAAGCGTACCGCGGCGGTGGAAGTGCAATTGCCGCTGCATCAGGTGCCGGTCCCGGCGTTCTACATCAACGTGGTGCCGGACATGGTCGGCGGCCGCCTGAGCAGCCACGACCGCGACCTGCTTGGCCTGGCGCGCCAACTGGCCGGCAGTGACGGCGCGGTGTTGGCGGTGGTGTTCGGTGAACACAAGGAAAGCGCCTTTGCCACCGCCGGCGTCGACCGACTGCTGGTGCTGGAGGGGCATGAATTCGAAGGTTATGCACCGGAGCAACGCGTGCAGGGTTTGCGTGCTGTGGATAACCAATTCAGCCCGCGCCACTGGCTGCTGCCAGACAGCCGCAGCGGTGGTGGCGAACTGGGGCGACGTTTTGCCGCCAGCCTCAAGGAGCGCCCGGCAACGCGGGTGTGGCAGATCAAGGGCGATGAATGCATCGGCCGGGCCGGTGCCGGCCAGGAAGACCTGGCGCGACCGTTGCCCCGTCTGATCCTCGCCGCCGCCGAATGTGCCGATCCGGTCAGCGAGACCCGCCACGAAGTCTTGCCCGTGGAGTTATCCACAGGCCTGGCGCGCAGTTTGCCGCGTATCGAAGACCTCGGCGCGGTGGCGGTCGACCCGGCAGCGATTCCGATGGCCGAGGCCGAGTTCATTTTCTCCGGTGGCAACGGTGTGAAGGACTGGGCGCTGTTCCACCAGACCGCTGCGGCTCTGGGCGCCACCGAAGGCGCCTCGCGGGTGGCGGTGGATGATGGCTTCATGGCGCGTGATCGCCAGGTCGGCGCCAGCGGTACCTGGGTCACTGCGCGGGTGTACGTAGCCGTCGGGATTTCCGGGGCGATCCAGCACCTGCAAGGCATTGGTGCCTGCGACAAGGTGGTGGCAATCAACCTCGACCCGGGTTGCGACATGATCAAGCGTGCCGACCTGTCGGTGATTGGCGAAAGCGCCGCGATACTCAACGCTTTGATCGCAGCGGTCGAAACCTACCGCAACGGCGCCAAGCGCGATGCAGCCTGAGGATATGACCATGACGAACACTGTATTCAGCCTGGTGTCCATCGGCGCTCACCCCACCTCCGGGCGCCCACGCCGCGCCGAGCAGGACGCGCGCGCGGTCGAGCTGGGGCTGCAACTGGCTGGGGATAGGTTGCAGGTACTGCACGCGGGTGATGTCAGCGAACCGACCCTGCGCAGCTACCTGGGCATGGGCCTGCCGCAACTGCAGGTACTCGAACAGCCAGCGGGCGCCGATGCGTTGCCGGTGCTCAGCGAGTATCTGCGCGACGCGGGCGCCCAAGTGGTACTGACCGGAAGCCAGGCAGAAACCGGCGAAGGTTCGGGGATGCTGCCGTTCTTGTTGGCCGAACAACTGGGCTGGCCGCTGATTGTGGGGCTGGCGCAGGTGGAGTCCATCGACGCCGGCGTAGCCCTGGTGCTGCAGGCGTTGCCTCGCGGCCAGCGGCGGCGCTTGAAGGTGCGCCTGCCGTTTCTTGCCACTGTGGATAACGCCGCGCCCAAACCACGCCAGAGCGCCTACGGCCCGGCGCAACGGGGTGAGTTGGCAGCCCATGACGTCGAGATTGAACAGGATGAGTTATTCACAGGCGCACTGCTGCAACCGGCCAAGCCCCGGCCCAAGCGCCTCAAGGTGATCAAGGCCAAGAGTGGTGCCGACCGTATGAAGGCCGCAACGGCCAAGGCCAGTGGCGGCGGTGGGCAGGTGCTCAAGGGCGTGAGCGCTGAAGAGGGCGCGCAAGCGATTCTCAAGCTTCTGGTAGAAGAGGGCGTCGTACGCTGAACCCTGACCACCACCAAACCTTGTGGGAGCTGGCTTGCCTGCGATAGCGGTAGGTCAGCAACCCATGCATCCGTTGACGTATTGCAATCGCGGGCAAGCCGCTTCCACATTTTCCTGCTTTATCTTGGGCTTACCCACAATGCCTGTTGATCCGCCTGTGGATAACCTGTTCGCGGGTGTCCACAAGCCCGGCATATCAAGCTCTGCAGCCCTCTGTACGAAAAACAACCAACCTAACTTGCGGTTTTTGCTCGGGTTTTCACCGTCTTGAGGCCTCGACTTGCCCCCAAAGTCTGTTGGCGCTTTTGTGGATAAGATGTTCGCTATCCGCTACAAGCCTTATAAAACGTGGCTTTCGAGGGGTTGGTCAATAATTGATCAAGTCTCACATATTCGCCGTTTAAACGGCTGGATATCCCCGATTCATGAGGGTTTCAAGGGCTTTTCCACAACCCGAACAAAGTTGCCCCCAAAGTCTGTTGGTGCATCTGTGGATAAGGTGTTCGCTTACCGCTACAAGCCACGCTAATCAAGGCTCTTGGAGGATTGATCAATAAATGAGCTGCTCAAGATAAAACCCGCAAGTTTGAATAAGTCACGGATTTTCTTGATTTAATTTGCGTGCGCGGCGCACTTGCCCACAATTGCTGTGGGTGGCTCTGTGGATAAGTTGTTGGGGAAAGGCTGGAGGGCAGGGCGCTAGCGCTCTGCGAGAAGGGTGATCAAATTTTGATCACTCTGAGGTCAGTGTGGGAGCGGGCTTGCTCGCGAATACGGTGTGTCAGCCACTACATGTGCAAGCTGATACACCGTATTCGCGAGCAAGCCCGCTCCCACATTTTTATTCGTGTGCTGCCACACCTTTGAGGTACGGCGCCGGAGCAGCGCCCAGGTTGCTCAACATGCGCTCGCTGTACCAATCCACAAAATTAACCACGCCAAACTCATAGGTCTTGGAGTAAGGGCCTGGCTGGTAGGCGGTGGAGTTGATCCCGCGCTGGTTCTCTTCGGCCAGGCGGCGGTCCTGGTCGTTGGTGGCGTCCCACACCTGGCGCATGCGCTCCACGTCGTAGTCCACGCCTTCCACGGCGTCCTTGTGCACGATCCACTTGGTGGTGACCATGGTTTCCTGGGCGCTGATCGGCCACACGGTGAACACAATGATGTGGTCGCCCATGCAGTGGTTCCAGGAGTGGGGCAGGTGCAGGATGCGCATCGAGCCCAGATCCGGGTTCTTGATGCGGCCCATGAGCTTGGCGCAGCCTTGTTTGCCATCCAGGGTCATCGACACAGTGCCCTTGAGCAGCGGCATGCGCACAATGCGGTTACGCAGGCCGAAGCTGGCGTGGGCGTAAGGGATCTTTTCGGCATCCCAGGCGGCAGCGGAAGCGGCCACGTGATCCTTGAACGCCTGGTCGGCGCGCGGGTCGGTAACGTCGTCCCACTCCAGCAGGGTTTTCAGCAGTTCGGGGTGTGACGCGTTGCAGTGGTAGCACTCGCGGTTGTTTTCCAGCACCAGCTTCCAGTTGGCTTTTTCGAACAAGGTGGTCTGGATCGCCACCTTGGTGTTCTCCATGTCGTAGGGCTCCATGTAATGGCTGAGCGTCGACAGGAAGTCATCAATGGCCGGTGGATTTTCGGCCAGGCTGATAAAGATGTAGCCGCCAGCAGTCTTCACGTTCACCGGCTTGAGGCCGTACTGCTTCATGTCGAAATCGGCGCCCATCTCGGTGCCGGCGAACAGCAGGCGGCCGTCCAGCTCGTAGGTCCACTGGTGGTAGTGGCACACCAATTTGGCGACCTTGCCCTTGTCGCTGGTGCACAAGCGCGAACCACGGTGGCGGCAGACGTTGTGGAACGCATGCACCACGCCGTCGGCCCCCCGGATCACGATGATCGGGTTCTTGCCCACTTGCAGGGTGAGGTAGTTGCCCTTGGTGGGGATTTCGCAGGTCATGCCGGCGATCAACCACTCTTTCTGGAAGATCTCCTGCATATCGATATCGAACAGCCGCTCATCAGAGTAAAACGGCTGCGGCAGCGAAAAAGTGCGCTCGCGCTCTTGCAGCATTTGCGCGGTGGCCTTGCGTGCGGGTTCCAGCGGATCGCCCAAGCTTAAGGTTGCGGTGACGTCCATCGTGTGTGTCCTCATGGCCATTCTGTGTGGCCGGCGAATAGTGGCTACGGTTGGTGCTGTGCAAGGCGTAAAGAACGCGTCTTTGTTGGGAGCGAGTGTGGGCCCGGCGTCACGTCGAACCTTATCCATGGGCGACATGGCCCAATCTGATCCCGACGCGCAAGCCCCTGTCTTTGGGGGCTGGTCGCCGTAAGTATGTGAATGTCGCAGATAGGTAAATGGGTGGTTCTCGCGTTACGCAGAATCGCCACCATAAGGCCGACGTCGGCGGTGGAGAACAACATGTCCAATAATTTCCTGAATCCGGTAACCACCCAGACCTGGGCCAATGGTCGGCACATCGTCCGCTGCGTCAAAGTCATCCAGGAAACCTGGGATGTGCGCACCTTCTGCTTTATGGCCGATCAGCCGATCCTGTTCTTTTTCAAGCCGGGGCAATTCGTCACCCTGGAGCTGGAAATCGAAGGCCAGCCGATCATGCGCTCGTACACGATTTCCAGCTCACCGTCGGTGCCTTACAGCTTTTCGGTGACCATCAAGCGCGTACCCGGCGGCCGGGTTTCCAACTGGCTGCACGATACGTTGCACGAAGGCCAGGAGTTGGCCGTACACGGCCCGGTCGGGCTGTTCAATGCCATCGACTTCCCAAGCCCGAAAGTGCTGTACCTCAGCGGTGGGGTCGGGATTACGCCGGTGATGTCCATGGCGCGCTGGTTCTACGACACCAACGCCAACGTCGACATGACCTTTATCCACAGCGCCCGCTCGCCCAAGGACATCATCTATCACCGCGAGCTGGAGCACATGGCGTCGCGGATCGACAACTTCAGCCTGCACCTGATTTGCGAAAAACACGGCCTGGGTGAGCCCTGGGCCGGGTATCGCGGCTATCTGAACCACAAGATGCTGGAGCTGATGGTGCCGGACTTCCTGGAGCGCGAAGTGTTCTGCTGCGGCCCTACGCCGTACATGAACGCAGTGAAGCGTTTGCTGGAAGTCGCCGGTTTCGACATGACCCGTTATCACGAAGAATCCTTTGGCGCGACACCACCGGAAGCCCGTGCCGATGCGGTGGAGCAGGCCGAGCAAGCGGCGGATGCGCCGGAGATCGACCTGGCGGACCTGCATCAAGTGGAATTTATCGCGTCCGGCAAGAGCATTCGCGTGGCGCCGGGGGAGACCGTGCACGCCGCGGCCGCCAAGCTCGGCCTGCTGATTCCCAAGGCCTGCGGCATGGGCATCTGCGGTACGTGCAAGGTGATGAAGCTGGGCGGCGAGGTGGAGATGGAGCACAACGGCGGGATTACCGAAGAGGACGAAGCCGAAGGCTACATCCTATCGTGCTGCAGTGTGCCCAAGGGTGACGTGCGGATTGAGTTCTGAGGGTCAGTACAAGCCCGGTCGGCGGTCTTGGTGAACGTGGTTATGCTCGCTGATAAACTTGTTCCTGGCCTCTGCCAGTGGCAACTGAGCGACTAACCGCTGTTCGCGTTGGTGGGAGACTGCGCCAGCCAATGGGTAGCCGTCGGCATCGACGATGGTTGAGCCGCCAACCCAGTTGACGCCGCGCTCCTCGCCGTAGCGGTCGCAGGCGGCAATGAACATGCGATTGACGGCAGCGTTGGCTTGGAGGCGGACAATTTCTCCCGGCCGCTCGCCAGCCGGACGCGGACCCTCTGGCCAGTTCACCGGAGCGCATAGCAGGTCGGCGCCGGCCAAGGCTGCAAGGCGGACCCACTCCGGCAGTTCGAGGTCGTAGCAAACCATTGTGGCGATCCGCCCGACTTGGGTGTCGACGACAGGAGGCGGTTCGGTGCCCGGCGTGAAGATCAGCTTTTCCCGATTCCATAAGTGGCCTTTGCGATACACCGTCAGCCGGCCTGCGGGTTGGACCAGCGCAACGCTATTGGCGACTCGCCCAGCGCTCAGACGCTCACAGAAACCGGCGACGATGATGATATCCAGTTCATTGGCCAGGGCACGCCATAGGCTCAGCGTTGGGCCGTCATCGGCCTCGGAGGCCGCATACGCCTCCTCGCGATTATCGAAGGCGTACCCGCTTTGCATCAGTTCCGGCAGAACGATGACTTGCACCGCGAGGGCGCTTGCGTCACGGATCGCGCTCTCACTGAGCGCCCTGTTGTAATCAAGGTCGCCAATACGGGGCGCCAGTTGATGGCAAGCAACCGTTGCCAATGTCATGGCTATTTCCTCTCTAACAGGCGTTCACTGGCCTTGATGGCACGGGCCTCGCGGGCGTGGTCGATGCCGCGGGCCATGATGCAGTAGGTGGTGGCCGACACGACCAGGCCCACCACGAATGCAATGTCAGCTCCGCCCAGCCACAGTGCCGCCGGCCCTTGGTAAAAGCCCAGGGACATGAACGGGATCATCGCCGCGATGCCCAGGAAATAAGCGGTGAGCCCTGTACTTGACCAGCGGCGGTAGATGCCGGCTGGGTTAAACAGATCGCTGATTGCGTAGCGCCCTTTTCGTACTGCGTAGAAATCCGCCAGGTTCACCGCCGTCCAGGGCACGAGGAAATACAACATCAGGAGTACGAAGTTATTGAAGCTGTGCAGATAGCTTTGCGGGATGCTCAGGGCGATTCCAAAAATCACGGCGGCCACTAGGCTGATGCCAATGATTCGACTTTTCAGGCGAGGCTTTATCGAGATGAACCCATCAATGGCACTGATCCCGGTGAGCATCGCGCCATAGCAGTTGACCGCCATGATGCCGACCAGCGCGGGTACTGCGATCAGCACGGTAAAGGTGCCAAATCCCGGAAGCAATTGATTGCCCACGGCCTGCACGCTGCCGATGGCATCGGGTGAGGGCAGCGCCGAGGCGAGAAAGGCTCCCAGCGACATCAGCCACAGCGCCGAGCCGGCAGCGCCCAGGTACGTCCAGCCAATGACACTGCGCGACGGCGTGTTATAGGGCAGGTAGCGCGAGTAGTCCGAGACGTAGACGGCATAGCTGATCTGGTAGCCCGCCGCGGCTGAAAGCTGAATCAGAAACGCCGACCAAGAAAAATGAGCGTCGACCACCGCCGTGTCGGCCTGCAAGGTCATCACGGCAGCCACCGTCAGGACCGCGAACACGCTGATCATCACGTAGGTCAGCCAGCGTTGCACGGTGTGCAACAGGTCATGGCCGATCACAGCGATCACCACGGCCAGGATGATCATCAAGGCATACCACGGTGTCCGATTGCCGGGCAGCACGGTATTAATGGCGTCGGTGGCGAGAATCACGTTGAACACGTTAAAACCGATGTACACGAAGACCACCGCGATAAAGGGCACGATTGCCCCGCGCAAGCCGAATTGCGCCCGCGACTGAATCATCTGCGGCAAGCCCATGCGCGGCCCCTGGTTGGCGTGGAAGGCCATCGCGAACGTGCCAAGGCACACGCCGATGACAATCGCCAGGATGGCGTAGACCAGGCTCAACCCCAAGGCTGCGCCGGTAAACCCGGTGACCATGGTAGTGAGTACGAAGTTACCGGTGAACCAGAACGGCGCTTGATGCCAGACTTTGCCGTGGCGTTCATTGCGCGGCACATAGTCAATGGAACGGGTTTCTATTTTCAGCGCGGGACGGGGAGCTGCCGCTTGGTCGCAGGGCATGTTCATAGGTTTCACGATCTGTTTTTATTGAGTGATCGATGAAGAGTCTTACAAGCAAATGTACGATTGAATCGGTATTTGCAAATAATCACTTCAGAAATCTCTGAACTGAGTGCGCAAAACCTTGCAGAAGTGAGGATTGGCTGATATCGGACTTTCTTATTCCCAAGCGATATAGAGACAATTCCTACAATCTTCTACGCTGATGAACGAACGCGTCGTTGTCGCCCTTAGTAATAGAGCAGTAGGTGGACGTCCTTTATCCAGCCAAGGATGCTCGACATGTCTGCTATCCCTTCTCGTAGTAAAGGCGCTGCGCGCTTACTGACCGATGATGTCACCGCGCTTATCCCCGATTTTCCTTTTCACTACGCCCGGTTCCTCAATCAGGCTGCCAGCAACGGGACGGCGTTGGCGCAGGTTTCCAACAGTGCCCACGGCAGCAAGGTCTTGATCGTGGGGGCTGGCGTCGCCGGCCTTGTCGCGGCTTATGAAGCCCTGCGCATGGGTTTGCATCCCGTGGTCGTGGAGGCCAGTCATCGCATGGGTGGGCGACTCTATTCCTATGTAGTGGGCGACCCACAAGACCCGGCCAACAGTGTTATCTGCGAAATGGGGGCCATGCGTTTTCCCGTTTCTGGCAAGGCGCTGATGCACTATTTCGACAAGGTCGGCATGAGCGCCAACTCGGCGGATTTTCCCAACCCAGGCTCGGCTGCAACTCTCAGTACGGTGGTCGACTATCAACACAAACAGGTCTATTACGAAGGCAAGAATTTGCCCGATGAATACCTGGAAATCGAGCGTAAGTTGTTTGAGGTTTTTCTGGAACAGGCCCCGATCCATTTCACTGAAATGGAAGCGGCAATGTCCGAGGGCAGCCTTGACCAGGCGAAGATCAAGACGTTGTGGAATGCGATTCTGGATGCAGGTTGGGACAATCTCAGCTTTTTTGCCGCCATGGTGGAACAGGCCGGTTGGAGTCGGGAGGACATCGATCTGTTTGGCCAGATCGGGTTTGGGACGGGAGGGTGGAATACCGACTATCCGAACTGCTTTCTAGAGGTGTTACGGGTGTTGTACACCGGCCTGGATACCAACCACAAGTTGATGTACGACGGCTCTACCGAACTGCCTTGTCGGTTATGGGCGCGCAGCCCGGATGCGATGGGCGACAGCATGGCCCACTGGCCTTCGGGCACTACCGTCGCAAGCCTGAGCGCTCAAGTCATTCCCCAGGTTTTCGGGCAGGAGGTGCGGCAGATCATAAGGCGCCAAGACGGCGAGTTCGACGTGTACATCTTTGATCATAACCAGGGGGGCGAACGTCAATACACCTTCCCTGCCGTGATCTACACACCCCAGAAGCGGATTCTGGACAAATTTCGCTATATGAGCGGCATCGATCATTTCAACGCCATGAATAGCCTGCTGTCCGTCAAGGAATGGGAAGCGGTGATGTACACCCACTACATGCAGTCGGCCAAAATATTCGCCCAGACCAAGCGACCTTTCTGGACCGATATCGGGGTGGACCATCAGTACAAGATGAGTGTGACCTTGTCGGACCGGATTACCCGTGGCACTTACCTGTTGGATTACGCGGCGAGTCAAGGCGCCTACAAGGGCAGCGGAATGTTTTTGTCTTACACCTGGAACGACGACAGCCTCAAGTTCATGGGGGATCGCACGACGCCGTTGCCTTCCCATGCTGCACTATGTTCGACCTTGTTGGACTCGGTGTATGCCCACCACCAACTGGACCTTGCAGCGGAGTTCGGCATGACCGATCCCTTTGTGGAAATCAACTGGGAAGAGCAGCCGTTTTTTCTTTGTGCTTTCAAGATGAATCTGCCGGGGCAGTACGAATACCAGCGCCTGTTGTTTTCGCAGTTCATGAACGGTGTGCATAGTGGGAACCCGGATGGGTTCATTATTGCTGGAGATGATGTGTCTTTCACTGGCGGTTGGGCAGAGGGCGCGGTGACGACAGCCCTGAACGCGGTTAATAAACTGGCGGTAAGGTTCGGTGGCGGCACCTTTGTTGGTAACCGTGGCCCCATTGATGAATGGGTGGCGCTTCAGCCAAAGGCATTGTAGGAGCGAGCTGAGGGCTGCTTCGGTACCGCGCCGGAGGTCATGAGGCTCCGACGCGGTCCTCAGTTAATGATTACTGAGCGTAGACCTGCACCACAAAGTGTTGGCCAGATGCTGTCAGTTCATAGACTTTGTCGTAGATCCTGAGCGTCCTGGATGGCTCGCGGATGGTGTCGCCGACTTTGGCGCTTTTCCTGAACTCATCCCAGTCGATAACAGTGGTGGTGGTAGTACCATTGTTCAGCACGGTGTTCACGTTGCTTTGATATTCCATGATCAAGCTCTCCATTGATTTACCTTTGCCGCCGATTATTCGGCTGGCGGTGCAACCCGAAAGGGGGCAGATATCGCTGCGTTTTCCTTGCGGGTAACAAGAGGCTAGACAATAAAAACGAGCTGTATTGCTGTCAGAAATATCAAAAAACAGTCTCGGCGATCGGCCAGTACGGACTGGCCGAATTCGTACGTTAAGCGTTCATGACTTCCCGAATATCGGCAGCCAATTCCCTTACACGCTCTTCCTCGGTATCCCACGCACACATGAAGCGCGCACCGCCTTTGCCGATGAAGGTGTAGAAGCGCCAGCCCTTGGCGGTCAGCGCTGCAATCGCGGGTTCCGAGAGCTGCAGGAATACGCCGTTGGCCTGTACCGGGAACATCAATTCCACGCCGGGAATATCCGCCACCAGGCTGCTCAGCAATTGCGCGCAATGGTTGGCGTGGCGTGCATGCTTGAGCCAGGCGTCGTTTTCCAGCAGGCCCACCCATGGCGCCGAGAGAAAGCGCATTTTCGACGCCAACTGACCGGCCTGTTTGCAGCGGTAGTCAAAGTCTTCAGCCAGTTTGTGATTGAAGAACAGGATGGCTTCACCCACCGCCATGCCGTTTTTGGTACCGCCAAAGCACAGCACGTCCACGCCGGCTTTCCAGGTCAGGTCGGCCGGTGAGCAACCCAGGAATGCACAGGCATTGGCGAAGCGTGCGCCGTCCATGTGCAGGTTCAGGCCCAGCTCCTTGCAGGTGGCGCTGATGGCGCGGATTTCTTCGGGGGTGTACACGCTGCCGACTTCGGTGGCCTGGGTCAGGGTGACTACGCGGGGTTTGGGGTAGTGGATATCCTGGCGCTTGAGGGCGATCTCACGGATCGACTCCGGGGTCAGCTTGCCGTTTTCGGTGCGGGCGACGAGCAGTTTGGAGCCGTTGGAGAAAAACTCCGGCGCGCCGCATTCGTCGGTCTCGACGTGGGCGGTTTCCGAGCAAATCACGCTATGGTAGCTCTGGCACAACGAGGACAGCGCCAGGGAGTTGGCGGCCGTGCCGTTGAAGGCGAAGAACACCTCGCAGTCGGTCTCGAACAGATTGCGGAAACCGTCGGCGGCGCGGTGGGTCCATTCATCATCGCCGTAGGCGCGTTGATGGCCCTGGTTGGCTTGTTCCATGGCGGCCCACGCTTCCGGGCAGATGCCGGAATAGTTGTCACTGGCGAATTGTTGGCTCTTGTCGGTCATGGCCCGTTCCTGTGGTCGATGTTGGTGCGCACTTTACCCAAGATTGCCGGGGGCGCGCACGCACTGTAAATGCAAAGTCGTTGGGGAATTATGCACGGTACTCAAACCCTGCCTGTCGGACCTGTCCGAGATGGCGCTTTGGATCTGCTCAAGTGGCTGGCGCTGTTGAGTATGGTGCTCGATCATCTGCGCTATGTGGGACTGAGCCTGGATGGGCTATACGTGCCGGGGCGCCTGGCGTTTCCGTGGTTTTGCCTGGCGATTGCGGCCAATTTGCATCGCGTCCGTTACGCCCCGGTGACCGGCCATTGGCGCTACTTGGGTTGGTTGCTGCTGTTCAGCGTGATCAGCGAGGTGCCGTATCGGATGTTCATCGAAGATGCCGATACCTTGAACGTGTTGCCGACCTTGGCGCTGGGCTTAATGGTTGCCCGAGGTTGGCAGCAAAAGGCGTTGGTTGATCGAGGATTGGCGCTGATCGCCGTCACAATGGCGGCCGTGTTCTCACACCAGTTGATGTTCGGTTTCTTTGGTGTATTGCTGCCGCTGGCGATATTGCTGGTGTTTCGCCGGCCCTGGTATTTCAGCGGGCTGCCGGGTTTAGTCTGTGTCGCCGCCAATCAGTGGCAGATTCTGCTCAATAGCGGCACGCCTGTGGCGTTGTTGGGGTTGGCTGCATGTCTGAGTGCGCCGCTGGCTGGGTTGATCTTACTACGGCACGCCCGGAGCGCTGCGCCACCAGCAATGCGCCGCTGGGCCTATGCCCTTTATCCGCTTCACTTCCTCCTGCTGCTGCTCCTTCGCAAGCTCATCGCCTAACCCTCCTGTAGGAGCGAGCGTGCTCGCGAAAAACGTCAACGATTACGCGTGCTTACTGAATAAACACTGCGCCCATGAGTTTTTCGCGAGCAAGCTCACTCCTTCAAATTGTCAGGCCTGCCAATATCATTCGTTCGGCCATGTCGTAAACGCACCTTTGCGTGGCGTGCGCAGGCATTTGGCCCGCACGCGCCAGCCCTACCATCGCATCAAAGGGCCCTGCGAGGGCCTCAACAATACGAAAGGCTGGGAGAGACGCGATGTTCAGCAAACAAGACCAGATCCAGGGATATGACGACGCACTGCTGGCGGCGATGAATGCCGAGGAGCAGCGCCAGGAAGATCATATCGAGCTGATCGCGTCGGAGAACTACACCAGCAAGCGCGTGATGGAAGCTCAAGGCAGTGGCCTTACCAACAAATACGCCGAAGGCTACCCGGGCAAGCGCTACTACGGCGGCTGCGAACATGTGGACAAGGTCGAAGCCCTGGCCATCGAACGCGCCAAGCAGCTGTTCGGTGCCGATTACGCCAACGTGCAACCGCACTCCGGTTCCTCCGCCAACAGCGCCGTGTACCTGGCGCTGATCAATGCCGGCGACACCATTCTGGGCATGAGCCTGGCCCACGGCGGTCACCTGACCCACGGCGCCAAAGTGTCGTCCTCGGGCAAGCTGTATAACGCGGTGCAGTACGGCATCAACACCGACACCGGCCTGATCGACTACGACGAAGTCGAGCGCCTGGCGGTCGAGCACAAGCCGAAGATGGTCGTGGCAGGTTTCTCGGCCTACTCCAAGACCCTGGATTTCCCGCGCTTTCGTCAGATCGCCGACAAGGTCGGCGCGCTGCTGTTCGTCGACATGGCCCACGTCGCCGGCCTGGTCGCCGCTGGCCTGTACCCGAACCCGCTGCCTTACGCCGACGTGGTCACCACCACCACCCACAAGACCCTGCGCGGTCCACGGGGCGGTTTGATCCTGGCCAAGGCCAACGAAGAAATCGAAAAGAAACTCAACGCTGCGGTATTCCCCGGCGCCCAGGGCGGCCCGCTGATGCACGTGATCGCTGGCAAGGCCGTGTGCTTCAAGGAAGCGCTGGAGCCCGGCTTCAAGGCTTACCAGCAGCAAGTGATCGATAACGCCCAGGCCATGGCCGAAGTGTTCATCAAGCGTGGCTATGATGTGGTCTCCGGCGGCACCGACAACCACCTGTTCCTGGTCAGCCTGATCCGCCAGGGCCTCACCGGCAAAGAGGCGGACGCCGCCTTGGGTCGCGCCCACATCACCGTCAACAAGAACGCGGTGCCGAATGACCCGCAGTCGCCGTTCGTAACCTCGGGCCTGCGCATCGGCACCCCGGCGGTGACCACCCGTGGCTTCAAAGTGCCGCAGTGCGTCGAGCTGGCCGGCTGGATCTGCGACATCCTCGACAACCTCGGCGACGCCGACGTCGAGGCCAACGTGGCCAAGCACGTGTCTGCCCTGTGCGCTGATTTCCCGGTTTATCGCTGAGCGCGGTTTTGGAGTAATGACTATGCAACGCTACTCAGGCTTCGGCCTCTTCAAGCACTCCCTCAGCCATCACGAAAACTGGCAGAAGATGTGGCGCACGCCGACCCCTAAAAAGGTCTACGACGTGGTCATCGTCGGCGGCGGCGGGCATGGTCTGGCGACCGCTTACTACCTGGCCAAGGAACACGGCATCACCAACGTGGCGGTGGTCGAGAAAGGCTGGCTGGGCGGCGGTAACACCGCGCGCAACACCACCATCGTGCGTTCCAACTACCTGTGGGACGAGTCGGCGCACCTGTACGAACACGCCATGAAACTCTGGGAAGGTTTGTCCCAGGACCTGAACTACAACGTGATGTTCTCCCAGCGTGGCGTGTACAACCTGTGCCACACCCTGCAGGACATCCGTGACTCCGAACGCCGCGTGAGCGCCAACCGCCTCAACGGTGTGGACGGCGAGCTGCTGAATGCCCAGCAAGTGGCCGACGAAATCCCGTATCTGGATTGCTCCAAGAACACCCGTTACCCCGTGCTCGGCGCCACCGTGCAACGTCGCGGCGGCGTGGCCCGTCACGATGCCGTGGCCTGGGGCTTTGCTCGCGCTGCCGACGCCTTGGGCGTGGACCTGATCCAGCAGACCGAAGTGATCGGGTTCCGCAAGGAAAACGGCGTGTGCATCGGTGTGGAAACCAACAAGGGCTTTATCGGCGCCAAGCGCGTGGGTGTGGTCACTGCCGGTAACTCCGGGCACATGGCCTCGCTGGCGGGCTTTCGCCTGCCGATCGAATCCCACCCGCTGCAAGCGTTGGTGTCGGAGCCGATCAAGCCGATTATCGACAGCGTGATCATGTCCAACGCGGTGCACGGTTACATCAGCCAGTCCGACAAGGGCGACCTGGTGATCGGCGCCGGTATCGACGGCTACAACGGTTACGGCCAGCGCGGTTCGTACCCGGTGATCGAGCACACCATCCAGGCCATCGTCGAGATGTTCCCGGTGCTGTCACGGGTGCGCATGAACCGCCAGTGGGGCGGCATCGTCGACACCACGCCGGATGCCTGCCCGATCATCTCCAAAACCCCGGTACCGAACATGTTCTTCAACTGCGGTTGGGGTACGGGCGGCTTCAAGGCCACCCCAGGCTCAGGCAACGTGTTTGCCGCCAGCCTGGCCAAGGGTGAAATGCACCCACTGGCCGCACCTTTTTCCATCGACCGTTTCCACAACGGTGCGTTGATCGACGAACACGGCGCTGCGGCCGTCGCCCACTAACAGGAGAAATTCCCTATGTTGCATATCTTCTGTCCTCACTGTGGCGAACTGCGCTCCGAAGAGGAATTCCACGCGTCCGGCCAAGCGCACATCCCGCGCCCGCTAGACCCGAATGCTTGCACCGACGAGCAGTGGGGCGACTACATGTTCTTTCGCGATAACCCGCGCGGCCTGCACCACGAACTGTGGATCCATGCCGCCGGTTGCCGCCAGTATTTCAACGCCACCCGCGACACCGTCACCTACGAAATTCTTGAAACCTACAAGATCGGTGAGAAGCCTCAGTTCACCGCCAAGGCCTCTGGAGAGAAGGTATGAGCCAGATCAATCGCCTGTCCAACGGTGGCCGCATCGACCGTAATAAAGTCCTGACGTTTACGTTCAACGGTCAGAGCTACAAAGGCTTTGAAGGCGACACCCTGGCCGCAGCCCTGCTGGCCAACGGCGTCGACATCATTGGCCGCAGCTTCAAGTACTCGCGCCCACGGGGCATCTTTGCCGCAGGCGCCGAAGAGCCGAACGCGGTGCTGCAGATCGGCGCCACCGAAGCCACGCAGATCCCCAACGTGCGCGCCACCCAACAGGCGCTGTACCAGGGCTTGGTTGCTACCAGCACCAACGGCTGGCCGAGCGTGAACAACGACATGATGGGCATTCTCGGCAAGGTCGGCGGCAAGCTGATGCCGCCGGGCTTCTACTACAAAACCTTCATGTACCCGCAATCGTTCTGGATGACCTACGAGAAGTACATCCGCAAGGCGGCGGGCCTTGGCCGTTCGCCCACCGAGAACGATCCGGACACCTACGACAACTTCAACCGTCATTGCGACGTGCTGGTGGTCGGTGCAGGCCCATCCGGCTTGGCAGCGGCACTGGCGGCGGCGCGCAGCGGTGCCCGCGTGATCATCGCCGACGAGCAAGAGGAATTTGGTGGCTCACTGCTTGATTCCCGTGAAAGCCTCGACGGCAAGCCCGCCACTGAATGGGTCGCCGGCGTCATTGCCGAATTGAAAGCCCTGCCGGACGTGGTGCTGCTGCCCCGCGCCACCGTCAACGGCTACCACGACCATAACTTCCTGACCATTCACGAACGCCTGACCGACCACCTGGGTGACCGTGCGCCGATTGGCGTGGTGCGTCAGCGTATCCACCGCGTACGTGCCAAGCGGGTGGTGCTGGCTACTGGTGCGTGCGAGCGTCCGCTGGTGTACGGCAACAACGATGTGCCGGGCAATATGCTCGCAGGTGCGGTGTCAACCTACGTGCGTCGTTATGGCGTGGCACCGGGTAAAAAGCTGGTGCTGTCGACCAACAACGACCATGCCTACCGCGTAGCGCTGGACTGGTTCGATGCGGGCCTCACCGTTGTCGCGGTGGCCGATGCGCGTCACAACCCACGCGGTGCACTGGTGGAAGAAGCCCGCGCCAAAGGCATTCGCATCCTCACCGGCAGTGCCGTGATCGAGGCCCGTGGCAGTAAGCACGTGACCGGCGCTCGCGTGGCAGCCATCGACGTCAAGGCGCATAAAGTCACC
Source organism: Pseudomonas sp. MF6394 (assembly GCF_002018845.1). Classification (NCBI taxonomy): domain Bacteria; kingdom Pseudomonadati; phylum Pseudomonadota; class Gammaproteobacteria; order Pseudomonadales; family Pseudomonadaceae; genus Pseudomonas; species Pseudomonas sp. MF6394. The sequence continues at coordinate 45,488 of NZ_MVOJ01000015.1, forward strand.
AGCCCCGGCGAGTGGCTGGACTGCGACCTGGTCGCCAGCTCCGGCGGTTACAGCCCGGTGGTGCACCTGGCCTCGCACCTGGGCGGCAAGCCGACCTGGCGTGAAGATATTCTCGGGTTTGTACCGGGCGAAGCACCGCAAAAACGCGTGTGCGTGGGCGGCATCAACGGTGTCTACGGCCTTGGCGATTCCCTCGCCGATGGCTTTGAAGGCGGCGTGCGTGCGGCCAGCGAAGCCGGTTTTGCCCCGGTTGAAGGCACGCTGCCAAAAGCCTTGAGCCGTCTGGAAGAACCAACCCTGGCGCTGTTCCAGGTGCCCCACGAAAAAGCCACTGCACGGGCGCCCAAGCAATTTGTCGACCTGCAGAATGACGTGACCGCCGCCGCCATCGAACTGGCCACCCGCGAAGGTTTCGAGTCGGTGGAGCACGTCAAACGCTACACCGCGCTGGGCTTCGGCACCGACCAGGGCAAGCTGGGTAACGTCAACGGCCTGGCCATCGCGGCCCGTTCGCTGAACGTGACCATCCCGCAGATGGGCACCACCATGTTCCGTCCCAACTACACGCCGGTCACGTTCGGCGCCGTGGCGGGCCGTCACTGTGGGCATATCTTCGAGCCGGTACGCTACACCGCGCTGCAAGCCTGGCACGTCAAGAACGGCGCCGAGTTTGAAGACGTCGGCCAGTGGAAACGCCCGTGGTATTTCCCGCGTAACGGTGAAGACCTGCACGCCGCGGTGAAACGCGAATGCCTGGCGGTGCGTGACAGCGTCGGCCTGCTGGACGCCTCCACCCTCGGCAAGATCGACATTCAGGGCCCGGATGCCCGCGAGTTCCTCAACCGCATCTACACCAACGCCTGGACCAAGCTCGACGTGGGCAAGGCGCGCTACGGCCTGATGTGCAAGGAAGATGGCATGGTCTTCGACGACGGCGTGACTGCCTGTCTGGCCGACAACCACTTCCTGATGACCACCACCACTGGCGGTGCTGCCCGCGTGTTGCAGTGGCTGGAAATCTACCAGCAGACCGAATGGCCGGACCTCAAGGTGTACTTCACCTCGGTCACCGACCATTGGGCAACCATGACCTTGTCGGGCCCCAACAGCCGCAAGCTGCTCAGTGAAGTCACCGACATCGACCTGGACAAGGACGGCTTCCCGTTCATGACCTGGAAAGAAGGCCTGGTGGGCGGCGTGCCGGCGCGGGTGTTCCGTATCTCGTTTACCGGTGAGCTGTCGTATGAAGTCAACGTGCAAGCCGACTACGCCATGGGCGTGCTGGAAAAAATCGTCGAGGCCGGCAAAAAGTACAACCTGACCCCGTACGGCACCGAGACCATGCACGTCCTGCGCGCCGAGAAGGGCTTCATCATCGTCGGGCAAGACACCGACGGCTCGATGACCCCGGACGACCTGAACATGGGCTGGTGCGTTGGCCGTACCAAACCGTTCTCGTGGATTGGCTGGCGCGGGATGAACCGTGAAGACTGCGTGCGCGAAGAGCGCAAGCAGTTGGTGGGGCTCAAGCCGATCGATCCGAATGTGTGGCTGCCGGAAGGCGCGCAGTTGGTGTTCGATCCGAAGCAGACGATCCCGATGAAGATGGTGGGGCACGTTACCTCAAGTTATGCGCATAACTCCCTGGGCTATTCGTTTGCCATGGGTGTGGTGAAGGGCGGCTTGAAGCGCATCGGCGAGCGAGTGTTCTCGCCGCAAGCGGATGGCAGCGTGATCGAGGCCGAGATTGTTTCATCGGTGTTCTTTGACCCGAAAGGCGATCGCCAGAACATCTGATCGACCGAGTCGCCTGCATCGCAGGCAAGCCGGCTCCCACATTTGGAATGTATTGTCCTGTGGGAACCGGGCTTGCCCGCGATGAGGCCAGAACAGTCACCACAGAATTCAGAACAGGTGCTTTATGACAGCAGCCAATGTTTACCAACAACGCCCCACCACCGGTGCCAAGGCCGAGTCGTCGCTGCACCATGCCGACCTCGCCAGCCTGGTGGGCAAGGGCCGCAAGAACGCCGGCGTGACCGTGCGTGAAAAGAAACTCCTCGGCCACCTGACTATCCGTGGCGATGGCCACGACGCCGCCTTCGCCGCTGGCGTACACAAGGCGGTTGGCATCGAACTGCCCGGCCCCTTGAGCGTGGTCGTCAACGGTGAAACCAGCCTGCAGTGGCTCGGCCCGGATGAGTGGCTGTTGATCGTGCCGAGCGGTGAAGAGTTTGCCGCCGAGCAAAATCTGCGCGCTGCCCTGGGCGACCTGCATATCCAGATCGTCAACGTCAGCGGCGGCCAGCAGATTCTTGAACTGAGCGGCCCGAATGTGCGCGACGTGCTGATGAAGTCCACCAGCTACGACGTGCACCCCAACAACTTCCCGGTCGGCAAGGCCGTGGGTACGGTGTTTGCCAAGTCGCAACTGGTGATCCGTCATACCAGCGACGACACCTGGGAGCTGCTGATCCGTCGCAGCTTCTCGGATTACTGGTGGTTGTGGCTGCAGGATGCCTCGGCCGAATTCGGCCTGAGCGTCCAAGCCTGACATGGCGCTCACGCTGTCTCACCCCTTCACTGTAGGAGCGAGCTTGCTCGCGAAAAACTCAAAGACGCCGCGTTCATTCAGCATGCACGCATCATCGTTGGCGTTCTTCGCGAGCAAGCTCGCTCCTACAGTCGATAGCGTTGTTTGAGGAGTTATTCGTAATGAGCCGCGCCCCTGATACATGGATTTTGACCGCCGACTGCCCCAGCGTGCTCGGCACGGTGGACGCGGTCACCCGCTATCTGTTCGAACAGGGCTGCTACGTCACCGAGCACCATTCGTTCGATGACCGCCTTTCGGGCCGGTTTTTCATTCGTGTGGAGTTTCGCCAGCCCGATGGCTTCGACGAGCAAGCCTTTCGCGCAGGCCTGGCGAGCCGTGGCGAAGCGTTTGGCATGATCTTCGAACTGACGGCGCCGAACTACCGGCCCAAAGTGGTGATCATGGTCTCCAAGGCCGATCACTGCCTCAACGACCTGCTGTATCGCCAGCGCATCGGCCAGTTGTCGATGGATGTGGTCGCGGTGGTGTCCAACCACCCTGATCTGAAGCCGTTGGCCGACTGGCACCAGATTCCCTACTACCATTTCCCCCTGGACCCCAACGACAAACCGTCCCAGGAGCGTCAGGTGTGGCAGGTGATTGAAGACACCGGCGCCGAATTGGTGATCCTTGCGCGCTACATGCAAGTGCTGTCACCGGAGCTGTGCCGCAAGCTGGACGGCAAGGCCATCAATATTCATCACTCGTTGCTGCCGGGCTTCAAGGGCGCCAAGCCGTATCACCAGGCGTACAACAAGGGCGTGAAACTGGTGGGCGCCACGGCGCATTACATCAACAACGATCTGGATGAAGGGCCGATCATCGCCCAAGGCGTGGAAGTGGTGGATCACAGCCACTATCCCGAAGACTTGATTGCCAAGGGGCGCGATATCGAAGGGCTCACATTGGCGCGGGCGGTGGGGTATCACATCGAGCGGCGGGTGTTTTTGAATGCCAATCGCACCGTCGTTCTCTAGATCGCTATCGCAGGCAAGCCAGCTCCCACATTCCTGGATGTGTGAACCCGATCCACGGTGGGAGCTGGCTTGCCTGCGATGAGGCCCTTACAAGCAACACAAGAAACAGCATCTGTACCCGAGCACTTAACGCGCTGCCCCAAGGGCAACGCAGTTCCATAAAAACAACAGCGAGGTGAAAGCATGTCTGGTAATCGTGGTGTCGTGTATCTCGGCAACGGCAAGGTCGAAGTACAGAAAATCGACTATCCCAAAATGCAGGACCCCCGTGGCAGGAAGATTGAGCACGGCGTCATCCTGCGCGTGGTCTCCACCAACATCTGCGGCTCCGACCAACACATGGTGCGCGGCCGCACCACGGCCCAGACCGGCCTGGTGCTGGGGCATGAAATCACCGGTGAAGTGATCGAGAAGGGCAGCGACGTCGAGAACCTGAAAATCGGTGACCTGGTGTCTGTGCCCTTCAACGTGGCGTGCGGTCGCTGCCGCTCCTGCAAGGAACAACACACCGGCGTCTGCCTGACCGTCAACCCGGCCCGTGCCGGTGGTGCCTACGGCTACGTGGACATGGGCGACTGGACCGGCGGCCAGGCCGAGTACGTGCTGGTGCCGTATGCCGACTTCAACCTGCTGAAACTGCCGGACCGCGACAAGGCCATGGAGAAAATCCGTGACCTGACCTGCCTCTCCGACATCCTGCCCACCGGCTATCACGGCGCCGTTACGGCCGGTGTTGGCCCAGGCAGCACCGTGTACATCGCTGGCGCCGGCCCGGTCGGCCTGGCCGCTGCCGCCTCCGCTCGTTTGCTGGGTGCAGCGGTGGTGATCATCGGTGACGTCAACTCAATCCGCCTGGCCCACGCCAAGGCCCAGGGTTTTGAAGTGGTCGACCTGTCCACCGACACCCCCCTGCACGAACAAATAGCCGCGCTATTGGGCGAGCCCGAAGTGGACTGCGCCGTTGACTGCGTGGGCTTTGAAGCACGCGGCCACGGCCACGATGGCGTCAAGGCCGAAGCCCCGGCCACGGTGCTCAACTCGCTGATGGGCGTGGTGCGCGTGGCGGGCAAGATCGGTATCCCAGGCCTGTATGTGACCGAGGACCCAGGTGCTGTCGATGCCGCCGCGAAAATGGGTAGCCTGAGCATTCGCTTTGGCCTGGGCTGGGCCAAATCCCACAGCTTCCACACCGGGCAGACGCCGGTGATGAAATACAACCGCCAACTGATGCAGGCGATCATGTGGGACCGTATCAACATTGCCGAGATCGTCGGCGTGCAGGTGATCAGCCTGGATGACGCGCCACGCGGGTATGGCGAGTTCGATGCGGGTGTGCCGAAGAAGTTTGTGATTGATCCGCATAGTTTGTTTAGTGCAGCTTGAGTTCAAGATAAAAAGGGCGGCCAACGGCCGCCCTGCTGCATTATTTGAAAGCTAGAACTTTCTTAGTGAGGTAGCGCGCGTTTAGCGGCTTTGAATTCTCCACGCAACAACCCATGCTTAGAGGTCTGGCAGTCGTATTTATTTAAAAGAGCAACTTGTATGGGTGCAGTACTTGTTGATCGTGCCGGCTGTATTAGTGGTGGTTTCATTTTCCCAAGTGCCAGCATCCGGTTTAGGTAGCTCGCCGACACGTTTGACCAGTCGGATTCGAGCGTCATCTCCCGCGCCAACATAATCACATCTGATGTAGGCGACAGTTGTGCCCGGACTTTCTGTTTCATTGGGATCCTCCGATCCCTCTGTGCTTGAAATTACCCGTTGCGCCAGTGTGACCCTGTCAAAGTGTAGCCCTGCATTCAGGTAAGACTTATCTGCGTCGGGTGCGCCGGGCTGATTGGAGCCTTTCCAATTACCAAACTGGTATTTGTAGGTTCCGTTGTCCAGGGAGCCATTGACCTGACTTAGATCTGGACAGCTTTCCGCCGACGCGTAAGTGGTTCCAAGTAACGCAGCCAGCGATATAAAACCTGACAGGCAGAAGAGGCTCAGAGAAGGCTGTTTTTTGAATGTTGAAGGGTTCGTCCTTGTTTGCTCCAGTGCTTGAAGGAGTCTCCATCATCAATATTTAATTTGATATGAGCTACTGTGAATGTTGACAGGTTTTTAGATTCATTTTTTATGCGGTCTATAATCAATTTGAATAAGTATTCAAGATGTCTGATCGTGTGGTGGGCGATTTACAGGTGACGTTGGAGCGGGCAAGCCCGCTCCGACAGTTTGATCCGAGTTTGCGTAGCCGAGGATTAGCGAATTGCCAGTGCCCCTTGATACACCGTAGGGCCGGTTGGCTGCTTACTCACTGAGCCACCTTTGGTTTCAGAACTTACCATCAACTCCACGGGTTGTTTGATGGTTTCCTGCTGGCGCGGATTCAGGCCAATGATACCTTTGCCATCCTCGGGCAACAGGCCAAGGGACACCGGTGTGCCGTCTTTGGGAATCGCCCAGAGTTCAAGGCTTTGGTCCGGTGCTGGCGCCGTGGAGGCAATCGGTTCTACTTCCAGGTAATCCTTGTGGGCCATGATCTGTGCGGCTGGCTGCTGGGTCGTGGTCACCAACGTTGCCGCGGATTTGACGCTGTCCTGGGTGTAGAGCGCGCCGCCGATACCGGCAACCACCACCACGCAGGCGCCGATGAACAGGCGAGGGCGGCTCCAGAACGCAGGCTTGTGCTCAATCACTGGGGGTTGGATCGCAGTCATAAGTCTCTTCTCGACAAATTTTGTAGTCAGTTCATGGACCCGCTTATCCTCGATGGGTTCCTGAGGGGCTCCGGAACAACCGACGGGTTACCCAGTCCAACGCCTGCGTTTACCCCTATACCCAGAGGTTGTTTCGATGAAGATTTCACGCGGTTTTGCCCTGTCCTGCCTGTTGACCGTGGCCGCCGGCCCGGTGTTCGCCGCAGGTTTCAGCCTTGGCGATGCAGCCAACGCCATTTCCGGCATGCAGGGTGGCAACAACAAGGCCGCTGCCGCCGCGCCTACGTCGGAAACGGGCGGCCTGCTGAAGGCCCTGACCTCGCAATTGAACATCACCCCCGAGCAAGCGGTGGGCGGCACGGGTGCCATGCTGGGTCTGGCCAAGAACAAACTCAGCGGCAACGACTTCTCGCAGTTGAGTAGCAGTGTGCCGGGCCTCGAGCAGCTGTCGGGTAATAACGCGTTGGGCAGCCTCGGTGCCTTGAGCGGGATGCTCGGCCAAACCGGCGGCAGCAAAACCAGCGGCCTGGACGGCCTGCTGGGCAATGTGAAAAGCACCAATGACTTGAACACCGCCTTCAGCGCTCTGGGCATGGACAGCGGCATGGTCGGCCAGTTTGCCCCGGTGATTTTGCAATACCTGGGCGGCGCGGGTGCCAGCAACTCCGTGCTGGGCAAATTGGCTCAGGCGTGGGGCACCGGCAGCTAAAGAGGCTCCTCGCGCAGTTGTTCGATGCGCGCATCCTTTTCCATCCAGAGCTGGTTGACCCAGTTCTGGACGGTCTGGCGAAACGCCGGATCATTCTCGTAATCCCCTTGCCACAACGCCGGGTCCAGCTCGCGGGTGCGGATATCCACGATCACCGTCGGCACCGCGCCGCTGATCAAGTCCCAGAACCCCGGAATCTTTTGCTGCGGGTACACCACGGTCACGTCGAGGATCGCGTCCAACTGTTCGCCCATCGCCGCCAGCACAAAGGCCACACCGCCCGCCTTGGGCTTGAGCAACCGGTTATACGGTGAAGCCTGTTGCGTGCGTTTGGCCTCGTTGAACCGCGTGCCCTCCAGGTAATTGACCACGGTGACCGGCTGGCGCTTGAACAGCTCGCACGCTTGCTTGGTGATCTTCAAATCCTGCCCCGCCAGCTCCGGGTGCTTGGCCAGGAACGCCTTGGTGTAGCGCTTCATGAAGGGGTAATCCAACGCCCACCAGGCCAGGCCGAGAAAGGGCACCCAGATCAGTTCTTTTTTCAGGAAGAACTTGAAGAACGGTGTGCGCCGGTTCAATGCCTGGATCAGTGCGGGAATGTCGACCCAGGATTGGTGGTTGCTGATCACCAGGTAAGAGGTATCGCCGCGCAGGTCCTCGCCACCGCGAATATCCCATTGGGTGGGGATGCACGCGGCGAAGATCAGCTTGTCGATCTCGGCCCAGGTCTCGGCGATCCACATCACCGCCCATGAGGCATAGTCACGCGAGCGCCCTGGCGCCACCAGCTTGAGCAGGGCGAAGACCATCAAGGGGCCGATCAGGATCAGCGTGTTGAGTAACAGCAGCAGTGTAACCAGACAGCCGGTGAGCAGGCGGCGCATAAGCAACTCTTGGAATTCTGTGGGCGGGCCATGATAAGCAAGGTGAGTCTAGAGGCCAAATCGCAAAATGCCCGACGAATGTTTCACACTGTGCGCGATATGCTCGGTCATCCAACTAAGTGCTGTGTTTGCGGTCTAGACTCCGCCCACTTCTTTCGAGGAAATCCTGCCGTGAAATTACTCCTTGCCGCGTTCGCCCTGGTTGCTGTGCCTGTCATGGCGGCCGAGCCGACCCTTTACGGTCGCTACGAATACATCCAGTTGCCGGAGATCGGCCAGACCTTCAAGGCCAAGATGGACACCGGCGCACTGACCGCCTCGCTGTCGGCGCGTGACATCGAAACCTTTCAGCGCGACGGCGATGACTGGGTGCGCTTCCGCCTCGGCGGTGAGGACGCCAGTAACAAGGTGTATGAGCATAAGGTGTCGCGCATCAGCAAGATCAAGAGCCGCGCCGACGAAGATGATGACAAGGACGAAGCCAGCGTGGCCAAGCGCCCGGTGATCGACCTGGAAATGTGCCTGGGCGACGTCAAGCGCACCGTCGAGGTCAACCTTACTGACCGCAGCAGTTTCAACTACCCACTGCTGATTGGCGCCAAGGCCCTGCGTGAGTTTGGTGCTGCGGTAAACCCGGCGCGTCGTTACACTGCCGACAAACCGGACTGCTGATTGAGCCCATGCCGCACATCCTGATTGTCGAAGACGAAGCGGCGATAGCCGACACGCTGATCTTTGCCCTGCAAGGCGAAGGCTTCACCACCACCTGGCTGACGCTCGGCCAGGCGGCGCTGGAGCATCAGCGCCAGACCCCGGCCGACCTGGTCATCCTCGACATCGGCCTGCCGGACATCACCGGCTTTGAAACCTGCAAGCAATTGCGCCGCTTCAGCGAAGTGCCGGTGATGTTCCTCAGTGCCCGGGATGCGGAGATCGACCGCGTGGTGGGGCTGGAGATCGGCGCCGATGATTACGTGGTCAAACCTTTCAGCCCGCGGGAAGTGGCGGCGAGGGTCAGGGCGATTCTCAAGCGGGTCGGCCCGGGTGTGGCGCCGACGCTGTTCCAGGTAGATCTGGAGCGCATGCAGATTCTCTATCGCGGCCAACCCTTGAGCCTCACGCGCCATGAGTTCCGCCTGCTGCAAAGCCTGCTGGAACAACCCGAGCGTGTGTTCAGCCGCGAGCAACTGCTGGACGCGGTGGGCGTACCCTTTGATGCCGGTTACGAGCGCAATATCGACAGCCATATCAAAAGCCTGCGCAGCAAGCTTCGGAGTGTGGCGGCGGACGCCGAGCCGATCCAGACCCATCGTGGCCTTGGCTATAGCTACAGCCCGAGCCACAGCTGATGCGCCTGGGGCTGCGGATTTTCCTGGTGTATGCGCTGTTTATCGGCCTGACCGGCTACTTCGTGCTCAACACCGTGATGAAGGAAATCCGCCCCGGCGTGCGCCAGTCCACCGAAGAAACCCTGGTGGACACCGCGAACCTGTTGGCCGAGATCCTGCGCGAGGACGTGAAGAACGGCACCCTTGGCCAGAGTCATTGGCCAGCGCTGCTCAAGGCCTATGGCAACCGTCAACCGGGTGCGGTGATCTGGGGGTTGCCGAAAAACCAGGTCAACCATCGCATCTACGTGACCGACGCCAAGGGCAGGGTATTGCTCGACTCCAGCGGTGAAGCGGTGGGCCAGGACTATTCGAAATGGAACGACGTGTACCTGACCCTGCGTGGCGAATACGGTGCGCGCTCCACCCGCAGTGACGTGGACGACGCCACCTCATCGGTGATGCACGTGGGGGCGCCGATTCGCGATAACGGCCAGATTATCGGCGTGGTCACGGTAGCCAAGCCCAACAGCTCGTTGCAGCCCTACGTGGATCGCACTGAGCGGCGCCTGCTGTGGTACGGCGCCGGGCTGGTCACCCTGGGGCTGCTGCTGGGCGCGCTATTGTCGTGGTGGCTGACGGCGTCCCTCAGACGCCTTACCGCCTATGCCGAAGCCGTGAGCGAGGGCCGCCGCGCCGAGTTGCCGCATTATCGCGGCGGCGAGCTCAAGCAGTTATCCACCGCCGTGGAACACATGCGCACGCAGCTGGAAGGCAAGGCTTACGTAGAGCGCTACGTGCACACGCTGACCCATGAATTGAAAAGCCCGTTGGCGGCGATTCGCGGGGCGGCGGAGCTGTTGCAGGGCGACATGAGCCGCGAGCAGCAGCAGCGTTTTGTCGGCAATATCGACAGCGAAAGCGCGCGCCTGCAACAGTTGATCGAACGCCTGTTGAACCTGGCCCAGGTGGAGCAGCGCCAGGGTCTGGAAGAGCAGTCGAGCATTCCTTTGGCAGCGCTGGTTGAGGATGTGCTCAAGGCTCAATGTGCACGGATCGAAGGCGCCGGCTTGCACGTCGAACAGGCCATCGCCGCTGATGTGAAGGTGTTTGGCGAACCCTTCCTGCTGCGCCAGGCCTTGGGCAACCTGCTGGACAATGCCCTGGATTTCACCCCGCCCGGCGGCACGCTGAGGTTCAGTGCCCAGGTGCGGCATCACGAGGTGCAGGTCAGCCTGTTCAACCAGGCGCAGGCGATTCCCGATTACGCCTTGCCGCGCCTGAGCGAGCGCTTCTACTCGCTGCCGCGCCCGGCCAGCGGGCGCAAAAGTACGGGCCTGGGGCTCAACTTTGTCGAGGAGGTGATGAAGCTGCACGGCGGCTCGTTGCAGATCGGCAACGTACCGGGCGGCGTGCAAGCGGTGCTGCATCTCCACACAGTCTCCACATTGCCCACATAAATCCCCCATATCGGCTGGGCAGACTCTCCCCATCAAAACAGGGAGAGACCCATGAACCGCAACCTGCTTTTCAAACTGGGCGCGATTGCGCTGCTGATCCTGCTGTTGCTGATTCCATTGCTGATGATCAACGGCATCATCAGCGACCGCCAGCAACTGCGCGACGGCGTATTGATGGACATTGCCAGAAGCTCAAGCTTTGCCCAGCGCCTCACCGGGCCGGTGATGGTGGTGCCGTATCGCAAGACCGTGCGTGAGTGGAAGCTCAATGAGAAGCTCAACAAACGCTACGAAGAAACCCGTGAAGAACGCGGCCGTCTGTATTTCCTGCCGGACCGTTTTGAGCTCGACGGCAAGGTGCAAACCGAACTGCGCTCGCGGGGGATCTACCAGGCGCGGTTGTTCCATGCCGACAACCGTATCAGCGGGCGTTTCGAGTTGCCTGCGCAGTTGGGGATCACCGAAGACTTTGCAGACTACCGCTTTGAACCGGCGTTTCTGGCGGTGGGCATCAGTGATATTCGCGGCATTGAAAACGCACTGAAGCTGGAACTGGGTGAGCAGCGGCTGGAGTTCTCTCCGGGTTCCCAAGTCGATTGGCTGGGCGAGGGTGTGCATGTGACGCTGCCCGAGCAAGACAGCAAGAAACCCGCCGTGGTGGAGTTCGCCTTCGACCTGCGCCTGCAAGGCACCGAGCAACTGCAAGTGGTGCCCGTGGGCAAGACCAGCCAGGTGTCACTGGCGTCCAACTGGCCACACCCGAGCTTTATCGGCAACTTCCTGCCGGCTCAACGTGAAGTCACCGACCAGGGTTTCAGCGCCAATTGGCAGACGACATTCTTCTCCACCAACCTCGAACAAGCCCTGCAGAACTGCCTGGACGGGCAAGGCTGTGAAAACTTCAGCAACCGCAGCTTTGGCGTGAACTTCATCGACCCGGTAGACCAGTACCTCAAGAGCGACCGGGCGATTAAATATGCGCTGTTGTTTATCGCCCTGACCTTTGCCGGCTTCTTCCTCTTCGAGGTGCTCAAGAGTCTGGCGGTGCACCCGATCCAGTACGCCTTGGTGGGCGTCGCCCTGGCGTTCTTCTATCTGCTGTTGTTGTCGTTGTCCGAGCATCTGGGCTTTGCCGTGGCCTACCTGATATCCGCCAGCGCCTGTGTGCTGTTGATTGGCTTCTACGTGTGCCATGTGCTGCGCAGCGTTGCCCACGGCCTGGGGTTTTCGGCCGGGCTGGCAGCGTTGTATGGCTTGCTGTACGGGTTGCTCAGTGCCGAGGATTACGCGCTGTTGATGGGCTCGCTGTTGCTGTTTGGCCTGTTGGGCACCGTGATGGTGCTGACACGCAAGCTGGATTGGTATGGGGTGGGTAAACGCAAGGTGGAGCAAGGGCAATGATCGGACTGCGCGAAGACCAGCAAATGAAAGCGAAGATGGTCAACTTTCTCACCAACGCCACCTTCCACTGCAGGAGCGAGCTTGCTCGCGAAGAACGCAAGAACACCGCGTTTAACCAGACGACCCGCGTTATCGTTGACGATTTTCGCGAGCAAGCGCGCTCCTACAGAGACGGTTGAGTCTGCTGCATCGAAGGCCGCAGGCTGACCTCGGCGTACCAGGCGGCGAGCCTTGGGTTGTCGGTGCGCCACTGCAGATCCGGGTGGCGAAAGTCGATATAGCCCAGGGCACAGGCCACGCTGATGGCGGCGATGTCGAAGTGGCTGGCCAGTTCGGCAATGGCGTCCCGCTCCAGTTCGGCGAGGGCGCGGCGGATCTTGTTGCGCTGTTCATCTAGCCAGGGCGCCCAGTGTTTTTCTGGCGGGCGCATGGCGGTCTCGTAACGCACCAGCACGGCGGCATCCATGATGCCGTCAGCCATCGAGGCCAGGGTCAGGCGCCGCCAGCGGGCCGAGCCGTCGCGGGGGATCAGCGGGTTGCCGACATGCTGGTGGTCGAAGTAATCGAGGATCACCCGGCTGTCGTGCAGTACCGAACCGTCGGCCAGGCGCAGGGCCGGGATCTTGCCGGTGGGGTTGCCTTGCACCACATCGGCGTCCGGGGTGATGGGCGTGGGCATGCAAGCGTGCAGGGCCACGCGGTCCTGTTGGCCGGTCTCTATCAGCAGCACGCGGACTTTGCGCACGAAGGGTGACGCCGGGTTGTGGAACAAGGTCATGCTAGGCGCGGACATGGGCATTCCTCTGTAGGAGCGAGCTTGCTCGCGAATAACGCCAACGATAACGCAGCTCACCGGGTTTAACGCGGTGCTCTCGGGTTTTTCGCGAGCAAGCTCGCTCCTACAGGAGTTTGTAGACGGCAATGGTCGCGGGTATGCCTAACCCGATCCAACTCAACGAATCCCACCACCCATCCCCCAGCAGCGCTGCAAATAACCCGGCGGCACTGAGCAGGCCAATCCCCAGGGGTATGGCAAACACCTTCCAGAAATTCGACTGCCGCGGCTTCATACCCTGGCCGCCTTGCGCCGTACGATCCATAAGTAAATGCCGCTCACCAGCACGATGATGGTCAACACATCCAGCACCGCCCACAGGACCTTCATCGGCATGCCGCCGTAATCACCAAAATGCAGGGGTTGGGACATGCCCATGGCGTCCATGTACCACGGCCGTTCGGCGATGGCGGTGACGGCAAGGGTGCTGGCGTCGATCAGTACCGGTGTCAGCAAATGGGAGGTCAAGTGGGTGCTGCCCTTCATGAACACAGCGTAGTGATGTTCGCTGGAAAAGCGCGTGCCGGGGAAGGCGATAAAGTCTGGCTCCATACCCGGTGCGGCCTTGGCGGCAATGCTCAACAGCTCGGTGGCGGGTGCGCGCTGGGTCAGCGGCGGGGCGTTCTTGTAGGGTTCGATCATGGCGCTGAGGCTGTCCTGGCGCCAGGCGGCGATGATCAGGTCGGCGCAGGCGCTGATCACGCCAGTCACCCCCACCACCAGCGCCCAGGTCAAAGTGACCACGCCGATCAGGTTGTGCAGGTCGAGCCAGCGCAGGCGAGTGGACTTGTCCTGGCGCACGGTGGCGAACTTCAAGCGGCGCATGAACGGCAGGTACAACACCGTGCCCGAGATAATCGCCAGCACAAACAGAATGCCCATGAACGCCAGCAACAACTTGCCCGCCAGCCCGGCAAACATATCCACATGCAGGCGCAGCAGGAACAGGGTGAAGCCCCCATTGGCAGACGGCATTTCGACGGTTTCGCCAGTGCGGGCATCGAGCATGAAGGTGTGCGATGAGTTCGGCTCCGTGCCGGCGGTGGCCGCCATGATCGCGATCACGCCGTTGTTGTCGTCTTCGTCCCAGGCCAGGTACTGCATGGCCTCGCCGGGGCGATGGGCCTGGGCTTTGGCTACAAGCTGCTCGAGGTTGAGCCGGGGCGTATCGGCAGGCATCTGCGCCAGTTCGGGCTCATTGCCCAGCAGGTGGTCGATCTCGTGGTGAAACACCAACGGCAGGCCGGTGAGAGCGAGCAGTAGCAGGAATACGGTGCAGATCAGGCTGGTCCAGGTGTGGATGAAGGACCAGCGGCGGATGGTTTTGCTTTTCATCACGGCTCCAAAGGCAAAAGGGCCGCGGTTCAGGCGGCCCTTCATCAGCGGTTTTCACCGTCTTAGAATTTGTAGTTCACGCTGGCTACTACGTTACGTTGGTCGCCGTAGTAGCAGTAGAAACCATCGCAGGTGGACAGGTAGTCCTTGTTGAAGATGTTCTTGGCGTCGACGGCCACCGTTACGCCCTTCATGGCATTGCTTACACGGCCAAGATCGTAATGCACCGAGGCGTCGTAGACGGTGTAGGACCCTACGTGGCCGAGTTCGGTGTTGGCAGCGTTGCCGTAAGTGTCACCGACATACCGTACGCCCGCACCTACACCGAAACCGTCCAGCAGGCCGCTGCGCCAAGTGTAATCGGCCCATCCTGTGGCTTGATTGCGAGGCAACTGGTTCAGACGATTTCCTTTTTCAGCGGCTGCGCCTTGGGTGATTTCGCTATCGTTATAGGTGTAGGAACCCACCAGCTTTAGGCTTTCAGTAACGTCTGCGCTGGCTTCAAGTTCCAAGCCGCGAACCCGAACCTCGCCAACTTGGCGCGTGATGCTGCCTTCTGTAACCGAGGTGTTCTGCTGAGTCAGGTCGAACACCGCTGCGGTAAACAAAGCTTTGGTGCCAGGTGGCTGGTATTTGACACCGACTTCGTATTGCTTGCCCTCAGTTGGTTTGAAAGCCCCCGTGCTGGCTACTTGAGTGCCTGAACCCGCCTGGAATGACTCGGCGTAAGACAGGTACGGAGTAATGCCGTTGTCGAAGACATAGCTCAGCGCGGCGTTACCGCTGAAATGCTTGTCACGTTGAGTATTGGTGGCGTCGTTCAAGTTGTGGAAGGTGGTGCCTGTGTGTACCCAGTCTTCGCGTCCGCCGAGGGTCAAGCGCCAGTTATCGAGGGCCATCTGGTCTTGAACATACAGACCGGTCTGCTGGGTTTTTTGGTTGTAGTCATACATGGTGAAGTACTGAACCTTGGAAAAGTCCTGTCCGTACACCGGTCGATTGAAGTTAATAGTGGGTACACCGCCTGAACCCCATAGCCAGCGTGCATTGCTGTCGGAGCGCTGGTGGTCGAGACCAAGCAACAGGGTATGACTTACAGGACCGGTCTGGAAGTTAGCTTGAAAATTGTTATCGACTGCGAACTGGCCGATGTCCTCATCGACCTTGCCGGCGGAGCGACTTACGTTGCCGTCGGCATCAACTGCGGCTTCCGGGCCATTCGGGAAAAACGCTCCCCCGGCGGTAAGGCCCTGGAACGACAAGTCGTTCTTGGTATATCGCAGGTTCTGACGGAACTGCCAAATGTCGTTCAAGCGCGTTTCAAACGCGTAGCCCAGTGCGTAGTAAGTGCGGTCATAGAACTCCCAGTCTGGATCGCCCAGGTTCTTATGATGGGAAATCTTGCCGGCTGGCGAGCTCAATTTGGTGCCTTGCAGCGGCAGGAACTGACCGGTGATACCGGTATCGTCGCGAGTGAATTGGGTGAGCAAGGTCAGCTTGGTGTCGTCGTTGATATTCCATGTGAGACTGGGGGCAACGTTGTATCGCTTGTCCGGGATGTGGTCTACCGCCGTATTGCTGTCGCGCACGACGCCACTGATTCGGTAAAGGAACTGGCCTTCGTCGTCGATTTTGCCGGTGCTATCGAAGTTGATCTGCTTGTGGTTGTTGCTGCCTGCCTGCACTTCAATTTCGTTTGAGCTTTCGGCCTCGGGGCGACGGCTAACCATATCCAGCAAGCCGCCGGGTGGGGTTTGCCCGTAAACCGACGAAGCGGGGCCTCGCAGCACGGCGATGCGTTCCAGATTCCAAGTATCGATTTTCGGCGTGGCGTAGTTACCCTTGGGCAAAGGCAGACCATCGAGGAATTGGGTCGGGACAAAACCGCGAATCAGTAACCAATCACTGCGCGAGTCGGAGCCATAGCCACTGCTCTGCACGCCGGCCGTGTAGCGCAGGGCGTCATTAAGGTTGAGAACGGAGCGGTCTTCCATTTGCTGGCGAGTAATGACCGTGACGGAACGGGGCAGTTCGGCGATAGGAGTATCAGTCTTTGTGCCCGCCGCTGTGCGAGTAGCGACATAGCCATCCACCGGCCCCCAGGCACTTTCATAGTTGCCCTGGGCAATGATGCTGGTCTCGGGCAACGCCACAACCCCTTGCGGAATCGCGGCCAAGGTAAAAGTCCCCGCCGTACTCTGCTCCAACTGCAACCCCGTCCCCCGCAGCGCCTCACGCAACGCGCCCTGCGCATCGAACTGGCCTTTGACCGGCGCCGAGGTCTTGCCGGCAGCGAGTGCAGGGTTGAGGGTCAGCGCCAGGCCGGCCTGGCTGGCGATCTGGTTCAGTGTGCTGGCCAGGGGCGCAGCCGGCAGGTTGTAGGCGCGCACGCTGGACGCTTGTTCTGCGGCATACAGCGTGGTGCTGGCCAGCGGGGCGCTGAGGGCGATCGCCACGGCTAACAGGCTGGGGCGCAACAAGGTGTCTAGCGTGCGGGACATAAGGGCGGCTCCTGAATGGAAATATTTCTCAATTGCCTAGGTGCCGAGTGAGAATCGAAAAGTGATAGGGCCGGGTGAAAATATTTTTCGCAGGTGTGCTTGAGGGCCTCATCGCAGGCAAGCCAGCTCCCACAGTTGATGGTGTTCGCAGTTCAAAATGTGGGAGCTGGCTTGCCTGCGATAGCAATCGCCCAGGCACTGCAGGACCTAAGGCTTACCCTTGACGGTCACCCACCACGGCGTGTGCTGCTCGATCTGCACCGGCAAGGTCGGCAACAGCGCATTCAATGCCAACGTGGTGTCGTGCAGCGGGAAACTGCCGGTGATGCGCAGGTCGGCCACGGACTTATCCACACCCAGGTAGCCGGTGCGATAGCGCGCCAATTCCTCGATCACATCCCCCAGCCGGGCGTTGTCGACCACCAGCATGCCGCGGGTCCAGGCATCGGTTGCCGGGGTGACGGCCAGCAGCGGGCCAAGGCCGTCGCTGCGCATCAGCACCTGCTGGCCCGCCTTGAACACCTGTTCCTGGTGCAACGCCTCGGGCTGGGCGGCCACGGCTGACTGCAACACACTCAGGCGCGTGGCATCGTCTTCGCGTTTGACGATAAACCGGGTACCCAGCGCCCGCAGGCTGCCGTCGCGGGTTTGCACGTAGAACGGGCGTGAATCGTCGTGGCCGGTCTCGACGAGAATTTCGCCTGCCTGCAACACGATCAAACGGCGTGTTTCGTCGAAGCGCACATCAATGGCGCTGTGGGTGTTGAGGTTTATTCGCGTGCCGTCCGCCAGCTTCAGCGTGCGCTGCTCACCGGTAGCAGTGCGCTGGTCGGCCAGCCAATAGTGGATAGGTACGTAACGCTCACCGGCAAACAGCGCCAGGCCGCACACCAGCACGATACTGGCCAGGCCCCGGCCCAGTTTGCGCACGCGCTGGCGAATGCCGTGGCGCGACTGCAGCAGCGCCGCCCGGGCCGGGCCCGAGGCCACGCTGAAACGCTGGTCGAGCATGCCCAACTGGCGCCAGGCGCGCGCATGTTCCTCATCGCTGGCCAGCCACTTGCTGAACTCTTCCCGTTCCACCGCGCTGCCGTCGCCCGAGTCGAGGGACAGTTGCCAGGCAATCGCGGCATCCAGCACGCGCGACGACACCGGTTTGGAGCCGATGGCGGTCACGACGGCTCGCCATACAGTGCGATGTAGCACTGGCGAATGCCCTGGGCCAGGTATTGGCGCACGCGGGGCACTGACACGCCCAGGCGCTGGGCGATTTCAGCGTGGCCCAGGCCGTCGAGGCGGTTATAGAGGAACGCGGCGCGGGCCTTGCTCGACAGTTTGCCGAGCAGGCGGTCGATGGCCTTGAGGTCTTCGAGGATCAGTTGCTGTGCTTCCGGCGAAGGCTGCTCGCTTTCCGGGATCAGCATCAATTCGGTGAGGTAGGCCTGCTCCAAAGCCGCACGACGGAAGTAGTCGAACAGCAAACCCTTGGCGATGGCCACCAGGAACGCCCGCGGTTCGCGGGGCTCGCGCAACTCATCACGGCCCAGCAGGCGCATGAAGGTGTCCTGGCTCAGGTCTTCGGCACGACTCGGGCACGCCACATTGCGTCGCAGCCAAGCCAACAGCCAGCCACGGTGGTCGCGATATAACGCACCAACAAGCTCACTGCGTGGGGTCTGGACCGACGACAAGGCATCACCGAATAAACAAGAGGTTTAAACTAACGAGAATTATTCGCGATTGTCGCAGAGGCGTGGGGTGGGCGCAATTGGCGTCTGTCGGGAGATGAGATTAAAACGATGGCGCCTGTTTGCGCCGTTTCCATTGGGCCAAACGCGCTTGCAGCGCCTGGGGCGTGTCGATCTGTTGCTGCCGCGCACGGCTGAACAGGATCAGCATCAGCTCCGCCGTCGCCAATGCATCGGCGCTGGCGTGATGGCGTTCGCCGGCCTGTAGCCTGAAGTGGTTGAGCCAATCATCCAGCCCGGCCTCGCGGATATGCGCCTCTGGGCACAACAACGGGGCCAGGTCAGCCACATCCAGGAATGGATGGGCCAGGCGATACCCCAGGCTGTCCTTGAGCGCCCGGCACAGCATGTGTTGATCAAACGGCGCATGAAAAGCCAGCAGAGGGCTGTCGCCCACGAACGCCATGAAATCCAGCAACGCTTCGGCCGGGTCGCTGCCGGCGGCGATTGCACTGGGCCCCAGCCCGTGGATCAGCACACTGGGGCTGAGCTTGGTGTCGGTGCGTTGCAGCGTGCGTTCGAACAGCTGGGAAAAATCCACCGCACCGTCTTCGATGACCACGGCGCCGATCGACAGCACCTGGTCGCGGTGAAGGTTCAGGCCGCTGGTTTCCAGGTCCACCACCACCCAGCGCTGGCTGCGCATTGGGCCGTTGCCCAGCTCGGCGGGCTTGGGTAACTGCTCCAGGCGCTGCTGTTGCGCAGCGTTGAGCCCAGGCTTTTTGGCGCGCAGCCAGCCAAACAAACTCACAGCTGATACCGCAAGCTCAGGCTGCTTTGCAGGCGTTGGGCCTGGCGCAGGGACTCACGCAGGATGCGCCTGTCCAGGTGGTTGAGGCTGTCGGGGTCGACGCGGTTGGAATAGGGCAGGTTCTCGCGGGTCTGCAATTGATGCTGCTGCATGCGGGTCTGCTGGATAAAGTGGTAGGCCTCTTCATAGGCGGCGCCATCCAGGGGCTCGATCACGGCCTTGTCCACCAATTGGCGCAGGCGTTCCAGGGTGTTGTTGGCGTGGATGCCATGGGCCAGGGCCAACAGGCGCGCGCCGTCTACAAAGGGCGTGAGGCCCTGCACCTTGAGGTCGAGGGTGGCTTTTTCGCCATTTTTGCGGGTCAGCACGAACTCGCGAAAACGCCCCACCGGCGGGCGTCGTAGCAGTGCGTTCTCGGCCAACATACGTTGGAACAAGCGGTTATCCGCCACCTGATCGAGAATGCCCTGGCGCAGTTGCTCGCAACCGCGCTCGTCGCCCCACACCACGCGCAAGTCAAAATAGATGCTTGAGCCCAGCAGGTTTTCTGGCGTCGCCTCACGAATGAACGCGCCGAAGCGCTGCGCCCACTCCACGCGGGACAAGCACAGCTCGGGGTTGCCGGCCATGATATTGCCCTTGCACAGGCTGAAGCCGCACAGCGCCAGGCTTTGGTTGATGTGCTGCGCCAGAGGCAGCAAGCGGCCACGAAAGTCGGCGGCTTCGACGGCGTCCTTGGCCTCGAACAGGATGCCGTTGTCCTGGTCGGTGTACAGCGTTTGTTCGCGGCGGCCTTCGCTGCCAAAACACAGCCAACTGAAAGGCACGCCGGGGTCGCCTTTTTCCGCGAGGGTCAGCTCGATCACCCGGCACACGGTGTGGTCGTTGAGCAGCGTGATGATGTGGGTGATCTGGGTGGACGACGCGCCATGGGCGAGCATGCGCTCCACCAACTGGCCGATTTCACCGCGAATCGCCACCAGGTTTTCCACCCGGGGGGCGTTGCGGATGGTGCGGGCCAGGTGCACCAGGTCCACGCGCTGCAGGGAGAACAAGTCACGCTCGGAGACCACGCCACACAGGCGCTGGTCTTGCACCAGGCACACATGGGCGATATGCCGCTCGGTCATGGCGATAGCTGCGTCGAATGCGCTGTGCTCCGGGCTCAAGTAAAACGGTGCCTGGGTCATGTGCCCGGCAATGCTCTGGCTGAAGTCGCTGGTGCCATCGGCGACCACCTGGCGCAGATCGCGCAGGGTGAAGATGCCCAGGGGCGCCTTGTGTTCGTTGACGATCACAATGCTGCCGACCTGCTGTTCGTGCATCAAGGTCACCGCTTCGCGCAACGGCGTGTGCGGGCTGCAGGTGACCGGGTGGCGCATGGCCAATTCACCCAGGCGGGTATTCAAGGAGTATTGGGTGCCGAGGGTTTCCACGGCTTTTTGCTGTACCTGCTGGTTGACCTGGTCGAGCAGGCTGCTGACCCCGCGCAAGGCGAAATCACGAAACGGGCTGGACAGCGCGAACAGCTTGATAAAGGCCGGCTTGTTCAGTTGCAGGCAAAAGGTGTCTTCAGCGGCTTTGTGTTCTGTGCGGGTCGCGCGTTCACCCAGCAAGGCGGCGAGGGGGAAGCATTCGCCGGTGGCGATTTCAAAGGTGGTGTCCGCCGAGTCTGGGCGCTCGCCCACGACCCGCCCCTGTTTGACGATATAAAAATGCTCGACCGGGCCGCCCGACGGTTTGAGGATGCTGTCGCCAGGGCCGTAGAAACGCAGCTGGCACTGTTCCACCAGGAAGGCCAGGTGCGCCTGTTCCATCTGGTTGAACGGCGGGAAGCGTTGCAGGAATTGCAGGGTGCCGTGGATGTTCTGCAACACCGCGGTTTTACCCGCCTGTGCGAATGCATCAGCTTTACTCATAACAGTGACCGCAGTGTTTTTGTCGTTATCGTGCTGCATGGTCGACTCCTGCGAGGTGGGTGCCCATTGGACGTAAGTCTAGGTCGAGGAATACCGCGCAAAACTAGGGAAAAACCTTACATGACAATCGTCCAAAACCCGTAGAACGCCCACTAGGCAAACTTTCCGACGAAGTGCACATTGATCGCCCTTCCGCAGATGTCTGACGAGTGTGCTGGGAGATTGATGAGAACTGCTGAGAAACGTATGTCCGACCACGATATTTTGAGTGATGCCGAGCGCGAGGCGCTGAGCGCCGTGATGCTGGAGCCCGACTTACCCCCCCAACGCGTATTGATCGTGGACGACGACAAGGACGCGCGTGAACTGTTGGCGGAAATCCTTGGGCTCGACGGTATTCGCTGCATGACAGCCGAAAGTGGCGAGGCAGCGTGGGAGTTGTTGAAGACGCACAGTTCCATCGGTTTGTTGATCACCGACCTGCGCATGGCGCCCAGCAATGGCCTGGAATTGATCCGCCAGGTGCGTGAGTCCACCCGTGCGGCGTTGCCGATCATCATCATGTCGGGGGACGCGGAAGCGCCGGATGTGATTGATGCGATGCATTTGAGCGTGGTGGATTTCTTGCTCAAGCCGATTGATAGCGTGAAGTTGGCGAAGTTGGTGAAGCGGGAGTTGGGGATGGTTGCCTGATTCTTGTGGTGAGTGTGATGGCCTCTTCGCAAGCAAGCCCGCTCCCACATTCGACCGCATTCTTACCCGACTGAATGCAGTCAAATGTGGGAGCGGGCTTGCTCGCGAAGGCGTCAGTACATTCGACCTAAGAACTAAAAAGCCCCGATCTTTCGATCAGGGCTTTTTTGCATCTGTAGGAGCGAGCTTGCTCGCGAAGAATGCACAGGCACCGCGTTTGTCCAAGGTGCCTGCGTTATCGTTAACGTTTTTCGCGAGCAAGCTCGCTCCTACCATTACAGGCCGTTCTTGGCCTTGAACTCCCGACGCCTGCGGTGCAACACCGGCTCGGTATAGCCATTAGGCTGCTTGGTCCCTTCAATCACCAACTCCACCGCTGCCTGGAACGCGATGTTGCTGTCGAAATCCGGAGCCAGTGGGCGGTACAACGCATCCCCGGCATTCTGACGGTCTACCACCGGCGCCATGCGCTTGAGGCTTTCCATCACTTGGGCTTCGTTGACGATGCCGTGGCGCAGCCAGTTGGCGATGTGCTGGCTGGAAATACGCAGGGTGGCGCGGTCTTCCATCAGGCCGACATCGTTGATGTCCGGCACTTTGGAGCAGCCCACACCCTGGTCGATCCAGCGCACCACATAGCCAAGGATGCCCTGGGCGTTGTTGTCCAGTTCGTTGCGGATCTCTTCTTCGGACCAATCGGTGTTGCTGGCCAAAGGAATGGTGAGGATATCGTCCACCGAGGCGCGCTCGCGCTTGGCCAGTTCGGCCTGGCGGGCAAACACATCGACCTTGTGATAGTGCAACGCATGCAAGGCCGCGGCGGTTGGCGAAGGTACCCAGGCGGTGTTGGCGCCGGCCAGTGGGTGAGCGATTTTCTGTTCGAGCATCGCTGCCATCAGGTCGGGCATGGCCCACATGCCCTTACCGATCTGTGCACGACCTTGCAGGCCAGTGCTCAGGCCGATATCGACGTTCCAGTTCTCATAGGCGCCGATCCATTTTTCTGCCTTCATGGCCGCCTTGCGCACCATCGCGCCGGCTTCCATGGAGGTGTGGATTTCATCGCCGGTGCGGTCGAGGAAACCGGTGTTGATAAACACCACACGCTCGCTGGCCGCCTTGATGCAGGCCTTGAGGTTGACCGTGGTGCGGCGCTCCTCGTCCATGATCCCGACCTTGAGGGTGTTGCGCGCCAGGTTCAGCACCTCTTCGATGCGACCGAACAGTTCGTTGGTGAACGCGGCTTCTTCCGGGCCGTGCATCTTCGGTTTCACGATGTACACAGAACCGGTGCGGCTGTTCTTGCGGGTGTTGTTGCCGTTGAGGCTGTGGATCGCCGCCAGGCTGGTGATCAGGCCGTCGAGGATGCCTTCGGGCACTTCGTTGCCGTCTTTATCGAGGATGGCGTCGATGGTCATCAAGTGGCCAACGTTGCGCACGAACAACAGCGAACGGCCGTGCAGGGTCACGTCGCTGCCATCCACGCCGGTGTAGACGCGGTCAGGGTTCATGGTGCGGGTGAAGGTCTGGCCACCCTTGGCCACTTCTTCGGCCAGGTCGCCCTTCATCAGGCCGAGCCAGTTGCGGTAGATCACCACTTTGTCATCGGCATCCACGGCGGCGACGGAGTCTTCGCAGTCCATGATGGTGGTCAGCGCGGCTTCCATCAGCACGTCTTTGACGCCGGCAGCGTCGGTCTGGCCGACTGGGGTGCTGGCGTCGATCTGGATTTCGAAGTGCAGGCCATTGTGCTTGAGCAAGATTGCAATCGGCTCGGCCGCAGGGCCCTGGAAACCGATCAACTGGGCATCGTCACGCAGGCCGCTGTTGCTGCCGCCTTTGAGGCTCACGATCAGCTTGCCATCGACGATCTTGTAGCCGGTGGAATCGACGTGGCTGCCGGCGCTGAGCGGTGCGGCTTCGTCGAGGAAGGCGCGGGCGAAGGCAATGACCTTGTCCCCACGTACTTTGTTGTAGCCCTTGCCCTTCTCGGCGCCGTTGGCTTCGCTGATGGCGTCGGTGCCATACAGCGCGTCGTACAGCGAGCCCCAGCGCGCATTCGAGGCATTGAGGGCGAAACGGGCATTCATCACCGGCACGACCAGCTGTGGGCCGGCCATGCGTGCGATCTCGTCATCGACGTTTTGGGTCGAGGCCTGGAAGTCTGCGGCTTCTGGCAGCAGGTAGCCGATGTCTTGCAGGAAGGCTTTGTAGGCCACCGGGTCATGGGCCTGGCCTGCGTGGGTCTGGTGCCAGGTATCGATCCGCGCCTGGAAGTCGTCGCGTTTGGCGAGTAGGGCTTTGTTCTTCGGGGCCAGGTCATGGATGACCTTGTCGGCACCGGCCCAGAACTGGTCGGCAGTGATGCCGGTACCGGGAATGGCTTCGTTGTTCACGAAGTCGAACAGGACTTTGGCGACCTGCAGGCCACCGACTTGAACGTGTTCAGTCATTGCTTGCCTCACTCTGCGGAGCTTATGCGCTTTTTCAGATTTTCATTATGTAGTGCACGGTTGGGCATACTACATGATGACTTGCGGTTGTGAAAATTAGACTAAATACGTCGTTTAGCGACCCACTTTGGTCGTACGGTCACAGCGGAGAACCGGATGTTCTCAAAAAACTATTAGATTGTTCCAGATAAATATCAAAATGGTACACGATTTGTCTTTAAGCGACCGCGCGTCCACTTTGTAGGAGCGAGCTTGCTCGCGAAAAACCTGAGAGCACCGCAAGTGTCAGTTTTTTCGCGTTATCGTTGACGACCTTTGCGAGCAAGCTCGCTCCTACAGGAATAGCACCGAGGTATTTCGCCATGGACCATCTTGTACTCACTATTATCGCCGCCGACAAACCCGGCCTGGTTGAACGCATCGCGCAGAACATTGCCAGCCATGGTGGTAACTGGCTGGAAAGCCGCATGGCGCACATGGCCGGGCAGTTTGCCGGGATTCTGCGGGTCAGTGTGCCGAGCGAGCAGCGCCAGGCATTGGTGGGATCGTTGGAGGATTTATCCACCCACGGCATTCGCGTGTTGGTGGGTGAGGGCAGCAGCGGCCAGGCATCGGCGTCCAAGCCGATCCTGATGACCCTGGTGGGCAATGATCGCTCGGGCATCGTGCGCGAGATCACCGCGCTGTTGAGCCAGCAGGGTGTCAACCTGGAACGCCTGAGCACCGATGTGCGCCCGGCGCCCATGAGTGGTGATCCGCTGTTCAACGCCGAGGCGTTGTTGCAAGTGCCGGCCACGCTGTCGTTGGAAACCTTGCAAGAGGCTTTGGAAACCTTGGCCGATGACTTGATGGTGGAGTTACGTCAGGAGGAGTAACGATCCACAGGGTTATGCATCGAAATCTTGCATGGGCCTGTGGATAACCTGTAGAGACCCGACGCCAGGCCACGCCCGCCGGGCATCTGCGCAAGTTGAGCAAAAAACGAGCAGTTTCAAGGGCTTGTGCACAAATGGCGGGGATCAGGTTGTGGATAACCTTGGGGTGGAACGCTGCAAGCCACGAATGCTGTGGCTTGCAGAGGTTTGTACGTTATTTGATCAGCGTTTGCGCACGGTCATCCAGGCATCCAGGCTGTACACCACCAGCCCGGCCCAGATAAAGGCGAAGGCGATCAACGTGCTCGGCGCCAGGTGTTCACCGAACAACAGCACGGCTTCGAGCAACACCAGCGTCGGCGCCACGTACTGCAAAAAGCCCAGGGCGGTGTAGGGCAAATGCCGTGCAGCGGCGTTGAAGCACACCAGGGGAATCAGCGTCACCGGGCCTGCGGCCACCAGCCACCAGGCCTCGGAGGTGCTCCAGAACGCCAGTTGCGCGCTGTGGGCGGTCGGGTTGAACAGCAACCAGGCGATGGCAATGGGTACCAGCATCCAGGTTTCCACCACCAGCCCTGGCAGCGCCTTGACCGGCGCCTGCTTGCGGATCAAACCGTAGAAACCGAACGTCAGCGCCAGCGCCAGCGACACCCACGGCAGGCTACCAACCTGCCACACCTGCTGCGCCACACCCGCCGCAGCCAACCCGACAGCCACCCATTGCAAACGGCGCAGGCGCTCGCCGAGGATCAGCATGCCCAGCAGCACATTCACCAGTGGGTTGATGTAATAACCCAGGCTCGCTTCGAGCATGCGCCCGGTGTTCACCGACCACACATAGGTCAGCCAGTTAGCGGCAATCAACGAACCGCTGAGGGCCAGGATCGCCAGGCGCTTGGGGTTGTCGCGCAGCTCGCGAAACCAGCCGGGGTGTTTCCACACCATCAGCAACAGCCCACCGAACAGTGCCGACCACAACACACGGTGCACGATGATCTCGGCGGCAGGTACGCTGGCGATGGCTTTGAAGTAGAGCGGGAACAGACCCCAGATGACATAGGCGCTCAGGCCCAGGATGTACCCCTTGCGAGGGTTGGCGGCTTGCATTGCAGAATCCTTGCTTAGGCAGCTAACAAAGCGCAATTGTAAGGATATTTGTCAGACAATGGGCGCCGCTTTTTGTAGGAGCGCGCTTGCTCGCGAAGATCGTCAACGATAATGCGGCAGGCCTGTCACCCAATGGCGCTCTCGGGTTTTTCGCGAGCAAGCTCGCTCCTACAGGAGAGCGTCGTGTTGCTCAGAAGAGCTTCAGCGGTTCTTCATTGAGCGCCGACAGTTGTTCGCGCAATGCCAGCACCTGATCACCCCAATACCGCTCGCTGCCAAACCACGGAAAGCTATGGGGGAATGCGGGGTCGTCCCAGCGTCGCGCCAGCCAGGCACTGTAGTGCATCAGGCGCAGGGCGCGCAGCGGTTCGATCAGCGCCAGTTCGCGCGGGTCGAAGTCGTGGAATTCCTGGTAGCCATCCATCAGCTCCGAGAGCTGGCCCAGGCATTCCTGGCGGTCGCCAGCCAGCATCATCCACAGGTCTTGCACCGCCGGGCCCATGCGGCAGTCATCCAGGTCGACGATATGGAACATTTCGTCGCGGCACATCATGTTGCCGGGGTGGCAGTCACCGTGCATGCGGATGTTCTTGTGCGGCGTGGCCTTGTAAACCTCTTCCACACGCTTGAGTAGGTCGCGGGCTACGGACTCATAGGCCGGCAACAGGCTTTTGGGAATGAAGTTGCCTTCAAGCAGGGTGGTAAGGGAGTCGTGACCGAAATTCTTCACCCCCAGGGCTTCGCGGTGTTCGAACGGGCGGGTGGAGCCCACCGCGTGCAAACGCCCGAGCAGTTGCCCAAGCCGATAAAGCTGATCGAGGTTGCCAGGCTCCGGCGCGCGGCCGCCACGGCGGGGGAACAGGGTGAAGCGGAAACCTGCGTGTTCGAACAGGCTCTCGCCGTTGTGGACCAACGGGGCGACCACCGGTACATCGCACTCGGCCAGTTCGAAGGTGAAGCGGTGTTCTTCCAGGATCGCCTCGTTGGTCCAGCGCTGGGGGCGATAGAACTTGGCGATCAGTGGTTCGGCGTCTTCGATGCCCACTTGGTACACACGGTTTTCGTAGCTGTTGAGCGCCAGAACTCGCGCGTCGCTGAGGAAACCGATGCTTTCGACGGCGTCGAGCACCAGGTCTGGGGTGAGTGTTTCAAACGGGTGGGCCATGCGAACTCCTGCGCGCAGCAGGGCGCCGCGTCCGGCCGGGTATGGTAACAGCATAGATAGGCGGTGGCTGTGCGGACGCCTTCGCAGGCAAGCCAGCTCCCACACTGGCATGTATTTACACATCGAGATGTGGGAGCTGGCTTGCCTGCGATAGCGGCCTATCAGGCGCCTACGATCCCGCCGTCATCCCGTCGAATCGCCATCACCGAGGAGCGCGGCTTGCCGTTGGGCAGGTGTTCCGGCCAGGTCGAACCACCGGTTTCCCCTGGGTGCTGAATGCCCACGAACAGCGTCTTCTGGTCCGGCGAAAAACTGATCCCCGTCACTTCACACGCCACCGGCCCCACCATGAAACGACGGATTTCACCGGTGCTCGGGTCGGCACACAGCATCTGGTTATTGCCCATGCCCGCAAAGTCGCCGGCGTTGCTGTAGTCGCCATCGGTGAGGATCCACAGGCGCCCGGCTTTGTCGAAGCCCAGGCCGTCGGGGCTGTTGAACATGTTTTGCGGGTTGATGTTGGACGAGCCGCCCTTGGGGTTGCCGGCATGTACGCCGGGGTTGCCGGCCACCACGAACAGGTCCCAAGTGAAGTCCGTGGCACCGTGGTTATCGGCGTCGGCTTTCCAGCGCAGGATCTGGCCGTAGACGTTCTTCTCCCGTGGGTTGGGGCCGCCCACCGGCTGGCCCTCTTCGCCGCGCTTGGCGTTGTTGGTCAGGGTGCAGTAGACCTGGCCGTCGGTGGGGCTGACCACGATCCATTCCGGGCGGTCCATGCGTGTGGCTTTCACCACGCTGGCGGCCAGGCGCGCGTGAATCAGCACCTCGGCCTGGTTGGCGAACCCGCTGCTGGCGTCGATGCCGTTTTTGCCATGGGTGAGTTCAACCCACTGGCCTTTGCCCTTGGGGTGGTCGGCGTTGCCGTCGCCCGCGTCGAAGATCGCCACGTACAAAGTGCCGTGGTCGAGCAGGTCTTTGTTGGCCTTGGGGTTGTTGTGGTTGATCTGGTCGCGGCTGACGAACTTGTAGATGAATTCACCACGCTCATCGTCGCCCATGTACACCACGGCGCGGCCGTCACGGGTTTCGGCGAGGGCTGCGTTCTCGTGCTTGAAGCGGCCCAGGGCCGTGCGCTTGACCGGGGTGGATTGCGGATCGAACGGGTCGATTTCCACCACCCAGCCATGGCGATTGAGTTCGTTGGGGTTCTTGGCCATGTCAAAGCGCGGGTCGTGCTGATGCCAGTTGATGTCCTTGCTGGCGGCCACCACGCCGTAGCGCTTCTGCCCGGCGTCGAAGGTTTGCTGCGGGTTGCTGCTGCCAAAGCAATCGGTGAAGTTTTCTTCGCAGGTCAGGTAAGTGCCCCACGGCGTCTTGCCGTTAGCGCAGTTCTGGAACGTGCCGAGGACTTTTTTGCCGGTCTTGTCGGCGCTGGTTTTCAGCCAATCATGGCCGGCAGCAGGGCCACTCAAGCGGAGCGGTGAATTGCCGTGGATGCGTCGGTTGTAGCGCGAGTCCTGGACGAACTGCCAAGTGTCACCCTGGCGGCGTACTTCGATCACCGACACGCCTTCGCTGGCCAGGGCCTTACGCACGTCTTCGGCCGATTGCGGCGCGCCGCCGTGGGCGTAGAGGTAGCGGTAGTTGGTGTATTCGTTGTTGATCGCCATCAGCGCGCGGTTGTCGTCGCCGGAGAATGGAAACAGGCTCATGCCGTCGTTGTTGTCGCCGAACTGTTGTTCCTGGGCCTTGGCGGTGCCATGGCCGGACGGGTCGAAGGCTGGGGCGTGCTTGTGCAGGGGCTGGCCCCAACTGATCAGCACCGAAGCGCTGTAGCCCGGTGGCAGGGTGATGGTGTCGCTGGTGGCGGCGGCGATGCTGGTGAACCCCAGCAGCGGGCTGGCGGAAGCGGCATTCACCGCCAGGGCGCTACGGCTCAGCAGGTTACCGCCGAGGAACATCGCGGCGCCGCACAAGGCGCCTGCGCCGATAAAGCGACGGCGGGTCAGGCCCACCATCTGTTCAAGGTCGGTGGCTTGGTTTTCTTCTAATAGGCTCATCACAGGCTCCTTAAGGTTTTTGCAGACACCTTAAGCAGCGCTTGTGACCGAATTGTTGCAGCTTGAAGACGCGGGCCCGTTACACCGGGGTGCCGAGCAACACATGGCTGGGTGCGAACTGCACGCGGATCGGCTGGCCCTGCGCTGCGTCGATGGCCTTGAGTGCGACGGGCTGCGCCAGTGCGCACAACACTTGGCCGTTGGGCAGGGCGATACGCACCTCGCTGGGGCCGTCTTCGGCGGCGAGAATGGTCTCGATCACACCGCTCATGCAATTGTGTCCAAGTGTTTCGGTTTGCCCCTCCGCCAATAATTCAAGCCATCCGGCCTTGATCAGCGCGACCACTTCCACACCGGTCTGCAGTTCCAGGCGCAGGGTGCTGTCGTGGGTGATCTGTGCATCCAGATGCAGGCCGCCAGCCAATTGCAGGCGGATCATGTCGTTGTGGCCATGGCTCTCTATGGCGCTGACTTGGCCGTGCAACTGGTTGCGTGCGCTGGTGCGCAGCATCAAGCGGCCCAGCAGGCTGAAGTCGCTGGCCGCTTCGTCCGAGCCAAGGATCTCGGCCTGAAGCAGTTGCAGACGCTGATAAAGGCGCAGCACCCGCTCACCTTCTTGCGTCAGTTTGGCGCCGCCACCGCCCTTGCCACCGACGCTGCGTTGCACCAGCGGTTTTTGCGCCAGGTTGTTCAGCTCGTCAATGGCGTCCCAGGCGGCCTTGTAACTCAACCCGGCACTCTTGGCCGCACGGGTGATGGAACCCTGCTCGGCGATGTGCCCCAGCAAGGCAATACGCTGAGGGCGGCGGATGATGTGTTGGTTGAGAGGGCTGGGCACAGACATGGCAGATACGCTTGGGTGAGATGCGCCGACGTTGCCGCGCTGGCGCGGGGGAGTCAAGTCAGCTGCCGGGCTTGGGCGTACGGGCCAGGCAATACACGTCCACCTGGCGGGCGCCGGCGTTTATCAACAAGCGCGCCAGGCTGTGGGCCGTGGCGCCGGTGGTGAGGACGTCGTCTACCAGCGCCAGATGTTGCCCGGCAACCTGGATGCCGGGGGCCAGGGCGAAGGCGTTGAGCAGGTTGCGTTTGCGGGTCTTGGCATCGAGGTCTTGCTGCGCCACGGTTTCATGGGGGCGCAGCAGCGCATGTTCATCAACGGGAATGTCTAGGGCGTGACTGAGCCAGCGGGCCAGCATCAACGCTTGATTAAAGCCGCGTTCGCGCAGGCGTTTACGCGCCATGGGCACGGGCAGCAGGCAGTCGGGGCGCTCCAGTTCGGCGTTATCGAGGCGATGTTGCAAGTGCTGTCCCAGCAGGCGCGCCAACAGATGCCCCAGCGGCCAACGCGCCTGATGCTTGAAGCGGCTGACCAGAGTATCCACGGGAAAACTGTAGGTCCATGGCGCGACCACTTGGTGAAAGGCCGGAGGCTGTTTTTGGCACTGGCCGCAGATCAACCCATCCATGGGCAAGGGCAGTGCGCAGCGCTCGCATTGTTCCATCAGCCATGGCAACTCTGTTTCGCAGGCGCTGCACACGGCCTCGGCTGATTCGGTGCTCTCATCGCAAATCAGACAGGGTTGTATGCTTTTTAACCAGATGTAAACTTGGTGATTGTACTCAGGTTGACAGTGCATGAATCTTCCTTAAATATGCCGAGCATCCGTGTCGTGCCTGTGGGTATTGCCCTACCCACAGCGCTTGCCAAAGCATAATCAAGGAATCGCCCATGAGCGCCAGCACCTCTGCCACCCTGCGTCACGATTGGTCTTTAGCTGAAGTCAAAGCCCTGTTCGTGCAGCCCTTCAACGACCTGTTGTTCCAGGCGCAGACCGTGCACCGCGCGCATTTCGACGCCAACCGCGTGCAGGTCTCGACCCTGCTGTCGATCAAGACCGGCGCCTGCCCGGAAGATTGCAAATATTGTCCGCAGTCAGGCCACTACAACACTGGCCTGGAAAAAGAGAAGCTGATGGAGGTGCAGAAGGTCCTCGAGGAGGCCGCTCGTGCCAAGGCCATCGGTTCGACGCGTTTCTGCATGGGCGCGGCGTGGAAACATCCATCGGCCAAAGACATGCCCTACGTGCTGGAAATGGTCAAAGGCGTGAAGGCCATGGGCCTGGAAACCTGCATGACCCTCGGTCGCCTCGACCAGGACCAGACCGAAGCCCTGGCCCAGGCCGGCCTGGACTACTACAACCACAACCTCGACACGTCCCCGGAGTTCTACGGCTCGATCATCACCACCCGCACCTACAGCGAGCGCCTGCAAACCCTGGCGTATGTACGTGATTCGGGGATGAAGATCTGCTCGGGCGGCATCCTCGGCATGGGCGAATCTCTCGATGACCGCGCCAACTTGCTGATCCAACTGGCCAACCTGCCGGAGCATCCGGAATCGGTACCGATCAACATGCTGGTGAAGGTAGCGGGTACGCCGTTGGAAAACGCCGATGACATCGACCCCTTCGATTTCATCCGCATGTTGGCGGTGGCGCGCATCCTGATGCCGCAGTCCCACGTGCGCCTGTCGGCCGGCCGCGAAGCCATGAACGAGCAGATGCAGGCCCTGGCGTTTTTTGCCGGCGCCAACTCGATCTTCTACGGCGACAAACTGCTGACCACCGCCAACCCCCAGGCTGACAAAGACATGCAACTGTTCGCACGCCTGGGCATCTTGCCCGAAGCCCGTGAAGAGCATGCCGACGAAGTGCACCAGGCGGCGATCGAGCAGGCGTTGGTGGAGCAAAAGAGCAGCGAGCAGTTCTACAACGCTGTGGTGTAACCACCTTTGGAATGCATCCCAGTGTAGGAGCTGGCTTGCCTGCGGTGACGGCGGCACTTTCAACGTAGAAGTGTCAGAAGGACCGCTATCGCAGGCAAGCCAGCTCCCACATTGGACGCAGTTGAACCTGTTAAATCGAGGCCAGCATGTCTTTCGATCTCGCCGCGCGCCTCGCTGCCCGCCGTGCCGACCATCTTTACCGCCAGCGCCCCTTGCTGCAGAGCCCCCAAGGCCCGCAGGTGGTGGTGGACGGGCAACCGTTGTTGGCCTTCTGCAATAACGATTACCTGGGCCTTGCCAATCACCCGCAAGTGATCGAAGCCTGGCGCGCCGGTGCGTCCCGTTGGGGCGTGGGCGGTGGCGCTTCGCATTTGGTGGTGGGCCACGCCACGCCGCACCATGAACTGGAAGAAGCCCTGGCTGACTTGACCGGTCGCCCGCGTGCCTTGCTGTTCACCACCGGCTACATGGCCAACCTCGGCGCGGTCACGGCGCTGGTGGGGCAGGGCGATACGGTACTGGAAGACCGGCTTAACCACGCGTCCTTGCTGGATGCCGGCTTGCTGTCCGGTGCGCGTTTCAACCGCTACCTGCATAACGACGCGGGCAGCCTGGCCAAGCGCCTGGAGAAAGCCACCGGCAATACCTTGGTGGTCACCGACGGTGTGTTCAGCATGGACGGCGACCTTGCCGACCTGCCCGCGCTGGCCCGTGAAACCCGGGCCAAAGGGGCCTGGCTGATGGTGGATGACGCCCATGGCTTCGGCCCGCTGGGCGCCAATGGCGGCGGTATCGTCGAGCATTTCGGCTTGAGCCAGGACGACGTGCCCGTGCTGGTTGGCACCTTGGGCAAAGCGTTCGGCACTGCCGGGGCCTTCGTGGCCGGCAGTGAGGACTTGATCGAGAGCCTGATCCAATTCGCCCGCCCGTATATCTACACCACCAGCCAGCCACCGGCACTGGCCTGCGCCACCCTCAAAAGCCTGGAGCTGCTGCGCAGCGAACAGTGGCGACGCGAGCACCTCAACGCGCTGATCCGCCAGTTCCGTTGCGGCGCCGAGCAGATAGGCCTGGCGTTGATGGACAGCTTTACGCCGATCCAACCGATCCTGATTGGCGACAGCGCCCGGGCACTGCGCCTGTCGCAGATGCTGCGCGAGCGCGGCCTGATGGTGACTGCCATTCGCCCACCGACCGTGCCGGCCGGCAGTGCCCGTCTGCGGGTGACATTGACGGCAGC
Organism: Pseudomonas sp. MF6394; assembly: GCF_002018845.1. NCBI lineage: Bacteria > Pseudomonadati > Pseudomonadota > Gammaproteobacteria > Pseudomonadales > Pseudomonadaceae > Pseudomonas > Pseudomonas sp. MF6394. Next base: position 79,018 of record NZ_MVOJ01000015.1, read on the forward strand.
CCACAGCGAAGCGCAGGTGCAGCTACTGTTAGAAGGGTTGCAAGCGTGTTTTCGCTTATTAGGCGACTCGGAGTCTGGCCATGCGTAATCGACTGATCCTGCTACCGGGCTGGGGCCTGGGTGTGTCACCGCTGGAACCGTTGGCCGCCGCGTTGCATGGCCTGAACGAGCACTTGCAGGTACAGATCGAACCCTTGCCGGCGCTTGAGGCCAGCGAACTCGGTGAATGGCTCGACGAACTCGATGCGACGCTGCCGGACAACGCCTGGCTTGGGGGCTGGTCGCTGGGCGGCATGCTCGCGTCGGAGTTGGCGGCGCGCCGTGGCGAGCGGTGCTGCGGTTTGCTGACCCTGGCGAGCAACCCGTGTTTCGTCGCCCATGATGGCTGGCCTCACGGGATGCCTGCCGAAACCTTCGATGCATTTCTGGCCGGCTGTCACGCTGATTCCCAAGTCACGCTCAAGCGTTTTGGCCTGTTGTGTGCCAAGGGGGCCGAAGACCCACGCGGCTTGTCGCGCTTATTGGTCAGCGGCGCGCCGAATACCTCCCCCAGCGTCTTGATGCCCGGCCTGGAACTGCTGGCCCAACTGGATACGCGGGCGGCCTTGCAGGCTTTTCGCGGCCCACAGTTGCACCTGTTTGCCGGCCTGGATGAGCTGGTGCCTGCCGAAGCCGCCAGCGACCTGCTGGCCTTGCTTCCCGATGTGGAAATCGGCCTGATTGAACAGGCCGGTCACGCGTTTCTTCTGGAAGACCCTAACGGAGTAGCCGGGGCTATCCAGGCTTTTTTGCATGAGTGTGTTGATGACTGACCTATCCCACCCGCCCTTGCCTGGGGGCTTGCCGGACAAGCGCCAGGTCGCGGCCTCGTTCTCCCGTGCGGCGGCCAGTTACGACAGCGTCGCCGAGTTGCAGCGTGCGGTCGGGCATGAACTGCTCGGCCGCTTGCCGCACGGTCTGGTGCCCCAGCGTTGGCTGGACATGGGCTGCGGCACGGGCTACTTCAGCCGCGTATTGGGCGAGCGTTTGCCCGGTAGCCAAGGTGTGGCGCTGGACATTGCCGAGGGCATGCTCAACCACGCGCGTCCGCTGGGTGGCGCCGCGCCCTTTATAGCCGGTGATGCAGAACGCTTGCCGCTTGCAGCTGACGGCTTCGAGCTGCTCTTCTCCAGCCTCGCGGTGCAGTGGTGTGCCCATTTTGATGCGGTGCTCAGCGAAGCCCAGCGTGTGCTGCGACCAGGTGGCGTGCTGGCCTTTGCCAGCCTGTGCGTAGGCACCCTGGATGAGTTGCGCGAAAGTTGGCGGGCGGCGGACGGCCTGGTCCACGTCAATCGCTTCCGCACCTTCGAGGCTTATCAGCAACTGTGTGCAGCCAGTGGTTTGCGCGTGATCAGCCTGGAGCGACAGCCCCATGTGTTGCATTACCCGGATGTGCGCAGCCTGACCCATGAGCTCAAGGCATTGGGCGCCCACAACCTCAACCCAGGCCGCCCGGGAGGGTTGACGGGCCGTGCGCGGATTGTCGCGCTGGTAGAGGCCTACGAGCAGTTCCGCCAGGCCCAGGGCCTGCCCGCCACTTACCAAGTGGTGTATGCCGTACTGGAGAAACCGCTATGAGCGCCGCGTACTTCATCACCGGTACAGACACCGATGTTGGCAAGACCACCATCGCCGCCGGCCTGTTGCATGCCGCCAGGCTCGCCGGCAAAAGCACGGCCGCCGGAAAGCCGGTGGCGTCGGGCTGCCAACTGACGGCCAAGGGGTTGCGCAATGCCGATGCGTTGGCGCTGCTGGCCGAGTGTTCCGTGCCGCTCAGTTATGCCGAAGTCAACCCGGTGGCCTTCGAGCCGGCTATCGCGCCGCATCTGGCGGCGCGCGAGGCGGGCGTCGGGCTCACGGTGCAATCGCTGCTCAAACCGATGCAGCAGATCCTGGCACGGGGCGCGGACTTCACTTTGATCGAAGGGGCGGGCGGTTGGCGCGTGCCCTTGGCCGACCAGGCCAACCTGTCGGACCTGGCCATGGCGCTCAAACTGCCGGTGATCCTGGTGGTAGGCGTGCGCCTGGGGTGCATCAGCCACGCGTTGCTCACCGCCGAAGCCATCGCACGGGATGGCTTGCCGCTGGCGGGCTGGGTGGCAAATATCATCGACCCCAAGACCTCCCGTCTGGAAGAAAACCTCGCCACCCTGGCTGAGCGCCTGCCCGCGCCTTGCCTGGGGCGAGTGCCGAAACTCAAACATGCCGGGGCCGCCGCAGTGGCCGAGTACCTGGAGCTGGACCTGCTTGACTGATTTTGGCTATCGCTAAGGCAATATGCCATTAGTGTTTTTGACGGGCCTTTTGCCAGGATGTCTGGTTCAATCGGGCTTCACGATTTTCTCAAAGGCAGGCTTACGCCATGGACATCTCTGGAAGCAGCGCGTTTTATTCGGGCCTGAGCAGCATTCAGACCGGGCAGAACCGTGTCGACCAGGCGGCCGGCAAGATTGCCAGCGCCGCGACCACCCAGCCATCGGCCGCGCAAAGCGACCGTCTGCAAGCCAATGACCGCGCCCAAGCGTCCAACTCGGCAAGCAACATGGTGGAAATGGCCCAGGGCAAGTTTCAAGTCGAGCTGGGGGCGAAAGTCGCCAAGGCTTCGGATGAAATGCTCGGTACCTTGATCGATACCTACGCCTGATCCCGTCCCACCCTGTAGGAGCGAGCTTGCTCGCGAAAAACGCCAACGATAACGCGTACCGCCTGGACTAGCACGGTGTGCTGATGTCCTTCGCGAGCAAGCTCGCTCCTACAAAAAACTTCATCTTTCCTAAAAGTTCTGTGTGGCATCCCGCCGCAGGCCTTAGCGTGCCTGACGCTGACCCGCGTCAAGACAAACGGCATCTGGCCGACGCTTGACAACCCTGGGTCGTAAACGTATGTTTCAAACACCTGTTTGACCGCCATAACAAATCCACGCGGTTGTTCATCCCAGCTACATCAGCAGAGGTTTATCGCTATGCCTGACTACAAGGCCCCCTTGCGTGATATTCGCTTCGTTCGTGACGAACTGCTCGGTTATGAAGCGCACTATCAGAGCCTGCCGGCTTGCCAGGACGCTACCCCGGACATGGTCGACGCCATCCTCGAAGAAGGCGCCAAGTTCTGTGAGCAAGTACTGGCACCCTTGAACCGCGTGGGCGACATCGAAGGGTGTACCTGGAGTGAGTCAGGCGTTAAAACCCCAGCAGGTTTCAAAGAAGCCTACAAACAATTCGTCGAAGGCGGCTGGCCAAGCCTGGCCCACGACGTGGAGCACGGTGGCCAAGGCCTGCCGGAATCCCTGGGCCTGGCTGTGAGCGAAATGGTCGGCGAAGCCAACTGGTCGTGGGGCATGTACCCTGGCCTGTCCCATGGCGCGATGAACACCATTTCCGAGCACGGCACCCCCGAGCAGCAAGACGCTTACCTGACCAAGCTGGTGTCGGGCGAATGGACCGGCACCATGTGCCTGACCGAGCCACACTGCGGCACCGACCTGGGCATGCTGCGCACCAAGGCCGAGCCTCAGGCTGACGGTTCCTACAAAGTCTCCGGTACCAAGATCTTCATCTCGGCCGGCGAACACGACATGGCCGACAACATCGTCCACATCGTACTGGCCCGCCTGCCGGACGCACCGGCTGGCACCAAAGGCATCTCGCTGTTTATCGTGCCCAAGTTCCTGCCCAATGCCGATGGCTCGGTGGGCGAGCGCAACGCGGTCACCTGTGGTTCCCTGGAACACAAGATGGGCATCCACGGCAACGCCACCTGCGTGATGAACTTCGACGCGGCCACCGGTTTCCTGATCGGCCCGGCGAACAAAGGCCTGAACTGCATGTTCACCTTCATGAACACCGCTCGCCTGGGCACCGCGCTGCAAGGCCTGGCCCACGCCGAGATCGGCTTCCAGGGCGGCTTGAAATATGCGCGTGATCGCCTGCAAATGCGCTCCCTGACCGGCCCGAAAGCACCGGACAAAGCCGCTGACCCGATCATCGTGCACCCTGACGTACGCCGCATGCTGCTGACCATGAAAGCCTTCGCCGAAGGTAACCGTGCGATGGTGTACTTCACCGCCAAGCAAGTGGACATCGTCAAGTACGGCACCGACGACGAAGCCAAGAAGCAGGCCGATGCCCTGTTGGCCTTCATGACCCCGATCGCCAAGGCGTTCATGACCGAAGTCGGTTTTGAATCGGCCAACCACGGCGTGCAGATCTACGGTGGCCACGGCTTTATCGCTGAGTGGGGCATGGAGCAGAACGTTCGCGACAGCCGCATTTCGATGCTGTACGAAGGCACCACCGGCATTCAGGCGCTGGACCTGCTCGGCCGTAAAGTGCTGATGACCCAAGGCGAAGCGCTCAAGGGCTTCACCAAGATCGTGCACAAGTTCTGCCAGGCCAACGAAGGCAACGAAGCGGTCAAAGAGTTCGTTGCACCGCTGGCGGCACTGAACAAAGAGTGGGGCGAGTTGACCATGAAGGTCGGCATGGCCGCGATGAAAGACCGTGAAGAAGTCGGCGCCGCTTCGGTGGACTACCTGATGTACTCCGGTTACGCGTGCCTGGCTTACTTCTGGGCCGACATGGCACGCCTGGCCGCCGAGAAACTGGCCGCTGGCACCAGCGAAGAGGCGTTCTACACCGCCAAATTGCAGACTGCGCGCTTCTACTTCCAGCGCATCCTGCCGCGTACCCGCACCCACGTGGCAACCATGCTGTCGGGCGCCAACAACCTGATGGACATGAAAGAAGAAGACTTCGGCCTGGCTTACTAAGCCTTACCGGGCTCTTCTAAAAACCGCCGCCTCCTTCGGGACGCGGCGGTTTTTTTGCACTCCTGTAGGAGCGAGCTTGCTCGCGAAGGCCGCTAACGATAATGCGGGCGGCCTGATTAAACGCGGTGCCGGTGACATTTTCGCGAGCAAGCTCGCTCCTACAGAAGGCGCGCATAAAAAACCGCAGTGATGCACTCAGGGATTGCGGTGAGCTGCCGTTACAGTGATGGCAATGTGATACATGCCCGGTCGGTTGTGCTTAACTGACCGCTTAGAGGCACAGTGCTATTATTTGTTTGCGGGTCGGAGTTTTACCCTTGTCACGCGTGTCCGCTGTACGTTTCAGCCATTTCCTACCTTCGCTGCTGCTGTTGCTGGCCGGGCTCTCGGCTGCGTACGTCAAGGACCTCAGCGTCTTCTTCACCTCGCTGTTCAACGTGTTGCCCACCCTGGTCCTGTTGCTTGGCGGTGCCTATTGCGCGGTGTATCGACGTCAGCGTGAACTGTTCCTGATGGTCACGGTGTACGTCGCCTATTTCCTGCTGGATACCCAGACCGACTTCTACCGTGACAACGGCCGCGTGCGTGAAGACGCTGCGGTGGTGTTCCACCTGTGCTGCCTGCTGTTGCCCTTGCTGTTCAGCATCTATGCGCTGTGGCAGGAAAAGACCCATCTGTTCCGTGACTTCGTCGCCCGCTGCGCGGTGCTGCTGGCGGTGGGCAGTGTGGCGCTGGCCTTGGAACAGAGTTTTCCCCAGGCCTTGCTGGGCTGGTTGGCGGAGATTCGCTGGCCGATGCTGCACGGCGCGTGGATGAGCCTGATCCAACTCTCGTACCCGATGTTCCTGATCGGCTTTCTCACTCTGGCCGCCCAATACTGGTACCAGCCGCGCCCGCTGCACGCCGCACAACTGGTGGGGCTGCTGGGGATGTTCTGGATGTTGCCGCAAACGTTCATCTTGCCGTTCACCCTCAACATCATGTGCAGCCAGGTGATGCTGATGATCGCTGCGGGGGTGGCGCACGAGGCGTATCAAATGGCGTTCCGTGATGAACTCACCGGCTTGCCGGGGCGCCGTGCGCTCAACGAGCGCATGCAGCGGCTGGGGCGTAACTATGTGCTGGCGATGAGCGACGTCGATCACTTCAAGCGTTTCAATGACACCCACGGCCACGACGTGGGCGACCAGGTGCTGCGCCTGGTGGCGAGCAAGCTGTCCAAGGTCAGCGGTGGTGGGCGGGCTTACCGTTACGGCGGTGAAGAGTTTGCCGTGGTGTTTGCCGGCAAGACTTTGGATGAGTGCATGCCGCACCTGGAGGAGATCCGCGAGATCATCGCCAGCTACGACATCAAGTTGCGCAACCCGGACCGCCCCCAGGACGACCATCAAGGCCGCCAACGCCGTGCGGGCAGCGGAGCATCCAGTGTGTCGGTGACGGTAAGCATCGGCGTGGCCGAGCGCCAGGCCGAGCAGCGCAGCCCCGACGAGGTGCTCAAGTCCGCCGACCAGGCGCTGTATGCCGCCAAGGGGGCGGGGCGTAATTGTGTGGTCGCGGCCGGGCAAACCCGCCGTGGCGCGGTGCGCATGCAAAGCGCTGCCGGTTGAGTAATGGCGCTGTATTCAGCAGCGCTACAGTGATTGTCCACGGCCATGGCCGGCAGTAGGTTAACCCTATCTGCTGCCGGAGACATTGCCATGCCTGAGTACAAAGCTCCCTTGCGCGACATGCGCTTTCTGATCGACACCGTATTCGATTTCCACGGCCACTATGCGGCCCTTGGCGCCACGGATGCCAGCCCGGACATGGTCAGTGCGATCCTCGAAGAAGGCGCCAGATTCTGCGAAAACGTACTCGCGCCGCTCAATCGCAGCGGCGATGAAGAGGGCTGCCATTTCGATAATGGCGTGGTGACCACGCCCAAAGGCTTCAAGCAAGCCTTTGCCCAGTATGTTGAGGGTGGCTGGCATGGCGTGGCGGCAGACCCGGCCTACGGTGGCCAGGGCCTGCCCCATTCCCTGGGCCTGGTGCTGAGCGAGATGATCGGCTCCAGCAACACCTCCTGGGGCATGTACCCGGGCCTGACCCACGGTGCGATGTCGGCCATCCACGCCCACGGCACCGACGAACAGAAAGCCACCTACCTGAGCAAGCTCACCGCTGGCGAATGGACCGGCACCATGTGCCTGACCGAAGCCCACTGCGGCACCGACCTGGGCTTGATCAAGACCCGCGCCGTGCCGCAGGCGGACGGCAGTTACTCGGTCACCGGCAGCAAGATCTTCATCTCGGCCGGCGAGCACGACATGAGCGCCAATATCATCCACCTGGTGCTGGCCAAGCTGCCGGACGCGCCGGCGGGTACCAAGGGCATCTCGTTGTTTATCGTGCCCAAGTTCCATGCCGACTCCGGCGAGCGCAATGCGGTGCACTGCGGCTCCATCGAACACAAGATGGGCATCAAGGCCTCTGCCACCTGCGTGTTGAACTTCGATGGCGCCAAAGGCTATTTGATTGGCGAGGCGAACAAGGGCCTGAACTGCATGTTCACCATGATGAACCACGCCCGCCTGGGCACGGGAATGCAGGGCCTGTGCAACGGTGAAGCGAGCTTCCAGGGCGCGATCAAGTACGCCAACGACCGCTTGCAGATGCGCTCGCTCACCGGCGCCAAGGCTCCGGAGAAAGCCGCTGACCCGATCATCGTGCACGCCGATGTACGCCGCATGCTGCTGACCATGAAGGCTTTCAACGAGGGCAACCGCGCGTTGACCTATTTCACCGCGCAACTGCTCGATACCGCGCACCTTGGCAGCGACGCTGGCCAACGCCAGGAAGCCGAGGACCTGTTGGCCTTCCTCACGCCGATCTGTAAAGCCTTCATGACCGAAACCGGCCTGGAGGTGACCAACCACGGCATGCAGGTATTCGGTGGTCATGGCTATATTCGCGAGTGGGGCATGGAGCAACTGGCCCGTGACGCACGGATTGCGCCGATCTATGAAGGCACCAACGGCATCCAGGCCCTGGACCTGCTCGGGCGCAAGGTGCTGGGCAGCCAGGGCAAGTTGCTGCGTGGGTTTACCAAAATTGTGCATAAGTTCTGCGCGGCCAATGCCGAGCATGCGCAACTCAAGGCCCATGTGGCGCAGCTCAATGAGCTGAACCAGCAGTGGGGCGAGCTGACCCTGAAGGTCGGCACGGCGGCGATGAAAAACCCTGACGAAGTGGGCGCTGCGGCGATGGATTACCTGATGTACAGCGGTTACATCATCCTTGCCTACTTGTGGTTGCGCATGGCGATCGCGGCGCAAGCCCAGGATGACCCAGGGTTTGCCCAGGCGAAGCTTGCGACCTGCGACTTTTATTTCAAGCGCCTGTTGCCGCGTACGGCCATGCACCGTGCTGCGGTGGAGGCGGGGAGCGAATGCCTGATGAGCTTACCGGCGCAGGCCTTTGCACTGTAGAGGTCACTGATTGCTCGGGGTCAAAATGTGGGAGCGGGCTTGCCCGCGAATGCGCTGGTACAGTCAAAGATGTAGCGACTGACACGCCGCATTCGCGAGCAAGCCCGCTCCCACAATGGTTTGTATGTGACTTATAAATACTTAATGGTCACGAACGGACCCTATGTGTCTTAAAAGTTGTTCGGGTACACTGGACGCCTGTAAAACCGATCCTATCGAATCACTTTTCACGTTCTCACGAGGTTTGCCATGGCTGATTACAAAGCGCCGTTGCGTGATATGCGCTTCGTCCTCAACGAAGTGTTTGATGTCGCTAATACTTGGGCCCAGTTACCGGCATTGGCAGACAGCGTTGACGCCGAAACCGTCGAAGCGATCCTGGAAGAGGCCGGCAAAGTCACCGCCAAATCCATTGCCCCGCTCAGCCGCGGCGGCGATGAGCAAGGCTGCCACTGGGCGGACGGCGCCGTGACGACTCCCGACGGTTTTCCCCAGGCCTACAGCACCTACGCCGAAGGCGGCTGGGTAGGCGTGGGCGGCGACCCGACCTACGGCGGCATGGGCATGCCCAAGGCGGTGTCGGCGCAGGTTGAAGAGATGATCAACTCGTCGAGCCTGGCTTTCGGCCTGTACCCGATGTTGACCTCCGGCGCCTGTGTCTCCATCAACACCCACGCCAGTGAAGCACTCAAGGCCACCTACCTGCCGAAGATGTATTCCGGTGAGTGGGCCGGTTCCATGTGCCTGACGGAAGCCCATGCCGGTACCGACCTGGGGATGATCCGCACCAAGGCCGAGCCTCAGGCGGACGGTTCCTACAAGGTCAGCGGCACCAAGATCTTCATCACCGGCGGCGAGCACGACCTCACCGACAACATCATCCACCTGGTGCTGGCCAAACTGCCGGACGCACCGGCCGGGCCCAAGGGCATCTCGCTGTTCCTGGTACCGAAGTTTTTGGTGAATGCCGATGGCAGCCTGGGCGCGCGTAACCCGGTGAACTGCGGTTCCATTGAGCACAAGATGGGCATCCAGGCCTCCGCCACCTGTGTGATGAACTTCGACGAAGCCGTGGGCTACTTGGTTGGTGAGCCCAACCGTGGCTTGGCGGCGATGTTCACCATGATGAACTATGAGCGACTGGGTGTTGGCATTCAGGGCTTGGCATCGGGCGAGCGCTCCTATCAGAACGCGATTGAATATGCCCGCGACCGTCTGCAAAGCCGTTCCCCGCTAGGCGCGCAGGCCAAGGACAAGCCGGCAGACCCGATCATCGTGCATCCGGATGTGCGTCGCATGTTGCTGACCATGAAGGCGGCGAACGAAGGCGGCCGGGCGTTCTCCACCTACGTGGCGACGCAGTTGGACATTGCCAAGTTCAGTGACGATGCCCAGGCCCGCGAGCGTGCCGATAACCTGGTGGCGTTGCTGACCCCGGTTGCCAAGGCGTTCCTCACCGACCTGGGCCTGGAAACCACCGTACTCGGCCAGCAGGTGTTTGGTGGTCACGGTTACATCCGCGAGTGGGGCCAGGAGCAATTGGTGCGTGACGTGCGCATCACCCAGATCTACGAAGGTACCAACGGCATTCAGGCCCTGGATCTGATGGCGCGCAAGATCGTCGGCAGCGGCGGTGCGTTCTATACCTTGTTCGCCGATGAGATCCGCCAGTTCATCGCCGCATCGGGCCCTGAGTTGGCCGAGTTCACCACGCCGCTGAGTGCGGCTGTGGATAACCTGGATGAGCTGACGGCCTGGGTGCTGGACCGCGCCAAGAGCAACGCCAATGAAATCGGCGCGGCCTCGGTGGAATACCTGCATGCGTTCGGCTACATGGCCTATGCCTATATGTGGGCGCGCATGGCCAAGGCGGCGTTGGGCAAAGAGGGTGAGGAGGATTTCTACGCCAGCAAACTGGGAACTGCACGCTTCTACTTTGCCCGTCTGTTGCCGCGTATCCACTCGTTGAGTGCGTCGGTAAAAGCCGGTAGCGAATCACTGTTCCTGATGGATGAAGCCCTGTTTTAAGGGCGCGGAGGGCGTGTAAGCATTCTCTTACATGACGTGCTGCTAATCGTCCTCTATCGCCACATTGGATCCACGGCTAATCTACTTCACATGGACGTCGCGCAGGAAGCGCAAAGCAACAACACGGACACGTAGGATTCTGCCAGGATGGCGGAGTGAAATGGATGTCAGGGAAACAGTCTGCAAAGCCCCGCTTCGGCGGGGTTTTCTTTTGCCCGCGAAAAAGTCAGGCGCTTGCCGGCGGGGCATTCATCACGTCTTCCAGCAGGGTGCGCAGCAACGCCACCGTCGCCTGCTGGCGTTGCACATCACGGCATACCAGCCCGACTTTCAGCGCTACCCTGGGCTCGCTCAAGGGTTTCCACAGCAGCGCCTTGCTGTTGTGTTCGTCCTGGGAGCGCCCAGGCAGCACTGTCGCCAAGCGGGTGTGAGGCAGGCTGTCGAGAATGCCCACCATGGTATTGAGCTCCGCCTGCACTTGCGGGCGCCGCCCGAGGTTGGACAGTTGGCCTTGCCAGATCTGCCGAACCTGAAACTCTTCCCCCAGCAGCAACATCGGTAATTCGGCGGCTTGTTTGAGCGAGACTTTCTTGAACTCGCGCAAGGGGTGGTCTTCAGGAATCACTACCTTCAACTCGTCTTCATACAGCAGCACGCCATGCAGGCCCGGCTGGCGGGGTGGCAGGTAGCTGATGCCAATATCGAGTGAGCCATTGAGCAACCGCCGCTCAATCTCAAGCCCGGTCAGCTCGTAGATCTGCACCACTAGATGGGGCTGGGCTTTGCGCACGCGCTCAAGCATCTGTGGTACCAGGCTGGTGTGCACGGTTTGCAGCACGCCGATGGCCAGGGTGCGCATGGCTTGGCCCTTGAAATTGCGCAGCGCCTCCACGGCTTGCTGCATGCCATCAATCAGCGGCAATGCGTGGTTGTATAAGGTGTGGGCCGCCAGGGTCGGCAACAGGCGCTTGCTGCTGCGTTCGAACAGGCTGACGTCGAGGTTCTGTTCCAGTTGGCGAATCTGTTGCGACAGCGCTGGCTGGGAGATGGACAGACGCTCCGCGGCACGGCCTACGTGGCCTTCCTCATACACCGCGACGAAATAACGCAGTTGCTTGAAATCCATAAGGTTTGCTTATCGAAAAAGCTGGAAAATCGAAATGGCCGCTGGCCCCCGAGGCGCCTAGTCTAGCGCCTATTCGCAGGGCTTACAGGGCCGGATCGGACAATGAACAGCGTTTTTGTTGATAGCGTTTACATAGGCAAGGCAAAAAATCTGAAGGCCTCATTGGCAGGCGGCATCGACCAAGGTCAGGTTGCCAACGGAGGTGAAGTGTGAACTTGTTCCGTCGCTCTGCGCCGAGTCTGGATGACCTGGTTGTGCATGCCCCGCGTGCAGAGGTTTCCAGCCAGTGCCTGATGCCCACTGTGGCGCGCCCGCCCCAAGTATTTGTGCAGGGGCACGGCTCCTGGCTTTCGGACGCTGACGACCGCGCCTATCTGGATTTCAGTCAAGGCGGCGGCGCCAACAGCCTGGGCCACAGTCCCCAGGCCGTGCGCGACGCCATTGCCGAACAGATGCTCACCGTGATCAACCCCGGCCTGGGCTTGCACAACCGCGCGCAACTGGACCTCGTCGACCGTCTGTGCCACCACACCGGCAGCGACCAGGCCTATTTGCTCAACAGCGGTGCCGAAGCCTGTGAAGCGGCCATCAGGTTGGCACGCAAGTGGGGCCAACTGCATCGCGGGGGCGCTTACCACATCATCACCGTAAGCAACGGCTGTCATGGCCGTAGCTTGGGGGCGATGTCGGCGTCGGATGTGGCCTGCGAAAACCGTTTCGAACCGCAGTTGCCAGGTTTCAGCCAGGTGCCGTTCAACGATCTGCCGGCCCTGCATGCAGCGGTGGATGCGCAGACCGTCGCTATCATGCTGGAGCCGATACAAAGCGGCGGCGGTGTCATCCCCGCGACCGAACATTACCTCAAGGGCGTCGAACGCCTGTGTCGTGAGCTGGGGATCCTGCTGATCTTCGACGAAGTGCAAACCGGTGTGGGCCGCTGTGGCAGCTTGCTGGCCGAACAACAATACGGCGTGCGGGCCGACATCATTGCCCTGGGCAAAGGCCTCGGCGGTGGCGTGCCCCTGGCGGCGCTGCTGGCGCGTGGTACTGCCTGTTGCTTCGAACCGGGCGAATTGGACGGTACGCATCATGGCAATGCGCTGATGGCATCTGCGGGTATCGCGGTACTCGACGCTGTATTGGCGAACGGCTTTCTCGAGCATCTGCGCGAATCCGGCTTGTACCTGGCAGAAGGCCTTGCCCGCCTGGCCTACCGTTACGACCATGGGCCCTTGCGCGGCAACGGGCTGCTTTGGGGCCTGACACTGTCGGACGATTGCGCCGCAGCAGTGGTCAAGGCCGCGCTGCACGAAGGCTTGATTCTCACCGCCTCACAACCTGACTGCCTGCGCTTTACCCCTGCGCTGAACATCAGCAAAACCCACATCGACGAAATGCTGCTGCGGCTTGCCCGCGCCTTTTCTCGGGTGCGCACCGCTCAAGTGCAATGCCGCAAGGGCATCGCCGTTTGACCCCAGTTTCCTGAACCGTCTCGCGGCATACGCGGCGCCTCCAGCCTGATTCTTTTGGCTGGGGGCGTTTTTTTGTCTGGGTAATTTCTGGTGTGAAAACGTTGATTGAGTCTCTCTGGAAACAGTGGTTTTTTAGCGGGCGTCGGCAAGGACTGCCGATGGGGTACGACGTGCTCGACTTTCAATCTATACCACTGGGTGGTATGTTTTTATGAGACTCAAGGAGTTTGTGGAGATACATCATGACCAAAAAGTATAAAAGCGAGGCGTTTGAGTCCATTCACGAGTCAGCCAAAGCGCTTCATGCTGTCGGCGCCATCAGCAAAACCACTCTGCGAGAATATGATGAGGCATGTTTATCCATGCCAGACCAAATCCCTGCCGAACAGATCAAGCAACTACGGGAAAGCAGCCATGTCAGCCAACCTGTATTCGCCCGCTACCTGAACACCAGCGCGTCCACGGTCAAAAAATGGGAGTCGGGAGAGAAACGGCCCAGTGGCATGGCGCTCAAGTTATTGAGCATCGTGCAAAAACATGGGCTGGAGATTCTGGCCTGAGATGGCCCAATGCCAGAATCCACTGAACCCTCACGAACCGCCAATGTCGATTAGCTACACGGCTCACACGAGCCGATTTTCTGGAGCTGACCCATGGACATCATTCGTATCATCATCGCCATTCTGCTGCCGCCATTGGGTGTGTTCCTGCAAGTAGGCTTCGGCGGTGCCTTCTGGCTGAATATCCTGCTGACCCTGTGCGGTTACTTCCCTGGCATCATCCACGCGGTGTACATCATCGCCAAGCGTTGAGGTCCTCAGCCTTTTGCAATGAGCCTTGAGTTGCGCTCATTGCGAAAGGCCAGTTGCTCGATGGTCTGGGTGGCCTGTTCGGCCTCTTCCCGCGCCTGAAGGATGATGCCGTGCTGCTCGGATTTGCTGCATACCGGGTCGGCGTTGCTGGCGTCACCGGTGAGCATGAAGGCCTGGCAACGGCAGCCGCCGAAGTCCTTTTCTTTTTCGTCGCATGAACGGCACGGCTCGGGCATCCAGTCGTAGCCACGAAAGCGATTGAAGCCAAACGAGTCGTACCAGATGTGCTGCATGCTGTGGTCGCGCACATTGGGAAACTGCACCGGCATCTGCCTTGCGCCGTGACAAGGCAGGGCGGTGCCGTCGGGTGTGACGGTCAGGAAGATGCTGCCCCAGCCGTTCATGCAGGCTTTGGGGCGCTCTTCGTAATAGTCCGGTGTCACGAAGATCAGCTTGCACGGGTGGCCTTCGGCTTCCAGCTTGGCGCGGTATTCATTGGTGATGCGTTCGGCGCGCACCAACTGCTCGCGGGTGGGCAGCAAGCCCACGCGATTGAGCTGCGCCCAACCGTAGAACTGGCAGGTGGCGAGCTCGACGAAATCCGCTTCCAGCGCAATGCACAGTTCGATGATGCGGTCGATCTTGTCGATATTGTGCCGATGGGTGACGAAGTTCAGCACCATCGGGTAGCCGTGGGCTTTCACCGCGCGAGCCATTTCCAGTTTTTGCGCGAAGGCTTTTTTCGAGCCGGCCAGCAGGTTGTTTACCTGCTCGTCACTGGCCTGGAAGCTGATCTGGATATGGTCCAGGCCGGCTTTCTTGAAGTCGCTGATTTTTTGCTCGGTGAGGCCGATGCCAGAGGTGATCAGGTTGGTGTAGAAACCCAGCTTGCGCGCCTCACCGATCAGTTCGGCCAGGTCCTGGCGCACCAGCGGCTCACCGCCGGAAAACCCCAGCTGCGCCGCGCCCATTTCACGGGCTTCGCGAAAAACCTTGATCCATTGTTCGGTGCTCAGCTCCTTGCCCTGCTCGGCGAAATCCAGCGGGTTGGAGCAATACGGGCACTGCAACGGGCAGCGATAGGTCAGCTCGGCCAGCAGCCACAGCGGCAGGCCGATGGCGGGCTTCTCAGGCAAGGGTGATCCAGTGCTCAGCACGGGCGACCTCCATGAATTGCTCGATGTCGTCACCCAGCTCCGGCACGCCGGGGAACTGCTTGTCCAGCTCGGCAATAATGGCCGCCACATCGCGCTCGCCGTCGATCAGGCCACCGATCAATGCGGCGCTGTCGTTGAGCTTGATCATGCCTTCGGGGTAGAGCAACACGTGGCCTTTTTGCGCCGGCTCGTATTGGAAGCGGTAGCCCGGGCGCCAGTTCGGGGTGTTGCTGCGATCAAAGCTCATAGGGTGATCCCTTTATGCCATACCCGCTGCTCGGTCACGCTGTGATAGGGCGGGCGTTTGAGTTCGTAGGCCATGCTCATGGCGTCCAGCATGCTCCACAGGATGTCCAGTTTGAACTGGAGAATTTCCAGCATGCGCTCCTGCCCCTCGCGGGTGGTGTAGTGCTGCAGGGTGATCGCCAAGCCGTGTTCCACATCGCGACGGGCCTGGCCCAGGCGTGTGCGGAAGTACTCGTAACCGGCCGGGTCGATCCACGGGTAATGCTGGGGCCAACTGTCGAGGCGCGACTGGTGGATTTGCGGCGCGAACAGCTCGGTCAGCGAGCTGCTGGCGGCTTCTTGCCAACTGGCGCGGCGGGCGAAGTTGACATAGGCGTCCACGGCGAAGCGCACGCCGGGTAGCACCAGCTCTTGAGAGCGCAATTGGTCGGGGTCCAGACCCACAGCCTGGCCCAGGCGCAGCCAGGCTTCGATACCGCCGTCTTCACCGGGCGCGCCGTCATGGTCGAGCAGACGCTGAATCCATTCGCGACGGATTTCACGGTCTGGGCAGTTGGCCAGGATCGCCGCGTCTTTCAGCGGGATATTCACCTGATAGTAGAAGCGATTGGCGACCCAGCCCTGGATCTGCTCACGGCTGGCGCGGCCTTCGTACATCGCCACATGGTAGGGGTGATGGATATGGTAGTAGGCGCCCTTGGCGCGCAGGGCTGCTTCGAACTCAGCCCTGCTCAACGGTGTGTCGGTCATTTCGATCGCTCCTACAATTCAATGCTCATGCCGTCGTAAGCCACTTCGACATTGCGCCGCACCAGCTCCGCTCGCTCGGGAGAGTCTTCATCGAGGATCGGGTTGGTGTTGTTGATGTGGATAAGCACTTTGCGCTGCTTGGGCAGTTGCTCCAGCACTTCAAGCATGCCGCCGGGGCCGTTCTGGGCCAGGTGGCCCATCTCACGCCCGGTGCGGGTGCCGACGCCACGGCGCTGCATTTCATCGTCGTCCCACATCGTGCCGTCGACCAGCAGGCAGTCACTGCCGGCCATGATGTCCAACAGCGGCGCGTCGACCTTGCCCAGCCCAGGGGCGTAGAACAGTTTGCCGCCGGTGCGCAGGTCTTCGACGATCAGGCCGATGTTGTCACCGGGGTGCGGATCGAAGCGGTGCGGCGAATAGGGCGGCGCGGCGCTGCGCAACGGCAGCGGGGTGAAGCGCAGGTTGGGGCAGGCCGGGATGGTGAAGCTGGCGTCCAGCTCGATGCGGTTCCAGGCCAGGCCACCATTCCAGTGGGTCAACATGGTGAACAACGGGAAGCCTGTGCTCAGGTCTTCGTGGACCATGTCGGTGCACCACACCTGATGCGGGCAGCCTTCGCGCAGGCTCAGCAGGCCGGTGGTGTGGTCGATCTGACTGTCCATCAGGATGATTGCGCTGATGCCGGTATCGCGCAGGGCGCGGCCCGGTTGCATGGGCGCAAAGCCCTGGAGTTGCGCGCGGATATCCGGCGAGGCATTGCAGAGCACCCAGTTCACGCCGTCGTCGGAGATCGCGATGGACGACTGGGTACGCGCGTGGGCCCGCAGGCTGCCATCACGAAAACCTGCGCAGTTCACGCAGTTGCAGTTCCACTGCGGGAAGCCACCGCCGGCGGCGGAACCTAGAATCTGGACAAACATGATCGCTCCATCAAGCACAGCTCAAAACAAAAACGCCCCGGGCGAACCGAGGCGTTGTATCACTCAGCCAATCAACGGCTGGCGAAGTACATGGTGACTTCGAAACCAATACGCAGATCAGTGTAAGCAGGTTTGGACCAGGTCATATTCTTACTCCTATCAAGGGATGGGACGTTCACTACCAAGTAATACATATAGTCCACCTCCCATTGGAGATGTTCAGATATTGCTGCGCAATGTTACGCAATTTTATTCAAGTTAGCGCTGTCTCGGTGGAGAAAGCCTGTTGCAGGGTTGGCAATGATCACGGCGCTGCTTGCCAGTCGTCGTTGATACGCGGCCCGTTGGCCACGCAGCGCCAGCCGCCTGCTGCGTCATTGAGTTGGTGCGCGGCGTGCTGCACATCCTCGCGTGTGCGCTGTTGAATCAACTGTTGAAGCTGATCCAGATAACCCGACGAATGACCTGCCAAGTGCGCATGCCAGAGCAACTCGGCAGCTTCGTTGATGGGCAGCGTCTGGGCCGAGAACTGCTGCGCGAGGGCCTGGTTACCCAAGTCGGGGCAGCGCGCGATCAACGACGGCAGTTGCCTCAGGAAGGCCTGCAACTGTTCGACGATGCCGTCCAGGGAAGTGCTGGGCGATTGCACCCCAAACAGCAGGCCGGTTTGGCCGTTGATTGGTCGGATGCCGCTGAACACGGCGTAGCCGATTTGCAATTCGACTCTCAGGCGCTGGTAGAACGGCCCCTGGAGCACATGCGCGAGCAAGCGCCAGTTGGCTTCATCGGCGAGAGATCGCGTCGGTGCTGGGCAAAATAGCAGTAGCGCCGCCTCGCTGGATTCGGTGTTGACTGCGTGCCAGCGCTTTTGTCCGTCAAGGGCCTGAGGTGTGAAAGGCTGAGTTGCCGGTTGCCCAGGCAACCGGGCCGCTGCGGCTTTGATCGCCGCTTCACAGGCGGCGGGCAGACCTGCGCCCAGCCCCTGCCAGCGTGCTGTGGCCCAGGACGCTGTCGTCCCCTGAGGCTCGGGTTGAACACCGGCACAGCAAGCAGGCAACGCCTTGAGCAGTTCCCGGATGGCGATCATCGGCGCGGGAGCGGGCGACGGTTCATCCGAGCCACTCAGGCACCGCGCCAACGCTTCCAGCACCGCCGGCATGGGCTCGTGGAGGCCGTGCATCTTCACCTGCCAGTCAGTGGCGATCGTTTCGCAAGACAACTCGACGCCCGCCTGCCGTGCCTGTTCGCACAACGGCCGCAACAGGCTTTCCAGCCCGGTGGGTACCGCCGAGTCAAACCGCCAGTGCAGGTACAGCGCACCTTCGCCCGTGTCATCCGCCAACGCCTGGCTGAAGGTCAGCGCCGACAGCTCCCGTCGGCCCCGTGAGCGATCCTGGGCAAAGGTACGCAAGCCACGATGGGCGCTGGTTTGGCCGCGAATCAGGCCGGCGCGTTCTTCCTTGGCGGGCGCACGAAGAAAAGGATTGTTAGGCGGCAGTTGCCAAGGGTGCCGGGAGGCGGGCAGGTGCAGTGAATCGAGCATGGCCCTGAGGGCAGCGGCGCCTTGTTCCGACAAGTCGTGGGCGTCGTTGCGCGCCAAGACTAGGGCGCCTTGGACCTGTTGCTGGCGAGCATTGAGCAAGGCGAATTCTTCGCGTAACGCTGTCCAGTCGCTGTGTGCGAAGAAACTCAGCCAGTCGTGCAGTAACTCTTCGATCTGCGTGGCCGGTTCGCGCTCGCTGCCGAGAGTGAAGTGGATATCCAGCACGGCTTGATCCGCAAACTGGTACAGCACGGACGCCTGCAGCGCGATGGCCAGTCGTTGTGCTTGCAGTTCGGCGAACAGCCCGCCGGGGGCCGAGGCGTTGAGCCAGGTGCAGAGAAACGCCAGCGCTTCCCGTGGCGCGTTACAGGTAATGACTTGATGCAGGTGTTGGCCGGCGACGTGTTGATAGCGGCGTGCCGAGCCTTGCATCAAGGCCGGTGGAGCGGCCTGCGGGTGCAATGGCCCGGGTGTCAGTTGGTCACTGAACTGCTGGGCCATGGCCTGCAGGTCTGTCAGCGATTGTGGGCCGGCAAGGCTCAAAGTCATCTGCCCGCTTTGATAAAAGTGTGCGTGGAACCCGCGCAAGGCTTGCTGAAAGGCCTCGCTTTCCACCGGCAGGCTGTCGCGGTTGCCGGCATGAAAACCGCGCAACGGATGATCCGCTGCCAAGCCTTGCAGCAGCGCCACTTGTTGTTGGGCCTTGGCATCCTGGGACCAGGCGATGAACTCCGCGTCGAGCACTTCGCGCTCACGCTGTTGATCATCGAGGGCCAGGCGTGGGTGAGTCAGCATATCCGCCAACCGCATCAGCCCGTCTGCAAACACCGGCACCGGCAGTTCAAAGAAAAACTCGGTGATGCGCTCACGGGTGCTGGCATTGACCTGCCCGCCGTGTCGCTGCACGTAGGCCATCAGCCCTTCGCCGGCTGGAAAGCGCTCGGTACCGAGAAACAACAAGTGCTCAAGAAAATGCGCCAGCCCAGGCCAAGCCAATGGCACGTCATGGCTGCCGGCAGCCACCTGTAAAACGGCGGCGCAGCGCTTCAAGCGCGGCGCATGGCGCAGGCAGACCCGCAGGCCATTGGCGAGAGTCAGGTGAAGGGGATGAGGGTGAACCGGCGCAGGCATGGGCACTTCCGAGGCGTGGGAAGTGCCTATGCTAGCAAACCCAATGGGTCAGGGCTTGTGCAGTGCGCCGTAGAGTTCGGCGCGACGGTCTTGCAGGTAGTGGTTGGCGGCGCGGGCGTCGAAGATCGATTGGCGCTCCAGGGTGCCGACGATCAAGGCTTCATCCAGGCCGGCCTGGGCAATTCGCTCGCCGTCCGGCGCGGCAATGCTGCTTTGCCCGCAGTAGTGAATCTCGTCTTCGTGCCCGCAGTAGTTGGCATAGGCCACGAAACATTGGTTTTCAAAGGCGCGCGCCCGTACGGTGACGTCGGCAACAAAATCGAACGGCACCATATTGGCGGTGGGCACCAGGATCAGTTCGGCACCGGCCAGGGCCAGGCGCCGGGTGTTTTCCGGAAACTCCAGGTCGTAGCAAATCAGCATGCCCACCTTCCACCCGTTCAATTCCACCACCGGGAAATCATCGGGGCCGGCGCTGAACATCGAGTGATCAAGATCGCCAAACAGGTGGGTCTTACGGTAGTTGCACAGGCGCTTGCCGTGGGCGTCGATCAACTGCACGGCGTTGTAGATCTGGCCGTCCTCGGCCCGCTCCGGGTAGCCATACAGAATCGCCAGCCCGGCACCTTGCGCCAGTTCGGCAATTGCCTGCGCCGACGGCCCATCCTGTGCCTCGGCCAGTGCGCCAACGGCTTCGGCGCCAATGTTATAGCCGCTGAGGAACATCTCTGGCAGCACCAGCACATCGGCGCCGTGTGCCTCATGGGCCAACCGGTGCAGGCGCTGCAGGTTAGCGGCCACATCCAGCGGCAGTGGCGGGCATTGGTACAAGGCGACACGCATGCTCAACTCCTTATTCTGCCAGGGCGATCGGCCCTATTTCATCGAACACGTCGCCCGGGCCTGGGTTCTGCGGGTGGGTGCTGCCTCCGAAGTGGTTCATGATGCCCCATACCGCGTTGAGCGAGGTTTGTACCGCGCCTTCGACCCAGGCAGGCGTCCACGATACATCATCACCGGCGATGAAGATCCCGCGTTGTTCGGCAGGCATATCCTTTTGCATGAAGTGCGCATACATCCGCTGGTTGTAGCGATAGTGGCCGGGCAAGGCGCCTTTGAAGGCCCCGAGGAAATGCGGATCGGCCTCCCAGGATACGGTGATCGGGTCGCCGATGATGCGCGCCTTGATGTCGACTTTGGGGTAGATCTTCTTCAGTGCATCGAGGGCCAGTTTCACCCGCTTGTCGATAGGCTGGGGCAGCATCTTCAGCGCGTCGCTCATCCACGAGTAGGACAGGCAGATCACCCCCGGCTTGTCGTCGCCGTTATCGAACAGGTAGGTGCCACGGGTCAGGCGGTCGGTGAGGGTCATGCTCATCAGGTCGCGACCGGTTTGTGGGTCTTTGTCTTTCCAGAATGGGCGGTCAACCATCACGAAGGTTTTCGAGGACTGCATGTAGCGAGTGCGATCCAGGGCCATCCACATTTTTTGTGAGAACAGGGTTTCATCGCATTCGATCTGGGTGGTCAGCAGCCAGCTTTGGCAGGTGGTCAGCACTGCCGCGTATTCGCGGGTGTCGCCGTAGTTGTCGGTAACGGCGAAACGGCCATCGGCGGCGTGGGCGATGCGCTTCACGCCGGCCCGTGGCGCACCTCTATGCAGCGAGCTCAGGCTGGTACCGGCCGGCCAGTGGGCGCAGCGTTCCGGCACATGGCGCCAGATGCCCATGGGCACTTGGGCCACGCCACCGACGATCAGGTGTTGATGATCATCGCAGTTGGTCATCACCACACGGAAGATTTCCAGCATGGAGTTGGGGAAGTCAGAGTCCCAGCCGCCGGTACCGAAACCGACCTGGCCAAACACCTCGCGGTGGTGGAACGACAATTTGGCGAAGGCTTTGGAGGTGGCGACGAAGTCGTAGAAGGTACGGTCATCCCACAGCGGCACGAGCTTGTTCCATAGCTCCTTGAGCCTAGGCACGTCGCGGTCGCGGATCGCCTGCTGGATATCGCCGAACTGTGAACCGGCTTCCAGAGCGTCGGCCCAGGCATCGGCCACTTCCTGGAACAGAGCAGGCAAGTCGGCGAGTTTTTGCGCGTAGTGAGTCTGGCCTTCCAGATCGATCACAGTGCTGCCGGACGCCGGAGTGAGCGGGTTGGGAAAGGGCTTGGTTTCCAGCCCCAGCTTGTCCACGTAATGGTAGAACGCCGTGGACGACACCGGGAACCGCATGCCGCCCAGCTCGGCGATGATGCCTTCGGCGCCTTCAAAGGCCTGCGAGCGCAAGCGACCGCCCATCTTCGAGGCTTCGTACACAACGGGCTTGAGCCCCAGCTTCATCAACTCGTAGGCCGCAACCAGGCCCGCGATCCCGGCACCGACGATCGCCACTTCGGCGCCATGGTTAGCCGCAGGAATACTGCCCAGCCCGGCGGGGTGTTCGATCCAGTCATCAAAGGCAAACGGGAAATCCGGGCCGAAGATAGTGATGGGTTTCTTGCCGTCGCCCGGGTGGCGATTAGGCTTGCTGAGGGTGCTGGACGGAATGCTCATGGCTGACCTTACTGACGGCTCGGCGGGAGGAGGGCCCGTTGAGTATAGGAAAAGATGGCAGCCAGTTTAGGGAGCGTTGCGCTCGTTAATAAGACGCAATGTGTCGTCGTATTGCGTTAGTTTTAGTCAATATGACGAATATAGTGATCAGATTGGTTGTCCGCGATCCAGTTTGTTACTGAGGATGATCGAGGTGGTGGTTTTCTCCACGCCGTCGACACTGCCGATCTGGTCCAGCAATTGGTCCAGTTGCTCCGGCGAATCGGTGCGCAGCCACGCCACGTAATCGAACTCCCCACTCACCGCGCACAACTGCTGCACTTGCGCCATGGCGCTCAGCCTGCGCAACACCTCTTTGCCCGAACGGGGTTGCACGGTAATGCCCACATAAGCCTGCAACCCACCATCCGCAACGCGCTGGCCCAGGCGCACGCCGTAACCCGTGATGACCTGGGTTTTTTCCAGGCGGGCCAGACGCGACGTGACGGTGGTACGCGCGATGCCCAACTGCCGGGCGAGCATGGCCACGCTTTCACGGGCGTTGAGCTGCAGGGCGGCGATCAGTTGGCGGTCGATTTCGTCTAGGGCGGGCAAGGGGGAGCTCCAGTGCGAGAGGGCAGTGAGCAGGCATGTTACAGGCTTGGCCCTGCGGAAAAAATCACTCGGCCAGATACGCAAAAGCCGCGCAATGCGCGGCTTTCTTGTGTGGTGGGCCCAGTAGGACTCGAACCTACGACCAAGGGATTATGAGTCACAAGATTAGTGATCTGGAGCTACCTCGTGAAATATGAAAGTCCCTATTTATAGGGCTAATAGCTTGATTTTACGTTTCTCGTTGTTTCCTGAAATCCTCTAGAGTTGCTATGATTCGTTGAGCAATTCGTTAAGAAAGGAATAGGGCTGAAAATGGCGCAGAAACTGGTTCACAGCAAGATAACAGCATTGAAAACCACGCTTTCTGAGGCCTTAGAAGGGAAAGGGACGGGTTCTCTTCTCTTTGAGCGCCGAGCTACTGGCGTGTTGGTCTATCTGAGTCTGCGCCGAGAGAAAAAGCAGGAGCGGCTAAAGCTGGGGAACTATTCCGAAAAAACGCTGGTTGAGTGGCGAGCCTATGCCGCTGCGAAGTCGTTGGAGATTCGAGCCTTCCCGACTATTGATGACTATCAGAAAGCGGAAGATGAGCGTCAACGCCTAACCCAACGTGCTGCGGATGTTGAGGCAAGGCAGGGAACGTTGGCTCAAATGCTGAATGCCTACGTTGACGATATGGAGCGTAGGGGCAAGTCCAGCGCCAGGGCTGTGCGCGGAGCGCTAAAGCTGGATGTTCTCGATCCATTCCTGGAATTGTCGCAATGCAAGGCCAAGGAAGTCGAACCCAGCGATGTTGCGAACATCCTGCGTCGCTGCCTGACTCGATCAGTCGCCAGTAAAGGGCGGGGGACGCGCTTGACCAAGGCTTCAGCAACCAACGGTAAGAAGCGGCAGGCTGATAAGTTGCGCTCTTACCTTCAAGCTGCGTTTTCGTTCGGGCTTGCGAGCGACCTAAACCCGCTTCGTGCTGGTGACGCTGTTCAATACGGACTCAAAACAAATCCTGCGCGTGATGTGCCGACTATTGAAGGCGCCAATCAGGCGAACACTTGGGCGCTGACTAAGGAAGAATTGAAAGCGGTTGTTCTAGCCGTTGAGGATTTGCCTGAGCGCCGCCGTGCAATCGCAAGGGCAATGCTTTATCTAGCTGGGCAACGGGTAGAGATGCTTTGCCGTGTCACTTGGGATGACCTTTACGACGATGGTGAACATGGTGAGGTGATGCGCTTGATCGACCTCAAGGGCGGTAAAGGGACTCCACCGCGTGAGCATCTGTTGCCGATGACTCAGCGACTCTGTGAAATCCTGTCGCCGCTATTAGCGCTTCAAGAGGCAGGCAAAGCACCTGGGCCGTTCTCTCTGCGTGGAAAAGTCAGCATTACACCCGGTACTGCACTAGATATTTTCTCAGCGCTTGGCGATCAGCTTTCGACA
The DNA here is from genome assembly GCF_002018845.1 of Pseudomonas sp. MF6394. Classification (NCBI taxonomy): domain Bacteria; kingdom Pseudomonadati; phylum Pseudomonadota; class Gammaproteobacteria; order Pseudomonadales; family Pseudomonadaceae; genus Pseudomonas; species Pseudomonas sp. MF6394. The sequence continues at coordinate 103,062 of NZ_MVOJ01000015.1, forward strand.
AAGGGGGAGACCCGCCGTTTCACTTGGCGCACGTTGCGCGCAACCATCGAAACGCACCTAGCCGCGCTGGGGGTGAATCAGGAGCGCCGTGCATGGTTACTGTCGCATGGTCGGTCAGGTGTGCAAGCAAAGCACTATGACCGGTGGAACTATCTACCGGAAAAACGTGTGGATTTAGACAGGTGGGCGCGCTATCTGGATGAGTTGGCGGGAGTGCCGCAGAGTGCGGAAGTGGTGCAGTTATCGACACGTAGCGTGGTACGTCAATGAGCTGGCGATTTGAGGAAATGGCGCGCCTGCAAGAGCGCCAGAAGCTGCTAGAGCAACCGTTTGACCCAGTAGCAGTTACCGCCCGAGTCCTGGCGATGTTCTCCCGTGTTCTTCCTAGTAAACCCGTGGACTGGGACGGTTATCCGATGCACGTCCGGTCTATCTCGTGGCGTAAAGTTGAGGGTGTCACGCGTGCATACGTCGATGGCGTGGATTTGATCGAGGCCGCTAAGACCGACCAGAACGCATGGGATGAGGCAACGCGGTTCGCAGCTCCATACGTGGAGAGGGGGGAGCCGGTACCGGAGTATTTCCGCGTATTTATCGCTGAAGTGCTGCGCGGTGGACGACCACGACCAACTCGACAAGGCAAGCCGCCCGACCTTAAGCGGAACTTTACGATTTGCCTAGCGCTGGAGGCACTGAGGCGCGCCGGTATAAAGCCCACTCGCAACGATGCTACTGAAGGTGTGCAGTCAGGAAGCGACATTCTAGCCGCACAACTGAATATGGAGGCAAAGTCGGTAGCTGATATTTGGAAGCTAAGGAAGAAGCACCTACATGCACATCCGCGTTGGGAGCTTCATTTGGAGCGTCTGCTTGTGGGGGATTAGTCGCCGATTTATCCCTTTCGCCAAGACTTCTTGCGTCCCATAAGATCTCCCCATGTTCATAGCGCGCTGATGGGTGTAGGGAGGTGATAGTTCAGAGGCTTACTGCTAATGCGACACGACAAAGTCAAAAATGCGACATATGGCGCACGCAATAAATTGACCGAGTGATCGTTAGATTAAGTAAATCAAGGAGTTACGAGTAAGCGCGACTGAGTAGTCGTTGAGTGACTTTAAACTGAAATTTGGCTGTTTTTACCCATGTTACAATGAGTGTGTTCCAGAAACACGAAACCCAAGAGGTCTAGTCTTGGGGAGTCGTATTTTGGGAAAAACGAAACATAACTTTAGTTTTACCCGGTAAAGCATGTATCCACATGACGCAGGTTAGGCAATCAACGGCCCCCCGTCAACAGGTTTTCCGGGCTTCGCGATCAAAGGAGATCCGATGCTTGATTTTAACATTCCGCATCACCCCGCAGAGTTTTACTGCAAGCTTTATGCTGTGAGTCGCACCACTTGGTGGCGGGTATCTAGTCGGTCTGACTTTCCGCAACCGCTTCGCATTGGCAGGGCCGTTCGATGGTCACGCGAACAAGTAGCCCAGTATTTCGCCAAGCAACAAAAGGCGGCTTAATCATGGAGATTAAACAACCCTGCGATATGGGGGCGCCCTTGGATTGCCCTGAAAAAACTATGGATCTTCAGGCTACCAGTGCCTATGCCCAACGGCAGCGTGTCCTAGCCGTGCTGATTGATCATCCCGCAAGCACCTTTGAGTTGCGAGATCGGTATAGCGTCATGATGCCAGCCGCTCGTGTGATTGAGTTGCGAGAGCAAGGGCACGAGATTTTGACCCAGCGTCGAAACCTCTCTGATCGCTTCGGCCGTATTCATCCGCGTGTTGCTGTTTACGTGTTGGTTCGATTGGCTCAACAAAAGGAGCTTGTGGCATGAATGCTCAGCAAATCACGCAAGTGAAAGCCCTTGCAGGCCTGTATCAAATGATCGGTAACGCCTCGTTGATCAGTGCTAACGATAACGACGATGCGCTCGCAATTAGCGTCTTCGTGGACGCTTTTGATCTTCTTAAGTCCGCCCCACTTGATGTGGTTGAGGTCAATCGACGTTATGTGGCTGCCTTCAATTCAGGCAAAGCGCTTGCCGGTCTGATTGAGGCTGAACGTGTGCAAATAATCGCCAGCTACCATGGGGGTTTGCAATGACTATCACTGCACAAAAGCTGTTGCCGGACGTTGATGAGGCTTTGCGATTCTTGGCGCTGTTAGACCCCGATTCGCAACCGCAAGATTGGCACTATCGAGCTATCCACCCGATGCAAGGGGCACGCAAGGCAAACTCTTTGTATGACTTGCAGGCGAAAAATATTGCTGGGTGGGGCGCATACGCTGTTGTGAATGCGGGAGGGCATGACGCCGCTAGCATTACCCGCGTCCGAGCCTTGTATGTGGACTTCGACATCATCGACGACCACCTCGATAGGTTGGCGGCTGTCCCATTTTCCCCGTCGATCATTGTCGAGTCGTCACCCGGTAAGCATCATGCCTATTGGTGCGTTGATGGCGTGCCGCTGAATGAGTTTGACGCCGCACAGCGCAAGTTGATTGCGCTAGTAGACAGTGACAAGAGCATTCACGACTTGCCGCGTGTAATGCGTCTGCCTGGGTTCAACCACACAAAAGCTCAGCCGGTAAGATCGAGCATTGTTCATGAGGGCGGTCAGCGTTACACGTGGGCTGAGTTCTCGGAATGGCTGGGCACGTTCAAGGAGCCACAACGAAGCGCCGCTAACGAATCTGGAGAGCGTGGCAGCAGTGATCACACAGAGCTGTTAGCTGAGTTATTGCAGGGTGAGAGCGTTCACGAAAATGCTTTGCGTATTGTTGGGCGATTGGTGGCAAAGGGTGCCGACGATCAACTGATTCATCTGGTTTTTTCTGCCGTAGCTCCTGAAGTGGCAAAACAACGAGGCGCAGAGCGTGCGTCGGCGCTATTGGGTGTAGAGCTGGCGGGAATGATTGAGGGGGCGCGCCGCAAAGGATATGCACCAGTCCCGTTACGGCTATATTCAGAAATCAGCGCGGACGTGAAATTACTCAGTGAAGAGAGCGAGTCGTCCGATATTGAAAGGCTCGTGGCAGAGGCTTCGTCCCGGAGCCCTATCGAGCGTGAACGACTGCTCAGAGTGATCAAGCAGCAAACGGGAATCGCCCTGGGCGCTTTGCGCGAGTTAAAGCCTGCTGCGAATGATGACGATCACGAGGATCATCTTGAGTTGGCTCAGCGTGTTTTGGCCTCTGTCGGGTCAGATAACATCCTGGCAACTGGGCCCTTGGTCTATGAGTGGCTGGAGCGTGGTGTCTGGAGGGTTGCTGAGGATCGAGCGGTAAAGCAGTTGGTTCAATCGGCGCTCGCACCACATACCGCGATTACAGCAAACGTGGTTAATAACGTGGCGGATGTTTTCAAAACCGATATTTATACCAAAGACCACGACTTCAACTTGGGTGACCCGGAGTCTGTGAATTGCCTGTCTGGGGCTCTGGTGCGGCATGATTTGACGGGTGAATGGGAGCTTGAGCCTCATAACAAGCTGGAGTATCGAACCACTCAAGTTCCAATTGAGTACCAGCCTGAAGCCGCTGCACCTCGCTTCTCTCAGTTTCTGGGTGAGATTTTCGAGCCTGACAGCGATGGTAAGGACAAGGCGCGGGCGCTGTTGGAAATGCTTGGGTATACGCTGATGACGCATTGCAGGCATGAGCGATTCATTATGCTCATCGGTGGTGGCAGCAACGGTAAATCCGTCCTGTTGTCGGTGCTGGAGGCGTTGCTAGGGTCTGAGAATGTATCCGGTGTGCAGCCTTCGCAGTTCGACCGTGCTTTTTCTCGTGCGCATCTGCATATGAAGCTAGCCAACATTGTTACCGAGATCCGGGAAGGTGAGATAATCGCTGACGCGGCGTTGAAGGGCATTGTGTCGGGCGAGCCTGCGACGGTTGAGCATAAGTTCCAGGACCCGTTTGTGATGCGCCCATATGCCACTTGCTGGTTTGGTACGAACCACATGCCGCACACGCGGGACTTTTCCGATGCCTTGTTCCGGCGTGCTCTGGTCATTCGCTTCAACAGGAAGTTCGACGCCAGCTTGGGCCAGACAGACCCGATGCTCAAAGAGAAGCTGCTAGCTGAGCTTCCCGGCATTCTCAACATGTCTTTGGCTGCTTATAGCGAGGCACTGGGGCGCGGGTTTACTGATCCTGAGAGTAGTCGCCAAGCTAAAGAGGAATGGCGCCTAGAGGCTGATCAGGTGGCCCAGTTCGTCGATGATGTGTGTGAGCGGAGCGCATTAGGGAAGGTCGGATCTCAAAAGCTGTATGACACGTTCACGAGTTGGGCGTCTGATCAGGGTATCGGTCAGAAGGTTAAGCAGAAATCTTTTGTAGATAGGTTGGAGCGGCTAGGCTTCGGGCGTACACGTGATCGACATGGGAAGTATGTAAGTGGCCTGGAGATTCGTCCAGGTTGGAGCATTCAACAGCAATAACAAGAAGGGGCCATCGCGGCCCCTTTTCTTTTGTGCAATGTGTGCCGCTTGTGCCGGGTTATCTGAGATACCCCAAACTTTCAAAAAAATATAAGTAGTGAAATATCAATATTTATTTTTCAGAAAGATAATGAATGTCGAAAAACCCGGCACACGCGGCACGCCATACATTCTTATCTAAATCCTGGCCGATATATCGCCACATAGATAGCTAGCTAAGCATATTTGGTGTTATTCCAGAGATGAATAGGCGTGTTTTTACTTGCGATATAATAAGCGGACTTAATTAATTATATGTAGGTAAATCAACATGGCTCGACAGCTTGTAAACGCTTCAGCTTCGCTTAGTCCTCGCGACTTGGAATCATTGGTTGGACTTCTTGAAGGTTTGACAAAAGACATTGCGTCTATCAAGTCGGACCTGGCTTTCCTTAAATCAGAAAATATTGAGGCTAATCGAAAGATTGTTAGCGATAAGTTTGGAGAAACAGTAGCTAAAGGGATGGGAAGCAATGCTCAGGCATTAGCAAAACTTGCGGCCCAACCTGCGCCAATCATTGAAAAGCTCACCCCTGACTTTAACGAGTACTTTTCCGGGAGAGCTTTCTAATGGCTGATGAAATCCGTAAGCCTGGGCGTCCTGTGGGCACCAGTAACCGCAATCTGCTGCAAAGCCTGCTGCACCGTATGGCTCTGATCGAGGCCAGCCTAGGGGTCATCATGGTTCGCCTGGAGGCCCGCGCATGAGCGCTGTCGAATTGATCGCCCAGCATGAACAGCAACTAATCGACGCCGAACTGTTGCTAGCGTCCCTCAATGAACAATGGGAGTCAGCTTGCCGAGCTGGTGAAGACGTGGCGGCGCTAGAGGATCAAATTGATACCACCGCCCGGCTAACCAAACGCCTAAACCTTCGCCTGGAAGCCCTGCACTTACAGGCCGAAGTCGAGGCGCAACAAGCGAAAGTGGATACCGCCACCGCGCAAGTCGCTGATGCAATCGCAGCTATCGAACGGCTAGTAAATCATCGCAAGGCTATTTCCGCTTTGGTCGCTAAGTTGAAGCCGTTGATCGAGGCTCATACCGATGAGTTCACCAAAGCTTTCAATTCAGCTCAGGAAGCCGGGCGCTATGTCACGCTTGCTGGTGTTCGTTCTGCGCTGGAGCAAATCACGGATCTGGACTTAGGTAATGTCAGCTCGCTGAACAATCTGATTGGCACTCGCCAGAACCTGGGCATGGGGCTGGCAACCGCTGGGCATATCTGATCTAGACGCCCGATCCTAATCCGGTCGGGCAATACCAGGAGTGCAGGACAATATGGTTCCTGAGGATGCAGTCGAGTTTGAAGATGACGATCAACCCAGCGACGAACAGCTACTTCTATGGGCAATCGAGGCCGCTGAATCTATGCCGCCCAGGCGCTGGCTAGCGAAACACGGAGGTTGGCTGACTTCGCACATGGGACACTGCAAGAGTGGACCGAAGAGCCGCTATAACGCGCTGGTGCGCGGCATTGCGCAGACTACTAAGCCGGTGCCAAACAGGGATGCCTCACCTTATCCAGGCGTGATGTGGGCCTAATATCTATAAAAAGGTGGCGTAGATGCCTGTTAGATTTCTAAATTTAACAATTTCCATGATTGTTCTTTAGGAATATATTCAAGTGTTGCTTGATATGGTGTCCTTGTTGTGGCTCCAAAACCATTTTGAGCATCTACGTAGGCTCTCACCTGAAACTTGCAGTTTCCTAGTGAGACTGATTGTATGGCACTGAATGACGGGAACTCAGCGGTACTTGGAGATTTTAAACGGCGCTCTACGAAGTCTCTAGATGTTAGGTATGCCAAGATAGAGTTGTTGCACATGTTGTGAGCGGTTTCAGCATCTTTTTCTTTCTTTTCTTGTGCGCGAACTTCTGCTCTATTTGAAATATTTTCAGGGCTGTTGTATATGAGCTTGACCCATCCTATCGATACTGCGAATAAGACTGCTAGGGCGCATAGGGTGATTATTACTTTGCGGCCATTATTTTGGTTTAATTGGTGCTGGAGATATATGAGAAGTGCGAAGCCAATGATCGCCAATGATATGGTCGTAGGGTTTAGCATATTCGACTCCAGTTACTAAAGTGGTCGTGACTGCTGCGTAGAAGACATTCCTGTCGAGCAAGAGTGCTAGGCAAGGCAGGAAACAGGAGTAATGGAGGAGGTGTCATTTTCGTCCCTGATTTTGCGTTTTTTCCCATTATAGCTCCGAGAATGGCTACGTGCCATCAATGAGGTCCCTCAAATTGTCAGGGAATAGGCACAGGCTGCATTCGTTGAGCAATTCGTTAAGAATTTTCGTCAAAAAACAAAAAAGGCCTACGCCGTTAAGCGTAAGCCTTTGTTTTGTGTGGTGGGCCCAGTAGGACTCGAACCTACGACCAAGGGATTATGAGTCCCCTGCTCTAACCAACTGAGCTATAGGCCCTCAGTAGGTCGCGGATTATAACGATGGTTTGTTCACTGTGCCATCCGAAAAATCCTCATGCCGTGTACGAAGGAAGCTGGCGGCAAAAAGCTCCGGCGGCAGGGGCAGGCTGACGATATAGCCTTGCATCTGTTCGCACCCTTCAGCCGCGAGGAATGCTTGTTGCGCCGGGGTTTCCACGCCTTCGGCGATGATGGTGAATTGCATGCTGTGGCCCAGGGCGATGATGGCGCGCACGATGGCTGCATCGTGAGGGTCGTCGGGCAAGCCGCGGACGAAGGATTGGTCGATCTTGAGGAAGTCCAGGGGCAGGCGTTTGAGGTAGCTGAGGGACGAGTAGCCGGTGCCGAAATCGTCGATCGCCAGCTGTACGCCCAGGCGCTTGAGTTGGTGCAACACCGCCAGTGCCTCTTCGGCTTGGCTCATGATGAAGTTTTCGGTGATTTCCAGTTGCAGGCAGCCGGGTTCGAGGCGGTAATCGCGCAGCAGTTGTTCGATGCGTAACAGCAGGTTGGGATGACGCAGTTGCGCGCCTGCGAGGTTGACCGACAGGGGGCCGAAGTCCTCGAAAGCCGCTTGCCAGGCGTGCAGCTGTCGGCAGGCCTGTTCCAGTACCCAGTCGCCGATTTGCAGGATCGTGCCGTTCTCTTCGGCCAGGGCGATAAAGTGCTCGGGCGGGACCTCGCCCAGCGTCGGGTGATGCCAGCGGATCAAGGCCTCTGCGCCGATCAGTTGTTGGGTGATCAGGCTGCGTTTGGGTTGGTAATACAGACTCAACTCTTCACGTTCGATGGCGCGGCGCAGTTCGTGCTCCAGCGCTACGCGTTCATTGGCTTGGGCAGTCAGGTCGCGGGTATAGCGCTCGACCCGGTTACGCCCCTTGGCTTTGGAGCGATACATTGCGGCGTCGGCATTTTTGACCAGGGTGGCCACGTCGGTGCCGTCCTGTGGATACAGGCTGGTGCCGATACTGGCGCTGATAAAGAACTCATGCTCGCCGGCCTGGAAGGGCGGGGTAAAGCAGTCGAGCAGTTTGTTCGCCAAGTGCTGGGCGTCGCTGGCCTGTTGCAAACCGGGCAGCAGGATGATGAATTCGTCGCCGCCCAAGCGAGCAACGGTATCCACGTCCCGCAACTGCTCCTTGAGGCGTACGGCGATGTCTTTGAGCAGCAGGTCGCCGACCGGGTGACCGAGGCTGTCGTTGATGTGTTTGAACCGGTCGAGGTCGAGAAACAGCACCGCGCCCTGCTTGCCACTTTCCTGCTGGCCGTTGAGGGCGGCTTGCAGCCGGTTTTCGAACAGCGTGCGATTGGGCAGGCCGGTCAATGGGTCGTGGTGGGCCTGATAGTCGAGGCGTGCCTGGGCCAGCTTGAGGCTGGAGATGTCGGCGAACACGGCAACGAAGTGCGTGACCAATTGTTCGCGGTTACGCACGGCGCTGATGGTCAGCCAACTCGGATACACCTCGCCGTTCTTGCGGCGGTTGGAAATCTCACCTTGCCAGTGGCCGTGGGTCGTCAACTGGTGCCACATCGCCGCATAGAACGCGCTGTCATGCAGGCCGGAGGCAAGCAGACGCGGGGTATGACCAAGGGCTTCACCCTCGCTATAGCCGGTTATCTCAGTGAAGGCGCGGTTGACGGCGCTGATGTTCTGCCGTGTGTCGGTGATCAAGACGCCTTCGGCGGTGCTTTCGAACACCGTGGCGGCCTGCTGCAGTTTTTCCTGCATTAACTGGCGTTCGGTGATGTCCCGGGCGATGGTCAGCATGCAATCTTCGTCGCCAATCGGCAGCGGGCGGCTGGACACTTCGCACAGGCGAATCTGGCCGTCGGCACGACGGATATGGCAGATGAAATCGCGGACAAAACCGTCGCGCTGCATCAATTCGAGCATGTGCTTGCGTTCGTTGAGGTCGACCCAGATGCCCAGGTCCAGGGCTGATTGGTCGAGTGAAGAGGCGCTGGTGAAGCCGGTCAGGTGGCTGAAACCCTCGTTTACTTCGATCAGCAGGCCGTCGCTCTGGCGGCTCAGCAGCAAGCCATCGGGGGAGGCATGGAAGGCTTTGGCAAACTTTTCTTCGGAGGTTTGCAGTCGCTGTTGGGTTTCCTTGAGCTGGGTGATGTCCCGCACCACCACCACCAAGGCTTCGGTGGTGTCGAGTTGGAACGGCTCGGCTGAGATCAGCCCGGTAAAGGCCTGGCCATTGCTGCGCAGAAAGGGCATTTCCAGGTTGCGGATGCTGGTGGTCTGTACTCGTTGCAGCAAATCCGGGCCGCCCCCTTGAATGCCCCATATATTCAGGTCGGGGGCGGTTTTGCCCACCACCTCGTCGGCGCGTAGACCAATCTGGTCCTCGAATGCCTTGTTGACCTCCAGCAAGCAGCCATCAGACAACCGGGCAATCACCAGAATGTCGGGGCACTGCTGAAACACCGAGGCAAATTTCTGCTCGGACAGTTGCAGGGCTTCTTCGGTGCGCTTGGCTTCGCTGATGTCGATCATCAGGCCGCGCAGCACCGGTTCATGGCCGTGTTCGATCAGGCTGACAATGTCACGTACCCACAGGCAGCGGCCATCAGCGGTGATGACTCGGTAATCAATACTGTGATCGCGGTTTGCACGGGTTTCCCGATAGCAATAGGCCTCGGCGCGAGTCAGGTCGGCGGGGTGGATGATGTTGCGCCAGAAACCTGGAATCAGCCAATGAGCGCGGGGATAGCCGAGCAGGTCTTCGGCATGGGGTGACACGTAGCTGTAGGTGAAATCGCTGATGCTTGCTTCCCAGGCGATGGCGGACAAGCTCTCCACCAGGCCGCGATAGTGGTACTCGCTGCTTCGCAGTTCTTGCTCAAGGGCGACCCGGCGGGAAATTTCCGAGCTGAGCCGGCGATTGATCCGAATGACGATTGCCAGCACCGTACTCAATAGCAGCACCGCTGGCAGGCCGTACGTCAGCAGGTCAGCCCAGAAGGTGCGGTGATCGGTGAAACTACCGACCCAGTGTTGTTGGATCGCATCAGTTTCGGCTGAGCTGAGGTCGGCGAGGACTTTGTCCAGGATGCCCACCAGGATTTTTTCATCCCGCGGCACGCCCATTGCCAGTTGGTAGCGGTAGGGCGTTTCGCCGCTGACGTACAGGCCGTCGAGCTTGAGTTGGCGCAGGCTCCAGACGCTGGAGGCCAGGTCGCCGACTACGGCATCCACTTCATCGGTGGCCAGGGCTTGCAGCGTCGAACTGACGTTGGGCATCGCCACCAGATTCAGGTCCGGATGGTGGGTACGCAGCAGTTCATGGGGCGCGTAGTTTTCCACCAAGGCAATTTTCAGCCCGTACAAATCCTTGAGGCTGCGTGGTTTTGCGCCGCCTTCATGGGCCAGGATGACAATGGGGAAGTCGAGATAGGGGCGTGTAAAGGCCAGGAAATTCTGGCGTTCGGGGGTGGACATGATGCCAGGCAGCAGGTCGAGCTGGTTATTGCGGGCTTGTTCAAGCACCGCGGTCCAGTTAACTGGTTCGATCAGTTTGATTCGAACGCCCAGACGGTCTTGGAGTAAGCGTACGTAATCGGCAGCCAGGCCCTGATATCGGCCATTTTCATCGCGATATTCAAACGGAGGCCAGGACGCGTCCACGCCGAGGCGCAGCTCCTGATGGTCCGCCAACCAGCTACGCTCATCATCCGTAAGAGTCAACGCGCCAGCCGTTGCGGTCCAGGTCAGCAGCGACAGCAGTATCACGGTCGGCAATCTGGGCATAACGGTCTCGTTATGGCACGGGGAATGTCTCGAGTGTAGACGGGCATTGCGGGGGCGGGGTGATGCGGGGCAGTAAATCTGTGGAAAGCGGTCGGTAGAAAGCAAAACCCCCGGCCTGGGCCGGGGGTTCTGGTATCACTCGTCGAGGAAGGAGCGCAGATGCTCGCTTCGCGTCGGGTGGCGCAACTTGCGCAGCGCCTTGGCTTCGATCTGGCGGATCCGCTCGCGGGTCACGTCAAACTGCTTACCGACTTCCTCAAGGGTGTGGTCGGTATTCATGTCGATGCCGAAACGCATGCGCAGTACCTTGGCTTCACGGGCAGTGAGGCCGGACAGTACGTCGCGAGTCGCTTCTTTCAAGCTCTCAACAGTGGCGACATCAATTGGCGACTGCATGGTCGAGTCTTCGATGAAGTCACCCAGATGGGAGTCTTCGTCATCACCAATCGGCGTTTCCATGGAGATCGGCTCTTTAGCGATCTTCAATACCTTACGGATTTTATCCTCAGGCATTTCCATGCGTTCGCCCAGCTCTTCCGGGGTCGGTTCGCGACCCATTTCCTGCAACATCTGCCGGGAAATGCGGTTGAGCTTGTTGATGGTCTCGATCATGTGCACCGGAATACGGATGGTGCGGGCCTGGTCAGCGATCGAGCGAGTGATCGCCTGACGGATCCACCAGGTGGCATAAGTCGAGAACTTGTAGCCGCGACGGTATTCGAACTTGTCCACCGCCTTCATCAAGCCGATGTTGCCTTCCTGGATCAGATCAAGGAATTGCAGGCCACGGTTGGTGTACTTCTTGGCGATGGAGATCACCAGACGCAAGTTCGCTTCAACCATCTCTTTCTTCGCGCGGCGGGCCTTGGCCTCACCGATCGACATGCGACGGTTGATGTCTTTGATTTCCGCAATCGTCAGGCCGGTTTCGGTCTCAAGCGCGGTCAGCTTCTGCTGGCAACGGATGATATCGGGCTGCAGGCGACCAATGGCCTCGGCGTATTTCGCCTTGCCCTTGGCCAGTGCGTCGCTCCAGCTTTCGTCAACTTCGTTGCCCGGGAACTGGCGCAGGAAATCGGTACGCGGCATGCGCGCATCACGCACACAGAGCTGCATGATCGCACGCTCTTGGGCACGCAGGCGCTCAAGGGCACTGCGAACACGCTCAACCAGGCCTTCGAACTGCTTGGGCACCAGCTTGATCGGCATGAACAGCTCAGCCAGGGCCACCAGCTCGGCAATCGCCTGCTTGTTGCCACGACCGTGCTTTTTCAGGGCCTTGCGGGTGATTTCCATTTGATCGGAAACCGCACCGAAGCGCTGGGCAGCGATAACCGGGTCTGGACCGCTTTCGGCTTCTTCTTCGTCGTCGCTGCTTTCAGCTTCGTCGTCGTCGGTGTCGTCGTCCGCTTTTGCGGCTTTCGCATCAACAGGCGGCGGCACTTCGGCGGCAGGCGGCGCAATGCCGTCGTCCGGGTCGATATAACCGCTCAGGACGTCGGACAGGCGGCCACCTTCGGTGGTGACGCGGGTGTATTCGGAGAGAATGTGGTCAACCGTGCCAGGGAAGTGCGCAATAGCGCCCATCACTTCACGGATGCCCTCTTCGATACGCTTGGCGATTTCGATTTCGCCTTCGCGTGTCAGCAGCTCGACGGTACCCATTTCGCGCATATACATGCGCACCGGGTCTGTCGTGCGGCCGATATCGGTCTCTACTGCAGCCAGCGCGGCAGCAGCTTCCTCAGCGGCGGCCTCGTCGGTATCAGCGTCGGCCAGCATAAGGGAATCCTTATCTGGCGCGACTTCGAATACGTTGATCCCCATGTCGTTAATCATGCGGATGATGTCTTCCACCTGCTCAGGATCTGAAATATCCTCAGGCAGGTGGTCGTTGACCTCCGCGTAAGTCAGGTAACCCTGCTCACGACCAAGAAGTATCAACTCTTTGATACGAGACTGCTGTTGCGCTTTTCCGGACATAACACCCTATCCACTGAAGGTCTTGGCGGGCAAAAAACAAGCCGAGGATTATACCCGAGCTATGACCTCACACGCCAGCTGAGGTCGGGTTTGATGCGTAAACATTCTGTTTTAAGAGGTCGCGCATCTGTTTTGCTATCTGAATTTGCTCTTCAGCCGATAATCCCGGCTGCCTCGCTCTCTTGATAAGTTCATCGAGGGTCTGAGTGTGTTGACCCGCGGATAACCTATTAATGGTGTCTAAAAACTGTTGTTCAAGGTTGTCGCCGTCAATTAGCCACTCCTTTTCCGCCAGTGCCCGCAATAAACGGCCCTGTTCCGTGCCATGCCAGCGAGCCATCAACTGAATTGAGTTTAGCTTAGGGTTTTTCTGCACGGCTTCGATCAGTGCGATAAGTACCTGAGCGTAGGTGTTGCTCTCGTTGGCAAAGTGGTCGGCACTTTCAACCTTGCCGGCCAATTGCGGGTGGTGAATCAGTGTGCGCAGTGCAATCAGTGTGGGGGCTTCCACCGCTACGGGTGTGCGTGGCGCGTAGGCTTCATCGCGATCACCGCGTTTGCCGTTTTTGCTCCAGGGCTTTTTGTCCCACTTCTTGCCGCCGGCGCCCGGCTTCTTCGGCGTCCATTCCTGCTGGGGCGCGAAGGCCTCCTGAGGTTGATGAAAGTCAGCGTAGTCCGGCATGGCGTCGTAATCCATGCCGGGGTCGTAGGCTGGCGGCGCATCCTGCGGGGCGCTGTGCACCAGCTGGCTTACGGCTTCGCCGCTCAAACCGGTGATCTCCAGCAGGCGCTGACGCATCAGTGTGCGCAAGTTGGCGCCCGGGACTTTATCGATCAGGGGCGCCGCGAGGGTGGCCATATGGGCCTTGCCTTCGAGGGAGCGCGGGTCGGCCTCTTCGGTCAGTTGCTGAAAAAAATAATCCGCCAGCGGCTGCGCATGTTGATTGATGCGTGCGCGGAACGCGTCGGTACCTTCCGAACGCACCAGGGTGTCCGGGTCTTCGCCTTCGGGCAGGAACAGGAAGCGAGCGCGACGCCCATCCTGCAGGCTCGACAGCGTGGCTTCGAGCGCGCGCCAGGCGGCGTTGCGGCCAGCCTGGTCGCCGTCGAAGCAAAACAGCACGCTGGGCACGACGCGAAACAGGCGCTTCAAATGTTCTTCGCTGGTGGCGGTGCCGAGGGTGGCGACCGCGTTGCGCAGGCCTTGTTGGGCGAGGGCGATCACGTCCATATAGCCTTCAACCACAATGATCTCGTCGAGGTTGCGGTTGTTCTTGCGCGCTTCGAACAGGCCGTAGAGTTCCTGGCCCTTGTGGAACACCGGGGTCTCCGGAGAGTTCAGGTACTTGGGCTTGTCGTCCCCGAGCACGCGGCCGCCAAAGGCGATGATACGGCCACGGCTGTCGCGTATCGGGAACATCACGCGGTCGCGGAAGCGGTCATAGCGCTTGCCGGTCTCGGCGTTTTCCACCAGCAGGCCGGCATCGATCATGGCCTTTTGCTGGAGGGTGTCGCTGCTCAGGTGCTTATACAGGTTGTCCCAGCCCGGCGGGGCGAAGCCGAGACCAAAATCCCGAGCGATTTCGCCGGTGAGGCCGCGCCCTTTGAGGTAATCGACAGCGGCCTTGCGCTGCGGATGGCTCTTGAGTGCCTGGCGGTAAAAGTCGGCAGCGGCGGTCAGTAGCGGGTACAGCGGCGAATCGGTGGGTTGCCGGGGTTTGTGCGGGCGACCACTTTCTTCGCGGGGCACTTCCATGCCGGCGGCTTTCGCCAGGTCCTCGACAGCCTGGGGGAAGTCCAGGTTGTCGTGGTCCATCAGGAAGCCCAGGGCGTTCCCGCCTGCGCCGCAACCGAAGCAGTAATAAAACTGTTTGTCGGGGCTGACGCTGAACGATGGGGTTTTTTCTTTATGGAAAGGGCAGCAGGCGGTGTAGTTTTTGCCAGCTTTTTTCAGCTGTACGCGTGAGCTGACAACATCGACGATGTCGGTGCGGTTCAGAAGGTCGTCAATAAAGCTCTGGGGAATCAGCCCGGCCATGGCGTTCTCGTCATCACTGCGTGTAAATGAGGGCCCGTGACGTGTTCAAGCGCACGTATGGCGTGCTTGATCATCATCGTCTGCATGGGTCATCAGGAAGTGTATCTGCCGAATATTCACTGAGGGTAGTTTCTGATCAGTCTTCGGCATGGAAATGTTGCCCGGGCGTCCGGTCTTGGCCAATGGCGGCCTCGGAAACGCATCGATGGGCACAGCCGACACGGTTGATCGTCTGTTTGAAGAATAGGTGTGCTCGTCAGTAGCCTTGTTAGGCTCGTCAGAAGAGACGTGCACCGCTGGCAAAAGAGCCAGCCCTGACGTGTGAAGCAGTGTCTCGGTCGCGTGTGCGGCGTCGACGGTGAAGCATCAAGCGATATCCGCAAATGCCAACAGCCCGGCTGAGGGCCGGGCTTGGCAGAAGCTTGCTACGAACGTCTGTGTATTAGTACAGACGAACGGCGCGGCGCTGTTCGCGCTGAACTTTCTTAGCGTGACGCTTAACAGCGGCTGCTGCTTTGCGCTTACGCTCAGAAGTTGGCTTCTCATAAAATTCGCGGCTACGAACTTCAGCCAGAACACCGGCTTTTTCGCAGGAGCGCTTGAAACGACGCAGAGCTACGTCGAAGGGTTCGTTCTCTTTTACTTTGACGGCTGGCATCCAGAGCTACCTTCTTTCATTACCGGGAATCAACGTTCTCGTCGCAAAAAATTCGCGGCTGAGGTCGTCGGTTTTTAAGGGTTGCGGATGTTAACCCCTCATTGCCCGGAATGCAAAGCCTCTGATCGAAAACCGCTAGTCGGGAGGGGGAGTGGCGACTATTATGCGCGCCTTCGAATTCAGCCTCTACAAGGCGCAAACCCATGCTAGTACTGGGACTTGAAACCTCCTGCGACGAAACCGGAGTCGCACTATACGACAGTGAACGCGGGCTTTTGGCCGATGCACTGTTCAGTCAGATCGACCTGCATCGCGCCTATGGCGGCGTGGTGCCGGAGCTTGCCAGCCGCGATCACGTCAAGCGCATGCTGCCGCTGATCCGCCAAGTGCTGGATGAAGCCGGCTGTGTGGCAACCGAGATCGATGCCATCGCTTACACCGCAGGCCCTGGATTGGTCGGAGCCCTGCTGGTTGGGGCCTCTTGTGCCCAGGCGCTGGCCTTTGCCTGGGGTATTCCTGCCCTTGGCGTGCACCATATGGAAGGCCATTTATTGGCGCCCATGCTGGAAAAAACACCGCCAGAGTTCCCGTTCGTCGCTTTGTTGGTTTCGGGGGGGCATACGCAGCTGGTTCAGGTGGATGGGATCGGCCAATACACGCTGTTGGGCGAGTCGCTGGACGATGCTGCCGGCGAAGCGTTCGACAAAACCGCGAAGATGATGGGGCTTAATTATCCTGGCGGTCCGGAAATCGCTCGCCTGGCTGAGAACGGCGTTGCCGGTCGCTACACCTTCCCGCGGCCGATGTGTGATCGTCCTGGCTTGATGTTCAGTTTCAGCGGCTTGAAAACCTCTGCCTTGAACACCTGGCAGCAGAGCGTCAGCGCCGGGGACGACGGCCAACAAGCCCGTTGCGACATCGCGCTGGCGTTCCAGCAGGCTGTGGTGGAGACTTTGACCATCAAGTGCAAGCGCGCCCTGAAACAGGCGGGCATGAAGCGGCTGGTGATCGCAGGTGGCGTCAGTGCCAACAAGGCGTTGCGCAGTTCCCTGGAAAAGATGCTCGGCGACATGAATGGCAATGTGTTCTACGCACGCCCTGAGTTCTGCACTGACAACGGCGCGATGATCGCCTACGCCGGTTGCCAGCGCTTGCAGGCCGGGCAGCACGAAAGCCTGGCGATCAGCGTGCAGGCGCGCTGGCCGATGGAACAATTGCCGCCGTTGTAAGGTTCAAGGGCGCCGGGCCCAGGCGGGGTATTTAAAAATGCCGTTCGCGCCCGGCAAACAGGTCGCGTAGATTGCCGCGGTGACGCCAGACGATCAGCAGTGTCAGTACGCTCATCGGCACCAGTGCTTGCGGTTCCTGCCAGGCCAGCAGCGGTAGGGTCAGTGGCGTAGCAATCAGCGCGGCCAGCGAGCTGGTGCGGGTCAGGTAGAACGTCAGTAGCCAGGCGAGCATGGCCAGTAACGCCGCAGGGGGGTAAATGCCCAGCAGCATGCCGGCCGCCGTGGCGACGCCCTTGCCGCCGCGAAAGCGGAAGTACAACGGGAACAGGTGGCCCAAGACGGCACATAGGCCCACCCAGGCTTGCTGTTGCAAGCTAAGGCCGACGAGGCTGGCGATCAGCACGGGCAGCAGGCCCTTGCACAGGTCGCCCAGCAAGGTCAGGACGGCGAGTTTCTTGCCGGCCAGGCGCAACATATTGGTGGCGCCGGCATTGCCTGAGCCACTCATTCGCGGGTCGGGATTTCCCGTCAAGCGGCTGAGCAAAATGGCGAAGGACAGCGAGCCGAGCAGGTAGGCGAAAATCGCCAGTGACCAAAACATGCTAACTATTCCGGGCGAGGACGCCCTGATTCTAACGGGGCATCGCGCCCTTGTCGTGCTGCGGAGAAAAGTGCTTGGACAGAGTGTTTATCGAAGGCCTGGAAGTCGACACCGTGATCGGGGCTTACGACTGGGAGCGCGGAATCCGGCAATGCCTGCGCCTGGACCTGAGCTTCGCCTGGGATAATCGCCCAGCCGCGGCCGGTGATGACCTGACCCTGGCACTGGATTACGCCAGGGTGTCTGCGCGTATCCAGGCCTTTGCCGAGCAGTCCCAGTACCAGCTGGTGGAAACCTTTGCCGAGCGCCTGGCCGAAGTGCTGATGAGTGAATTCCAGATTCCCTGGCTGCACCTCAAGTTGACCAAGCCCGGCGCGGTACCGGCTGCCAAGGGCGTGGGCGTGGAGATCGAGCGCGGATGTCGTTGACTCAGGTTTACCTCGGGCTTGGCAGCAATATCGAGCGCGAGGCTCGTTTATGCGCCGGCTTGGATGCGTTGGCGGGCTTTTTGACGGATATGCGCTGTTCAGCGGTGTTCGAAAGCCAGCCGGTGGGTATCAAGAGCGGGCCGTTTTTCAATCTGGTGGTGTCGGCTTATACCGACCTGCCGTTGATGGAATTGGATCGCCGCTTGAAATCCATCGAGGCCGACAATGGCCGCTACGCGCCCGACCGCAAAGGCCTGCCGCTGGATATCGATGTGTTGTTGTATGGCGATCTGGTGGGCGATTTTGATGGCTTGGTCCTACCGCGAGCCGAAATTCTGAAAAACGCCTTTGTGTTGTGGCCGCTGTCGATGATGGCGCCGCAGCGTATGCATCCTGAGGCCGGCAAGACGATGGCCCAGTTGTGGCGAGACGCGCAGATTGATCAGGTGCTGGCACCTGTGGCGTTCGAGTGGCAGGGGCAGCCACTCACGCCGCTAGCTCTTTTGTAGGCGCCGAGCTTGCTCGCGAAAAACCTGAGGGCGCTGCGTCATCGTTGAGGTTCTTCGCGAGCAAGCTCGCTCCTACAGGGGCTTTTGCTGTTCCTTGTAGGCTTTCAATGCGTTTAGTCGTTCGCGCTTGAGCGCCTCGCCCAGTTCGGGGCCTTTGAAGCCTTTTTCCAGCAGTGGCGCTACCGGCACTTCGCGTGCGGCCTTTGCCGCTGCGCGCAAATAATCGGCCTGTGGATAACTGCGTTGCTCAAAACCCTGGCGGCCCCGAGCGTCCATTTCGCAGGCCGCCACGAACTCTTCAAAGCGTTGCGGCCGACGGTACACGTCGAAGCTTTGCAGCAACTCCAGCAATGTCGAGGCCTTGAGCTCCAGCGCACGATGCCCATGGGTATGATATTGCCCCACCAGCAGGGCCAACTCCTGGCAATCCTTCGGCACCTTGAAACGCTCGTTCACCGCTTTGATCAGCTTCAGGCCGCGTTGCTCGTGGGCAATATGCTGCGGCAACTTATCCACAGGCGTCAGGCCTTTGCCCAAATCATGCAGCAGGCAGGCCCAGCGCACGCTCAGCGGTTGCTTGTGCAGGGCGGCCTGCTCCAGCACGCTCAAGGTGTGCACGCCGGTGTCTATTTCCGGGTGATGCGCTGCGGGCTGCGGCACGCCGAACAGCGCATTCACTTCCGGCATCAAGGTTTTCAGCGCGTCGCAGTCACGCAGCACTTGGATGAATACCTGGGGTTGAGCTTCCATCAGCGCCCGTGAGATTTCCTTCCAGCTGCGCTCGGGGGTAAGGGCCTCCAGCTCGCCGGACTCACTGAGTTGGCGCATTAACGCCAGGGTCTCAGGGGCGACTGTGAAGCCCAGAGGCGCATAGCGCGCGGCGAAGCGTGCAACGCGCAAGACGCGGAGGGGATCTTCGGCGAACGCGGGAGAAACATGCCGCAATATACGCGCTTCAAGGTCGCGTTGGCCGTGGTAAGGGTCGGTCAGATTACCTTCGTCGTCCTCCGCCATGGCATTGATGGTCAGGTCACGCCGGATCAGGTCTTCTTCCAGCGTAACGTCGGGGCTCGCATGGAATATAAAGCCGCCGTAACCCCGGCCATTCTTGCGTTCGGTGCGAGCGAGGGCGTATTCGTCACCGTTCTTCGGGTCGAGAAATACCGGGAAATCAGCGCCCACCGGTTTATAACCTTTGGCGAGCATCTCTTCGGCCGTCGCGCCAACGACGACGCGGTCTATATCGGTGACCTCGATGCCCAGAAGGCGATCACGTACGGCGCCGCCGACTTTGTAGATTTTCATGAAAAAGCCTCCATTAGCGGCACAGGATAACGCCTGAGCCTGGCCAATGGAGGCTTTGCTGTTTCAGAGATGAACGACGGCCATGTCCAAGCGGCCGTAGTCGTTGTCGTTATGATCGCTGCGCGGTGGCACATGGTGGGTTTTCATCACCTGGTCGCCCTGCAGGGTTTCCAGATGAATATCAAAACCCCAGAGCCGATGCAGGTGCTTGAGCACTTCCTCGGTGGATTCGCCCAAGGGTTTGCGGTCGTGCTGCTGGTGACGCAGGGTCAGCGAACGGTCGCCACGCACGTCGATGCTGTAGATCTGCACGTTAGGCTCGCGGTTACCCAGGTTGTATTGCGCGGCCAGGGTTTCGCGAATGATGCGGTAGCCGGGTTCGTCGTGGATGGCAGGCACCACCAGGTCATCCTTGAGGTCGTCGTCCAGGATGCTGAACAGCTTGAGGTCGCGAATCACCTGGGGCGACAGGTACTGCAGGATAAAACTCTCATCCTTGAAGCTGCTCATCGCGAACTTGATGGTCGATAGCCAGTCGCTGCCGGCGATTTCCGGGAACCAGCGGCGGTCTTCCTCTGTGGGGTGCTCGCACATACGGCGAATATCGCGATACATGGCAAAACCCAGCGCATAGGGGTTGATGCCGTTGTAATACGGGCTATCGAAGCCTGGTTGGAAGACCACGCTGGTGTGGGACGTGAGGAACTCCATCATAAAGCCGTCAGTGACCAGGCCTTCGTCGTACAGGTCGTTCATCAGGGTGTAATGCCAGAAGGTAGCCCAGCCTTCGTTCATCACCTGGGTTTGGCGCTGGGGATAAAAATATTGCGCGATCTTGCGTACGATGCGCACGATTTCACGCTGCCAGGGTTCCAGCAGCGGTGCGTGTTTTTCCAGGAAGTACAGGATGTTTTCCTGCGGTTCGGCGGGGAAGCGTGCATTGTCCTTGTCGCTGTTCTTGTCGGCGCGCTTGGGGATGGTGCGCCACAGGTCGTTGATCTGTTTCTGCAGGTGCTCCTCGCGTTCCTTCTGGCGCAGGCGCTCCTCTTCGGCAGAAATAGGATAGGGGCGCTTATAGCGATCGACCCCGTAATTCATCAGCGCATGGCAGGAGTCCAACAGGTCTTCCACCGCATCGATACCGTGGCGCTCCTCGCACTGCATGATGTATTGCTTGGCGAACACCAGGTAATCGATGATCGAACTGGCATCGGTCCAGGTGCGAAACAGGTAATTGCCCTTGAAGAAACTGTTATGCCCATAGCAGGCATGGGCCACTACCAGCGCCTGCATGCAGATGGTGTTTTCTTCCATCAGGTACGCGATGCACGGGTCGGAGTTGATCACGATCTCGTAGGCTAGGCCCATCTGGCCCCGGGTGTAGGACTTCTCGGTACTAAGGAAGTGTTTCCCGTAGGACCAATGGTGATAGCCCAGGGGCATGCCCACCGAGGCATAGGCATCCATCATCTGTTCAGCGGTGATGACTTCTATCTGGTTGGGGTAGGTGTCCAGGGCATAACCCGCCGCGATACGGCTGATTTCCCGGTCATAGGCCTGGATCAGTTCAAAGGTCCACTCGGAGCCGGTGGAAATGGGTTGGCGCTTGTTCTCTTTTTTGGCGGTCATGTCACTAACCTGCGCTGGAAGAGTTCACGGAAGACCGGGTAGATATCGCCGGCCGAGACCAGTTGCTGCTGGGCGAACGTATCGGCAAAGGCTTCGCCGATGCGCTCGTATTCGAACCACAGGGCCTGGTGCTCACGGGGGGTGATTTCGACGTAAGTGTAGTACTGCACAAACGGCATGATCTGGTTGATCAAAATATCCCGGCAGATCGGCGAGTCGTCGTTCCAGTTATCGCCGTCGGAGGCTTGGGCGGCGTAGATGTTCCACTCGTTGGCGGGGTAGCGCTCGGCCATGATCTCCTGCATCAGCTTCAGTGCACTGGAAACGATGGTGCCGCCGGTCTCCCGCGAGTAGAAAAACTCCTCTTCGTCCACTTCCCGGGCGCTGGTGTGATGGCGGATGAACACGACGTCGATCTTGTCATAGTTCCGTTTCAGAAACAGGTACAGCAGGATAAAGAAGCGCTTGGCGATGTCCTTGGTGGCCTGGGTCATGGAGCCGGAAACGTCCATCAGGCAGAACATCACCGCCTTGGAGCTGGGGTTGGGTTGCTTGACCAGCAGGTTGTACTTCAAGTCAAAGGTATCGAGGAACGGCACGCGGTGAATACGCGCGCTGAGTTTTTCGATTTCGGCCTCAATTTCCTGGATATCGCCGAAGTTGTCGGGCTCTTCGCGCTTCAAACGTGCCAACTCTTCCTTGGCCTGCTTGAGTTTGGCGCGGCTGCTACCGGACAGGGCGATGCGCCGTGCATGGGCTGAGCGCAGGGTGCGGATGATGTTGATGCGCGAAGGGTTGCCCTCGTTGCTGATGCCTGCGCGTACGGTCTTGAAGGTGTCGGTGCCGGTGAGGTTGCGCTTGACCAGGTTGGGCAGTTCCAGGTCTTCGAACATGAATTCGAGAAATTCTTCCTGGGTGATCTGGAACACGAATTCATCCATGCCTTCGCCAGAGTTGCCGGCCTTGCCCGGGCCTTTGCCGCCGCCGCCGCCTTGTGGGCGCTGGATATGTTCGCCGGTGGTGAATTCCTTGTTGCCGGGGTGTACCACGGTCTGTTTGCCGCCGCGACCATGGTGAAGCACCGGTTCATCGATGTCCCTGCCGGGAATGCTGATTTGTTCGCCATGCTCCATGTCGGTGATGGAACGGCGGCTGACGGCCTCTTCTACCGCCTTTTTGATGTGGTCACGGTAGCGCCGCAGGAAACGCTGACGGTTTACCGTGCTCTTGTTCTTGCCATTGAGGCGTCGGTCGATCACATAGCTCATAGGGAGCCCTCCGGGCAGCTTCACGTTACAAGCTTCAAGCCGCGAGCTGGAAGCTTAGGGACAAGCGGTCGCATGCCAGGCCGGATGCCTGGCAGTGCGCGCTTGCCGCTGCCTTACTGCGATTTGCGAACCCGCAGGTACCACTCGGAGAGCAGCCGTACCTGTTTGTCGGTGTAGCCTCGCTCGACCATGCGTGTGACGAAGTCGTTGTGTTTTTGCTGATCCTCCTTGCTGGCCTTGGCGTTGAAGCTGATAACGGGCAGCAGGTCCTCGGTGTTGGAGAACATTTTCTTCTCGATGACCACCCGCAGCTTCTCGTAGCTGAGCCAAGTGGGGTTCTTGCCGTTGTTGTTGGCACGGGCACGCAGTACGAAGTTGACGATTTCGTTGCGGAAATCCTTCGGATTGCTGATGCCGGCGGGTTTCTCGATCTTTTCCAGCTCTTCGTTGAGGGCCACGCGGTTGAGGATTTCGCCGGTTTCCGGGTCGCGGTATTCCTGGTCCTGGATCCAGAAGTCGGCGTACAGCACGTAGCGGTCGAAGATGTTCTGGCCGTACTCGCTGTACGACTCCAGGTAAGCGGTCTGGATTTCCTTGCCGATAAACTCGATGTAGCGCGGCGCCAGGTATTCCTTGAGGAAGCGCAGGTAGCGCTCACGGGTTTCGGCTTGGAACTGCTCCTGTTCAATCTGCTGCTCAAGCACATAGAGCAAGTGCACCGGGTTGGCGGCGATCTCGTGAGGGTCGAAGTTGAAAACTTTGGACAGGATCTTGAACGCAAAGCGCGTCGACAGACCGTTCATGCCCTCGTCCACACCGGCTGTGTCACGGTACTCCTGGATCGACTTGGCCTTGGGATCGGTGTCCTTGAGGTTTTCGCCATCGTAGACGCGCATCTTCGAATAGATATTGGAGTTCTCCGGCTCCTTGAGGCGCGACAGCACAGTGAACTGGGCAAGCATCTTCAAGGTGTCGGGCGCGCAATGGGCCTTGGCCAGGGAACTGTTGAACAGCAGTTTGTCGTAGATCTTGATTTCGTCGCTGACCCGCAGGCAGTACGGCACCTTGACGATATAGATCCGGTCGATGAAGGCTTCGTTGTTCTTGTTGTTGCGGAAGGTATGCCATTCCGATTCGTTGGAGTGGGCCAGCAGGATCCCGGTAAACGGAATCGCCCCCAGGCCTTCAGTACTGTTGTAGTTGCCTTCCTGGGTAGCGGTGAGCAGTGGGTGCAGCACCTTGATCGGTGCCTTGAACATCTCCACGAACTCCATCAGGCCCTGGTTGGCCCGGCACAATGCGCCCGAATAGCTGTAGGCATCGGCATCGTTCTGC
Organism: Pseudomonas sp. MF6394; assembly: GCF_002018845.1. Lineage (NCBI taxonomy): Bacteria > Pseudomonadati > Pseudomonadota > Gammaproteobacteria > Pseudomonadales > Pseudomonadaceae > Pseudomonas > Pseudomonas sp. MF6394. The sequence continues at coordinate 126,728 of NZ_MVOJ01000015.1, forward strand.
GGGAATTCTTCCAGTTTGCGGATATCGACCTTACCCACCAGTGCCGAAATGTCCTGGTTGTTTTCATCGCCGGGTTCGGTCTTGGCCACGCCGATCTGGTTGAGGATCGACGGGTAGAGTTTCACCACGCGGAACTGGCTGATATCACCACCGAACTCGGCCAGGCGCTTGGTGGCCCAGGGCGACATGATGGTGTTGAGGTAGCGCCGCGGTATGCCAAAGTCTTCCTCCAGGATTGCGCCATCTTCCGTGGCGTTGAACAGGCCCAGGGGCGACTCGAAGACGGGCGAGCCCTTGATCGCATAGAAGGGCACCTTCTCGATCAATTGCTTGAGCTTTTCCGCCAGGGACGACTTGCCGCCGCCGACCGGGCCGAGCAGATAGAGGATCTGCTTCTTCTCTTCCAGGCCTTGGGCGGCATGGCGGAAGTAGGAAACGATCTGGTCGATGCATTCTTCCATCCCATGGAAGTCTTCAAAGGCCGGATAGCGGCGGATCACCTTGTTGGAAAATATCCGCGACAGGCGCGAATTATTGGCGGTTTCCACCAGTTCTGGCTCGCCAATCGCCAGTAGCAGGCGTTCGGCGGCAGAGGCGTAGGTGCTGCGGTCCTGTTTGCACAGCTCGAGATACTCCTGAAGCGTGAGTTCTTCCTGCTGTGTGGACGCGAAGCGTTGTTGGAAGTGGCTAAAGATACTCATGACGTCGTCACCTCGCTCGATACGTGGAGCCGACGCCGGATCAATCAGTCGATGCTGGCAGTCATTGACGCACGCCAATGGCTGTTTTCCCCCCAGAACACCCTGAAACGCTACCGATGACCCGTACGCCGGTGTACCGGCTCTCCCCTGATTCGGATGGCCTGCGCTTAAGGATAGTTCGGAATCCGGGAGGTCAAGGCGCGATGCGCAATTAGTTTGGCTGCGCCGTTCGTCAGAAACGGCGCAAGCCCAAGCGTCACGCGGGGTAGCGGGGTGTGAAAAAAATTATTGCGAATCGCCTGAAGAAATTTCCGCAGGAAAGGTCGCACGCCACAGCTCAAACCCGCCGTCCAGGCTATAGACGTCGGAGAAACCCTGGCTGATCAGATACGCGGCTGCGCTCTGGCTGGAATTGCCGTGGTAGCAGGCGACGATCAGCGGCGCATCGAGGTCAGCGGCGCGGATGAAGTCGGCGATGTTGACGTTGTCCAAATGCTGGGCGCCGGTGATGTGAGCGGCGGCATAAGTAGGCTGGTCGCGGATGTCGACGACTACAGCACCTTGCTCACGCAGGGCCTGGGCTTCTTGGGGAGGGATACGTTTGAATTCGGTCATGGCGGGCTCCTAGGGCTTGGCGGCGGCCGTCTGGGTAATGGAAAGGGGCGATTCGCACTGGCAGTCGAGACGTTCGCCCGTGTCGATGTTCATCAGGGTCATGGCACCGCCCCACACGCAACCGGTGTCGAGGGCGAACACGCCGGGCTCATCGCATTTGCCTTCCAGCGCGGCCCAGTGGCCAAAGATGATCTTTGTGTCACGGGTCTTGCGTTCCTTGTAGGCGAACCAGGGCTTGTAGCCGGGGAGGGCGGTGTCGGCGCCTTCCTTGCTTTTGAGGTCCAGTTTGCCTTCGGCCGTGCAGAAGCGCATCCGTGTGAAGTAGTTGGTGATGACTCGCAGGCGGGCCACGCCCGTGAGGTCGTTGTCCCACTTCACCGGGTCGTTGCCGTACATGCCGTCGAGGTAAGCGGTGTACAGGTTGTCATCGGCCAACGCAGTTTCAACTTCGGCAGCGCATTTGAGGGCTTTTTTCAACGTCCACTGGGGCGGGATGCCGGCATGCACCAAGGCCATGTTGCGGTCCTCATCGTAGTGCATGAGTTTTTGCCGGCGCAGCCAGTCGAGCAGTTGAGCGCGGTCTGGGGCTTCGAGGATTTCCCGCAGGGTGTCGCCTTTTTTGAGGCGTTCGATGTTGTTGCCGGCCGCAAGCAAGTGCAGGTCATGGTTGCCCAGCACGCAGACCAGAGAATCACGCAGGCTATAGAGGTAGCGCAGGGTTTCCAGGGACTGCGGGCCGCGGTTGACCAAGTCGCCTACCAGCCACAGGCGATCATTTGCCGGGTCGAAGGCTACGCGCTCCAGCAGGCGCTTGAGAGGGTCCAGGCAGCCTTGCAGGTCGCCGACCGCGTACGTCGCCATCAGTGCAGGGCTCCTGGTACGGCCAGGCGGAAGGGCTTGATGATTGCATCGAACAGTTGGCCGTCGGTGGCCTTCATCTGATACGAGCCCTGCATGGTGCCGACCTTGGAAGTCATCACCGTGCCGCTGCTATAAGTGTGGCTGGTGCCGGCGTCGATCAATGGCTGTTGGCCGACAACGCCTGCCCCGCGCACTTCCTCAACCTGGCCGTCGCCATCGGTGATGATCCAGTGGCGCGACAGCAGCTTGGCCGGCACCAGCCCGTTGTTCTTCACTGTAATGGTGTAGGCAAAGGCGAATCGGTTATGTTCGGGTTGCGATTGGTCCGCCAGGAAGCGGGTGACGACGCTGACGTCGATCTGATAGCGAGGATCGGACATGCAAGAGGCCTTAAAAGCGAAGGACAGCAGATGCGGGTCAGTCTAGGCCAAGAGGAGGGCACTAGGCCAGACATGCTGTCTGGGCTCTTGAAACGCGGTTAAACCTGTGGGAGCGGGCTTGCTCGCGAATGCGGTGTATCAGTTGACGAAAATGTTGACTGACGCACCGCATTCGCGAGCAAGCCCGCTCCCACATTGGAGGGTGTTGAACCTTATTCCGCTGTTGGCGCTGGCTGGATGGCAAGCTGGTCAGCCAGGCGCACGAACGCGGCCAGGTCCAGTTGCTCGGGGCGCAGGCCGCCGTCGACGCCGGCGGCTTCGATCTCGGCGTTGCTCAGCAGGGCCTTGAGGGTGTTACGCAGGGTCTTGCGGCGTTGGTTGAACGCTTCGCGTACCACACGCTCCAGCAGTTTGTGATCCTTGGCCGGGTGCGGCAGCACGGCATGCGGCACCAGGCGCACGATGGCTGAATCGACCTTCGGCGGTGGGTTGAACGCGCCCGGGCCGACGTTGAACAGGTGCTCTACGCGGCAGTGATACTGGACCATGATCGACAAGCGGCCCCAGTCACCACCGCCAGGGCCCGCGGCCAGGCGCTCCACCACTTCCTTTTGCAGCATGAAGTGCATGTCGCGAATGATCCCTGCGTTATTCAGCAGGTGGAAAATCAGCGGCGTGGAAATGTTGTAGGGCAGGTTGCCGACTACCCGCAGGCTGTTAGGCGCAGCGTTAAGGCTATTGAAGTCGAACTTCAGCGCGTCGCCCTGGTGCAGGTTGAAGTTGGCTTTGCCAGCGAACTGCTGGTTGAGGATCGGGATCAAGTCCTTGTCCAGTTCCACCACGTCCAGTTGCCCACCGCTGGCCAGCAGGCCTTGGGTCAGCGCGCCCTGGCCCGGACCGATTTCCAGCAGGCGGTCTTCAGGCTTGGCATGAATGGAGCGCAGGATGCGATCGATCACGCCAGCGTCGTGCAGGAAGTTTTGCCCGAAGCGCTTGCGCGCCCGGTGTTGGTAATGCTCAGTCATATACGGGTCTCGGCCATCTGATAGGCGGTTTCCAGGGCCACGTGTAGGCTGCCGGTATCGATCTTGCCGCTGCCTGCGAGGTCCAGGGCAGTGCCATGGTCGACGGAGGTGCGGATGATCGGCAGGCCCAGTGTCACGTTGACTGCGGCGCCAAAGCCTTTGTATTTCAGCACAGGCAGCCCCTGGTCGTGGTACATCGCCAGCACTGCGTCGCAGTGCTCCAGATATTTGGGGGTAAACAGAGTGTCTGCAGGCAATGGGCCGCGTAGGTCCATGCCTTCTTGGCGCAGGCGCTCTAATGTCGGTTCAATGATGTCGATTTCTTCATGGCCCAAGTGGCCGCCTTCACCGGCGTGGGGGTTGAGCCCACAGACCAGGATACGCGGTTGGGCAATGCCGAATTTGTGTTGCAGGTCGCTGTGCAGGATGCGCGTGACACGCTCTACACGTTCGGCAGTGATGGCATCGGCGATTTCACGCAGCGGCAAGTGGGTGGTCACCAGGGCCACGCGCAGGCCACGGGTGGCGAGCATCATCACTACTTGGGCGGTATGGGTCAGTTCGGCGAGGAATTCGGTATGGCCGGAAAAGGCAATGCCGGATTCGTTGATCACGCCTTTGTGCACGGGGGCGGTGATCATGCCGGCAAAGTCGCCGTCGATGCAGCCTTGGCCCGCACGGGTCAGCGTCTCTAGCACAAATGCCGCGTTGGCCGTGTTCAACTGCCCGGCCACCACCTTGGCCTGCAGCGGGGTGTCCCACACATACAGGCTACCGGCGGGGGCCGGCAGGTCGGGCCAGTTGCCCGGCGCCACGTCCAGCAGGTTGACGGCCACACCCAGCTGCGCGGCCCGCTCAAGGAGCAGGTCGCGGCTGGTAATAGCAATCAGGGGGTGTGGCTGGGGTTGCGAGGCGAGCAGCAGGCACAGGTCTGGACCAATGCCGGCTGGCTCGCCGGGTGTCACCGCGAAACGCTGGGGTTTCACTGGGGTGCCTGGTCGGTGCCTGTTTGCTCGGCGCCTGGCAGCTTGTTCTCTACATACGCTTCGTCACGGATCTGACGCAGCCAGGTTTGCAGCTCTTCGTCGTATTTGCGGTTACGCAACACGGTCAGGGCTTGTTGCTCGCGGGCCTGGGTGGTGTTGTCCGTGGCGCGACGGCCAAGCACTTCCAGCACATGCCAGCCGTACTGAGTCTTGAAGGGCTTGGACAATACGCCTTGTGGCGTCTCGGCCATAACCTGCTGGAACTCAGGCACCAGGGCTTTCGGGTCGATCCAGTTCAGGTCGCCACCGTTAAGGGCAGAACCTGGATCTTCCGAGAAGCTTTTGGCCAGGGTGGCGAAGTCTTCACCGCTTTCAATGCGGTCATAGATCTTCTGTGCCAGTTCCTTGGTTTGGGCCTCGGTGCGGATTTCGCTCGGCTTGACCAGGATGTGACGAACATGGACTTCGTCTTTCAACGAAGTTTCGCCGCCGCGGCGTTCCAGCAACTTCAGGATGATGAAACCACCCGGAGTGCGTGCTGGCTGGGTAATGCCGCCGACTTCCATAGCGCTCAATTCGCGATCAAACGGAGGTGGCAATTGAGCGGCTTTACGCCAGCCCATGTCACCGCCTTCAAGGGCGTTGTCGCTGCCGGACTGAGCAATAGCCATCTGGGCAAAGTCTGCACCCGCTTTCAGACGCTCGTAGATCGCCTGGGTTTTAGCGGCGGCGGCATTGAGCTGCTCAGAGTTTGCTCCGTCCGGGGTTGGGATCAGGATATTGGCCAAGTGCAACTCTTCGGAGAGCTGCATCTTGCCCAAGTCCGAAGCCAGGAAGTTCTTCACTTCCTGCTCGGACACCTGAACCCGTTCGGCCACACGGCGCTGGCGCACACGGCTGATGATCATTTCACGCTTGATCTGGTCACGGGCGTCCTCATAGGACAAACCATCGCGAGCCAGGGCGGCGCGGAACTGATCAATGCTCATGTTGTTACGCTGAGCAATGGTGCCAACGGCCTGGTTCAGTTCTTCGTCCGAAATACGGATGCCGGAACGGTCGCCAATCTGCAATTGCAGGTTTTCGACGATCAGACGCTCCAGCACCTGGGGTTCCAGGACGCTGCTCGGTGGTACACCACCGCCACGCTTGGCGATGGTTTGCTGAACTTCCTTGACCCGTTGGTCCAGCTGGCTCTGCATGATCACGTCGTTGTCGACGATGGCCGCGACTTTATCCAGCTGTTGAACCGCGGCGTGTGCCGAAACAGTACCCAGGAACAGCGCGCCCAGCACTAGCGGGCGCAAACACTCAGAAAGCTTTGTCTTCACGTTCACGATAACCTTCAATGCCTTTGTCGAGGAAGCTCTCTACCTTGGCGCCGGTCAGGCCGCCGAGTCCTTTAAGGACGATCTGGAAGAAGAGCCCGTGGTCACCCTTTTCGTTCTGAGGGGCGAGCTGCGTGTATTCGTCGTTGGAAACCCAGTAACGGTTGATGACGCGCAGTTTCCAGCAGCAGTTGTCGTACTCGAAACCACCGAAGGCTTCCAGGGTACGGTTGCGGGCATAGTCGTACTGCCAGCGGGTGATCAGGTTCCACTGGGGAATGATCGGCCACATCATCGAGAAGTCGTGTTGTTGGATTTTGTAGTAATCCTTCACGAAATCCTTGTCACCTTCCTGGCCAAAGTCACCGCCGAACTGCCATTTGCCGGTCAGTTGGTTGTAGACAACCTGGTCGTTGCGATAGCGGTAGCCCAGGTTGACGACCTTGTTCGGGTTGTCTTCCGGCTGGTAGTGGAACATTGCGCTGCCGGAGCGAGGACTATGGGTCTCGGTATCCCAGTTGTAGTCGGCTGTGGCGCGCCAGTCGCGGTTGAAGCGGAACTCGTACTCCAGTGCAACAGGAGATACGTTCGAGTGCGCGTCATCACGTGTCTTGGCATCTACGCCCGGCAATTGAACTTCGCGATCCTTGAAGTACACCGCTTGGCCGATGGAAGCGCGTTGACGTTCGAAACCGTTCTCTTCAATCCAGCGGCTGGTAAGGCCAAAGGACAGCTTGTTCTCGTCGCCGATACGGTCGGAACCGCTGAAGCGATTATCCCGGAACAGTGAGGAGTAGCTGAACGAGTTCTCGCTGGTGTCGAAGACAGGGATCTCGGTCTGGTCTTTATTCGGTACGTAGAGGTAGAACGCACGAGGTTCGAGGGTCTGGTTGTAGTCTTTACCGAACCAATTGGTTTTACGGTCGAAGTACAGGCCGCTGTCGATACTGGCAATAGGCACGGAGCGATCTTGCGAGCTGTTAAACGTCTGGCCGGCCAAGGCCATTTGGTCCTTGCCTTTACCATCGAGATCCAAGTCGTATTTGGTATAGACGTACTTCAACTTCGGCGTGATAAAACCGTAACTCCAGTTCATCGGGTACGAGACTGCGGGCGCAACGTTCAGACGGGTACCGTTTGCACGGGTCAGGCCTGTTACGTTTTCATCCAGGCGACGCTCTCCGATGGTGCCATCAGCATTAAACGGGCCACCGTCCTGGTTGCGAACTCTACCGCTGCGCAGGTCACGATCAAACCTTACTGCTTCTGTCTCATAGGAGAAGTTCAGCCCTGCCGGTTGAAACGGGAGGGTACCGTTAAATGTAATTTGCGGTAGTCGATCATACGGAGTGATCTGGGAAATCGTTGCCAGTTGGTACGACTGCAAGTTCACGGCAGCCTGGTAGCTGTCGCCACGGTAGCTCACGGTACCCTGCTGGTTCAGGAAGTCCTGGCTCTGAACGCCTTCCTGATAGGACTTCAAGTCCTGGAAGTAGAACGGATCACTGATCTTGGTGTAATCGACCAAGGTCGTCAGGCGCGAATCCAGCCCGCCCTTATGCTGCCAGTTGAGCATATAACGGGTTTTTTCGGAGTCGGTCTGCTTGCTTCGCTCGTCATTGTCATCGTTGAGATACGCCCCACCAAACTGCCCTTCACTCGACTTGGTCAGATAGCGGAACTCACCCTCCATCAACATGCCGCGCTTGGTCATGTACTGCGGGTACAACGTGGCATCGTAGTTCGGCGCCAGGTTGAAGTAGTACGGCGTTACCAGCGTAAAGCCAGTTTCCCCACCGGTGCTGAAGCTCGGCGGCAGGAAGCCGGATTGGCGACGGTCGTCGATCGGGAAGTAGATGTACGGGGTGTACAGGATCGGGATGTTCTTGACCCGCAACGTCGCGTTGGTCGCCGTACCGAAACCGGTGGCCGGGTTCAACGTGATGTTGTTGCCCTTGAGCTGCCAGGCGTTGCTGTCCGGCTCGCAGGTGGTGTACGTACCGTCCTTGAGACGGATGATCGCGTTCTCTGCACGCTTGGCGTACAGCGCGTTACCGCGGATGCGCGACTTGTGCATCACGTATTCGGCGTTGTCGATCTGGGCGGCGCCGGTGTCGAGCTGGACCTGGGCATGGTCGCCCACGATCAGGGCGCCGTTGTCGCGCAGGCGCACTTTGCCGTTCAGTTCGCCACGGTTCTCAGCCTGGTACAGGCTGGCTTCGTCCGCTTCCAGTTGCATGCTGCCTTGGCGCATGACCACGTCACCGGCCAGGGTAGCGACCTGCTGCTCCTGCTCGTAACGCGAGGCCTTGGCGCCGATGAAGGTCGGTGCATCGCTCTTGTTCGTCTTGTCGTTCATGCCAGGACGAGTCGGCTCGATGTACGCGCCGCCGCAGTAAGGGCCGGTTTCGGCCAACTGTGCTGCGGTCAGCTTGTCGCGAGGTACCCAGTCCAGGTGGCTGTAGTCGGCACTGCGCGAACGCAGGCCACGGCCCTTGGACTCGGTGACCAGCATGGTCTTGGGCTCGGCGTCGACGCTGCCGCCAGCTTTGCCTTGCGGCGTGCTGTTGGCCGAGCTGACGGCAGCGCCGTCATGCACCGGGCGCGGTGGCAATGGGGCGGCGGCCGTCTTCGGCGCGCAATCCCAGGCACCCGAAGCAGAGACTGAGCAGTCATACTGTTCCGCGGCGACCACGAATGAGGTGGCGAAAGGTTGCAAGGCCAGCAGACTGCCGGTTACCAGCAACGGAAATTTTCTACGAAACGCGGGGGATTTCAATGCCATCTTATTAGTCCGGGCTTCCTGCGTGCCATCTGCCCGCGGTTTGGGCCGCACGCCTCTCGATGGTCTGAAAAAGATGCGTGATAATAAAGCATGCCCCGCTTGACGGCTAGCGCCGTCGGAGACCCTTGTAATGCCCGAGCACGATCTACGTTTACAACAGCTGGAAGTCTGGCTGGATGAGCAGTTGCCGATCCTCTTCAACGCTCAGGACTGGGGCCCCGTGCCCCCGGCCACGTTGACCGCGGCCAGCAGCGACGCGAGTTTCAGGCGTTACTTCCGATGGGAGGGCGGTGCCCATACGTTCGTCGTCATGGACGCGCCACCCCCCCAGGAAAACTGCAAACCTTTCGTCGATATCGCGCATTTGCTCGCGAAATCGGGAATAAATGTGCCAAAAATTTATGCAGAAGATTTGCCCCGAGGCTTTCTTTTGCTCAATGACCTGGGCACAAAAACCTATTTGGACGTGATTGACGGTGAAAACGCCGACCAATTATTTGCCGATGCTATCGACGCGCTGTTGGCTTTCCAGCAATTGCCGATGGATGCGCCGTTGCCCAGCTATGACGTGGCCTTATTGCGTCGCGAGCTGGAATTGTTCCCGGAATGGTACGTGCGTCGTCACCTGGGCATCGACCTCGATGCTGAGCAACAGGCCCTTTGGCAACGCGCCAGCCAGCAGTTGATCGACAGCGCCCTGGCCCAGCCCAAGGTACTGGTGCACCGCGACTACATGCCGCGCAACCTGATGATCAGTGAGCCGAGCCCTGGCGTGCTGGATTTCCAGGACGCGGTCTACGGCCCGGTGACCTACGACATTACCTGCCTGTTCAAGGACGCCTTCCTCAGTTGGCCCCAGGCCCGCGTGCGCGAATGGCAGCGTGGCTATTGGCAGCGTGCCGGGCAGTTGGGGATTCCCGTGCAGGACGACTTTGAAGAGTTTTTGCGTGCCAGCGACCTGATGGGCGTGCAGCGTCACCTCAAGGTCATCGGCATTTTTTCGCGTATCTGCCATCGCGACGGCAAGCCACGCTACTTGGCCGACGTGCCGCGTTTCTTTGCTTATATAGAAGCGGTACTGGCCGACCGACCTGAGTTGAGTGACCTGGGCGAGTTACTCGCCAGCCTGCGCGAACCTGTCGAGGCCAGCGTATGAAGGCGATGATCCTGGCGGCGGGAAAGGGCGAACGCATGCGTCCGCTCACCCTGCATACGCCCAAGCCGCTGGTGCAAGCCGGCGGCAAGCGGCTGATCGAGTATCACCTTGAAGCCTTGGCGAAGGCCGGCTTTACCGAGATCGTGATCAACCACGCATGGCTTGGTCAGCAGATTGAAAACTACTTGGGCGACGGCGCCCAGTTTGGTCTGCGCATCCGCTACTCGCCAGAGGATGAACCGCTGGAAACGGGGGGCGGGATCTTCCAGGCGTTGCCGCTGCTGGGTGACGAACCGTTTCTGGTGGTCAATGGCGATATCTGGACGGACTACGATTTCACCCAGCTCAAGCAGCCGATCCGGGGCCTGGCGCACTTGGTGATGGTCGACAACCCTGCGCACCACCCGTCGGGCGGGGATTTCTATCTGGATCACGGCGTGCTTCATGATGCCGCGCCCGGTGCCGATAACCTGACCTTCAGTGGCATTTCAGTGCTCGACCCTAAAGTGTTCGCGGGTTGCAGCGCCGGTGCCTTCAAACTGGCCCCGCTGTTGCGCGAGGCCATGGCCAAAGGTTTGGTAACGGGGGAGCACATGGCAGGACGCTGGGTGGATGTAGGGACACTGGAGCGACTGGCCCAGGTCGAAACCTTGCTGACAGCGGGGCAGTAGGATGTTGTGGCCAGGGACGCTGATCGGCGCCGGGGCTGGCTTTGCCATTGCCAGTATTCCGGGGGCTTTGTTGGGGGCATTGCTGGGGCAGGCGCTGGACCGCCGCCTGCAATTGCACAGTTGGGCGCAACTGCGTGAACGCCTGGGTGGGCGCCCGGCCTTGCGTAACGATGAACTGTTGTTTGTGCTGCTGGGGCGCTTGGCCAAGAGTAATGGCCGGGTAGTCGATGGGCATATCCAGCAAGCGCGCCAGGAAATGCGCGCACTGGACATGACTGAGCCGGCACAGCGCCGCGCGATCAGCGCCTTCAACCGTGGCAAGTCCGGCAGCGACCGGGTGCGCAGTTACCTGCGGGTGCTCAAAACGCAGCCCCATGCGGCGGAAGGCGTGCTGCGCGCCTGTTGGCGCATGGCGTGGGCGGACGGTCGGGCGGATGCTGCCGAGCGCGACCTGATCGACCAGTGGGGCAAGTGGTTGGGCTGGACGCCGCAACAGCTACAGGCATTGGCGAGCGATTACGCACCGGAGCGCAAGCCACTGGCCAATCGTGGCGGTGCCTATCAGGAGGCATTGCGTATTTTGGGGGTGACGGCAACCACTGAGCCTTCGGTGATCAAGCGCGCCTACCGCCGCCTGCTCAGCCGCCACCATCCGGACAAGATCGCCGGCACGGGTGCCAGCCCCGCGCAAGTGCGTGAGGCGACCGAGCGAACCCGTGAATTGCATAACGCCTATGCGTTGATTCGTGAGCGTCGGGATTTTCGCTGAGGCCATCGCCACTCAACTCCATGTGGGAGTGGCAAGCCCTAATACCCTGTACGAGCGAGCTTGCTCGCGAAAAACTCACAGGCGCCGCGTTTATTCAGCAAGCACGCATTATCGTTGACGTTTTTCGCGAGCAAGCTCGCTCCTACAGAAGGCGATGTTGCCCTCGATAGCGGAGTGTCAGTCTGCGCCGCCCTGCGGGCTCAACCACCCGCGAACCCTGCGGTACAACTGCTCTTGCTGCGCCGCGCTATTACCGGGCAACGCCGTGAGCGACACCTGCTTATAGCCGTCATTCTTCGAGCGCTTGGCTGCCTGAAGTCGTTCCTGAGCGTTTTTGCGATCCTGAGCGCCCTCTTGATAGAACACATCCGCCGTGGGCACCTTCAAGGCCGGCGCCAGTTGTTGCAGGTCCGGTTGGCGAGCCGCAGGCGTCTTGCCGGCTACCATCACCAACCTCTGCACTTGAGAAGGTTGTTTCTCGCTCAGGTAGCGTGCCGCCCACCAGGCGCCGGTGCCATGGCCGAGCAACACCACGCTGCGGGCGTTTTGGGTCTGGGCGAAGGCGACGGCGGCGTCGATACGGTCGAAGATGCGCTTGGCGTCGGTCTTGTCCTGCTCATCCGCCCCTGGCACCACCGCCGGGTCAGTGCCTTCGGCCTCGGCACTGGCGGCCTGTTCGACCGGCTTGGCTGCGGTGCTGCCTTCCTTGCTGCTGGTATCGACCGTCGCTGTCGGCGGTTCGATGACCCGTGGCGGCAGGGTGTCCACACTGACATCAGGCAGTGACAGGCTGAGGCTGCCCCAGGCTGCGTCCGGCAACTTGCGCCGCAGAGGCGCGATGGCCTGCGGCCAGTCCGCGTTCTCCCCAGCACCTGGTATGAGGATCACCACACCCTCGGCTTCGGCGCTGTTGGCGGGTTTCCACAGCGCCAGGAACGACTCGCTACCCGCCTGCAATTGTTGTTGCTCCTGCTGCGGCACCTGGCGTTCGAGCGCATTGGCTTCTTGCTGGCTACGCTCGGGTAAGGGCTGGCGTTCAGCCGGCTTTTCGATGGCAGGCGAGGGCGCATCCTCGGCCTGGACAGGCAGTGCGCTGGTAAACAGAAGTGACAGGCACCATGCTGGCAGTGCCGAACGGTGAAGAAAAAGCATCGTTGATTCCCGGCCAGAAGTGATTCCAGCAGCCTAATGGGTTGGTCGGTATTTGTCAGGGGTATGAGGCGCGGTTCTCGTTACCAACAGGCTATCGGCGGTTTGTACGCCGCCTTGATGGGCGCGGCGCGACCATTCAACCAATGAATGGCAGACAACACGCCAGGGGCGGCTATTCTTGTGCCAGCCCATCATTCATAAGAGGCCGCGCACATGAGTACTTCCTCATTCAAGATCGCCCACAAACTGCTGACCGGCGCAGGTGCCATCGAACAACTGGCTGCCGAACTCACGCGCCTGGATGTGGATAACCCGCTGATCGTCACCGACGCCGCGTTGGTCCAGTCCGGCACCGTGGCGCTGGCTCTGGAGCACCTGGGTGATCGAGCCTACGAAATTTTCGACCGCGTGCTGCCCGACCCGGAAATTGCCATCGTCGAAGACTGCATGCGTGCTTACCGCGAAGGCGGGCATGACGGCCTGATCGGTGTGGGTGGCGGTAGTGCCATCGACATCGCCAAGAGCGTGGCGGCCTATGCCGGTTATCACGGCGCGCTGGCGGACCTGTTCGGCGTTGATCAGGTGCCGCGCAAAGGCCCGCCGTTGATCGCCATCCCCACCACGGCCGGCACCGGCTCGGAGGTGACCAATGTAGCGATACTGTCCGACAAGGCGGCACAGCTGAAAAAAGGCATCGTCAGCGATTACTTGCTGCCGGATGTCGCGCTGATCAGCCCGCAAATGACCCTGACCTGCCCACGCGGTGTCACGGCCGCCAGTGGCGTGGACGCCTTGGTGCATGCCATCGAATCCTACCTGTCGCTGAATGCTTCGCCGATTACCGACGCCTTGGCCATCGGTGCGATCAAATTGATTGCCAGCGCGTTGCCCAAGGCTTACGCCAACCCAGCGAACCTGCAGGCCCGTGACGACATGGCCACCGCCAGCCTGATGGCCGGCATGGCCTTTGGCAACGCGGGCGTCGGTGCCGTGCATGCGCTGGCGTACCCGTTGGGTGGGCGCTTCAACATTGCCCATGGCGTAAGCAACGCGCTGTTGTTGCCGTATGTGATGCACTGGAACAAGTTGGCCTGCGTCGAGCGCATGCAGGACATTGCCCAGGCCATGGGCGTCAATATCGCCGGGCTGAGCGTGAATGACGCTGCCGACCAGGCGGTAGAGGCGATGACACGACTGTGTGCGGCCGTGGAGATCCCGTCCGGCCTGCGCAGTTTCGGCGTGCCCGAGGACGCCATCCCGGCCATGGCCAGTGAAGCCGCAGGTATTGAGCGCTTGATGCGCAACAACCCGCGCAGGCTCAGTGCCGCCGATATCGAAAAAATCTACCGGGCAGCTTACTAACCGTTGAGATAGGTCACGGTGCGCGCAGCAAAGCATGAGGTATACAATGCGCGCCATCGTGATTTAGCTCAAAAAAGGTGCGTCATGCAGCCCTTCGTCATTGCTCCATCGATTCTCTCTGCCGACTTCGCCCGCCTGGGTGAGGAAGTGGACAAGGTGTTGGCCGCCGGTGCCGACTTCGTGCACTTCGATGTCATGGACAACCACTACGTACCCAACCTGACCATCGGCCCGATGGTGTGCGCCGCATTGCGCAAGTACGGCATCACCGCGCCGATTGATGCGCACCTGATGGTCAGCCCCGTGGACCGTATCGTCGGTGACTTCATCGAGGCGGGTGCGACTTACATCACCTTCCACCCGGAAGCCACATTGCACGTTGACCGCACCTTGCAACTGATCCGCGAAGGCGGCTGCAAGGCAGGCCTGGTATTCAACCCGGCCACGCCGCTGAGCGTGCTTGAGTACGTGATGGATAAGGTCGACATGGTCTTGCTGATGAGCGTCAACCCCGGCTTCGGCGGGCAGAAGTTCATCCCTGGCACCTTGAACAAGCTGCGTGAAGCCCGTGCGTTGATCGACGCCTCGGGGCGTGACATCCGCCTGGAGATCGACGGCGGGGTCAACGTCAACAATATCCGTGAGATCGCCGCAGCGGGTGCCGATACTTTCGTGGCCGGCTCGGCGATCTTCAACGCCCCGGACTACCAGGCCGTCATCGACAAGATGCGTGCCGAACTGGCGCTGGCGCGTCCATGAGCGGTTTTGAGCAGTTGTTCCCCGGCAAATTGCCACGGCTGGTGATGTTCGATCTGGACGGTACCTTGATCGACTCGGTACCCGACCTGGCGGCCGCGGTGGACCAGATGCTGCTCAAACTGGGGCGCAAGCCGGCGGGGATCGAGTCGGTGCGCGAATGGGTTGGCAATGGCGCGCCGATGTTGGTGCGCCGGGCCTTGGCCAACGGCATCGATGCCACGGGCGTGGATGAGGTTGAGGCGGAACATGCCTTGGAGCTGTTCAATACCGCTTATGAAAGCAGCCACGAACTGACCGTGGTTTACCCCGGTGTGCGCGACACCCTCAAGTGGTTGAGCAAGCAGGGCGTGGAAATGGCCCTGATCACCAACAAGCCGGAGCGCTTCGTTGCGCCGTTGTTGGACCAGATGAAAATCGGTCGCTACTTCCGCTGGATCATCGGCGGCGATACCTTGCCGCAGAAAAAGCCCGACCCGGCGGCCCTGTTTTTCGTGATGAAAATGGCCAATATCCCGGCGTCTCAATCGCTGTTTGTCGGCGATTCGCGCAGTGATGTGCTGGCGGCGAAAGCGGCGGGCGTGCAGTGCGTAGCCTTGAGTTATGGTTACAACCATGGCCGGCCGATTGCGGAAGAGTCCCCCGCGCTGGTTATTGATGACCTGCGACTGCTAATCCCCGGTTGCTTGGGCGCTGGCGCTGAGATAACGTTGCCCGACATTGATTCGTCCCCTTCTGGAAATTCCATCGTGGTGGTCACTCGCAAACTCTGGATGAAAGTCATCAAGGCCCTGGCCCGCTGGCGTTGGCGCGCCTGACTGATCCTGGCCGCGTGTGCGGCACGTTTGCCTACCTGACTGTTTGACCCTCACACCACGAGGCACCTCATGACCCGCGAAGAATTCCTGCGTTTGGCCGCTGCCGGCTATAACCGTATCCCCCTGGCTTGCGAAACCCTGGCCGACTTCGATACGCCGCTGTCGATCTACCTGAAGCTGGCCGACGAGCCCAACTCTTACCTGCTCGAGTCGGTACAGGGCGGTGAGAAGTGGGGCCGTTACTCGATCATTGGCTTGCCATGTCGCACGGTGCTGCGCGTACACGACCATCATGTGAGCATCACCCATGATGGCGTGGAGATCGAAAGCCACGATGTAGAAGACCCGCTGGCCTTTGTCGAAACCTTCAAGGCGCGCTACAACGTGCCGACCATTGCTGGCCTGCCGCGCTTCAACGGCGGCCTGGTGGGGTACTTCGGCTATGACTGCGTGCGCTATGTGGAAAAGCGCCTGGGCAAATGCCCGAACCCAGACCCGCTGGGCGTGCCGGACATTTTGCTGATGGTATCCGACGCGGTGGTGGTGTTCGACAACCTCGCCGGCAAGATGCATGCGATTGTCCTCGCCGACCCTGCCCAGGCTGATGCCTTCGAACAAGGCCAGGCCAACCTGGAAGCGCTGCTGGAAAAGCTTCGCCAGCCGATCACCCCGCGTCGCGGCCTGGACCTCAGCCGTCCACCGGCGACCGACCCGGTGTTCCGCTCAAGCTTTACCCAGGATGACTACGAGCGCGCCGTCGATACCATCAAGGAATACATCCTCGCCGGTGACTGCATGCAAGTGGTGCCGTCGCAACGCATGTCCATCGACTTCAAGGCGGCGCCGATTGACCTGTACCGCGCACTGCGTTGCTTCAACCCGACGCCCTATATGTACTTCTTCAACTTCGGCGACTTCCACGTCGTGGGCAGTTCGCCGGAAGTGCTGGTGCGGGTTGAAGACAACCTGATCACCGTGCGCCCGATTGCCGGTACGCGCCCCCGTGGCGCGACCGAAGAAGCCGACGTGGCGCTGGAAGAAGACCTGCTCAGCGATGAAAAGGAAATCGCTGAACACCTGATGTTGATCGACCTGGGGCGCAATGACACTGGGCGTGTCTCGGAAATCGGCTCGGTGAAACTGACTGAGAAGATGGTCATCGAGCGGTATTCCAATGTGATGCATATCGTGTCCAACGTCACCGGCGAGCTGAAGGCCGGGCTGACGGCGATGGACGCCCTGCGGGCGATTTTGCCGGCGGGCACCTTGTCGGGGGCGCCGAAGATCCGTGCGATGGAAATCATCGACGAACTGGAGCCGGTCAAGCGTGGTGTCTATGGCGGCGCCGTCGGGTATTTCGCCTGGAACGGTAATATGGACACCGCCATTGCGATCCGTACGGCGGTGATCAAGGATGGCGAACTGCATGTGCAGGCCGGTGGCGGGATTGTGGCGGACTCGGTGCCGGCCCTTGAGTGGGAAGAAACCCTGAACAAGCGTCGGGCGATGTTCCGTGCGGTGGCGTTGGCAGAGCAAACCCCACAAGACTAAAGCTGGAATAAAAAATGTGGGAGCGGGCTTGCTCGCGAATACAGAGTGTCAGTCGATACATGTGTGACTGATACACCGTATTCGCGAGCAAGCCCGCTCCCACATTAGTTTTTCACCGGTCTTGGGATTTGTTTAGAAATCCAGACTGACCCCGACATTGACCCCTTGCTGGGTCAAATTGTCGTCCTTCCTCAGGTTATACGCCGCCCGCAACGCCAGGTCCTGAGTCAGCTTGTGGCTGACACCCAGGCTCAAACGGTCAGAGTTGCTGCGAGGCGTATACCCGTCCAGCTTGAAGTCGATTCCCTGCACGCTGTTGAGCGAAATGTTCACCTTCTGGGTGTCATTTTCAAACTCATGCTCGTGGGCCACTTCGCCAAAAACTTGAGTTTGTGGCGTGATGCGGTAGTTGCCTTGCAGGCCGATGCCCAGGCGCTTGGAGTCGCGTTGTTGATCATCAAAGGTCAGGGCGGTGGAGCGGCTGCTTTTCTCAGAGTAGCCATTGACTTCAACCCGCGCGTAGTCGGCGCTGATGAAGGGCGACAGGTGCCAGTCGCTGCCCGGTGCGGCGATGTCATACCCCACGCGGCCGCTCAGGGCCCAGAGCCAGCCATCGGTATCACCTTTCTCCGAACCTTCGCTGACGCCCAGGGCGAACTTGCGCTTGAGGCTGTCGAAGTCTAGCTTGCCGCCGGTCAATGCAGCATCGGCCCACCAGTGATTTTGCTGGTACTGAGCGAAAGCCGTGCCCATATAGCTGTTGAGCTTGTAGTCCGAATCATTGGCACCGGCTTCGAGTGTCTGCCGATACAGGCCGGCGGCAACGCCCGCGCGCCAGTTTTCATTGAGCCGGTAGCTGCCACCGATATTCAGGTTATAGCCGCTGCCGTCGCCACTGGCCGAGCTGCTTTGATCATCGAAATCCAGGCGTTGGCCGCCACCGGCGACTATGGCGCGCCATTGGCCGACGGCTTGCCAACCGCCGTTGTCTGCTTGCCATTGGTTGCGCAGCTCGTCTTGGTGGGCGCGCAAGGTGCCTTGGGCCATTTCCGGCAGCAAGGTCAGCTCCCACGGCGCGGCGAGTAGCGAATAGGCGTAGTCGGCAATCAAGCGTTGCCCGGCCACGGTAGGGTGGACCGAGTCGTTGTAGATCAATTGGGTCGGGTCCGGGTTGGTGCCACCGATGCCGTAGGTAGGGTTGGCGGTGCAACTGTTACCGCTGAAGCAGGTGCCCGTCAGATTCTGCCCGGTGGCGAGGCCGAAGCGGGCCGGATCGGCGAAAGCCTCGTTCAACAACAGCGGGATGTTCAGCGGGATAACCTGCGCATCCACTTGTGACAGGCGCTGTACCAGGGACTGGTTGAAAATATTACTCAGGGCCGAAGTCGCTGCTTGCTGTGGGGTGCCATTGATGGCCGGCGTCAGCCCCAGGTCGGGTAGCATCCAGACCATGATGTAGCGCGCGCCGGCTTGTTGCAGGGCCTGGGCGCTGTCCGCCAGCCTGCCTCCGGCGGCGACCGCTTGAGCGGGGCTGAGGACCCGGCCCTGCAGGAAGTCATTGCCGCCCCCGGAAAGAAAGTAAAGCGCGTTCGGGTCGGCTCTCCCACCATTAGCCGGCAGATAGCCCTGCCGGCTGCGCAATACAGTTCCGCCCCCGGGGTTGCCTGGGGGAATCGCAGCATTGGAGACTGAGGTAATGGAGTCGAGGATATTGTCGGTGCGGTAGCCACCCACTGCCCAGTTGTTTCCGTCTGGCAAACCCTGGGCTGCGCGAACCGGTGAGGTGGAGGCATTCAGGTCGTTGGGAGCGACGCCCAGTTTTGCGCCCAGCAGGGTCGAGGAGACCAGGCCATATTCACCCTGGAAGTTCGCCCCGGTTCGGTTGGTAAAACGTAATGTGGCGCCGGCCGAACCGTCGGGAAACTGGCCCGCATCCGCCAGGCTGTCACCGAAAACCACCATGGTTGAATAAGGTGACGGGGCTGCGAACGCCTGGGCGCAGGCCAATGACAGGAGGCAGCCGGCAAGGGGCGCGTAAAACGCTGGTCTGAGCATGCAAGATTCCATTCGGTTGTTTTTATGTTGGAGGTGAAACACTAGCAAAATTTTTGGCATTTTTTGTAAGGAAAACCGGAATCCGCCTACGTTGCGCCCCCGTATTTGCGGCTCCATATTGCACCGCTGGCGAGCCTACGTTACTGTGCCTGAACGTATGAATGAGACCCTCCCCGTGTTGATCATCAGCAAACTCTTGATGCGAGTAGTCAAGGCACACGCCCGTTGGCGTTGGCGCGCCTGACATTTTTCTCTGCCGGCCTGGCCGGACCTGTACCGATTTGCCTTCTTCACCCGTTGTCTGACGCCCCTTGCCAACTCCCCCTGGCAACCGGAACGTGCGTCTGGCAGCGGGTCACGCTCTTGGAAGGTGATCATTTGAAATCAGTGAATTCAAGAGGTTTGAACCCACATGTTGCTGATGATTGATAACTACGACTCCTTTACCTACAACGTTGTGCAGTACCTGGGCGAACTGGGTGCCGAGGTCAAGGTGGTGCGCAACGATGAACTTACTGTTGCCGAAATCGCCGCGTTGAACCCCGAGCGCATCGTCGTCTCACCTGGCCCATGCACGCCGACCGAGGCGGGTATCTCTCTGGAAGCCATCCAGTATTTCGCCGGCAAGCTGCCGATCCTGGGCGTCTGCCTGGGCCATCAGTCCATCGGACAGGCGTTTGGCGGTGATGTGGTGCGCGCGCGCGAGGTCATGCACGGCAAGACCAGCCCGGTGTTCCATCGCGACCTGGGTGTGTTCCAAGGCCTGAACCTGCCGGTGACCGTGACCCGTTACCACTCACTGGTGGTCAAGCGTGAGACCTTGCCCGAATGCCTGGAGCTGACCGCCTGGACCCAACTGGAAGACGGCTCGGTCGACGAGATCATGGGCCTGCGTCACAAGACACTGAACATCGAAGGGGTGCAATTTCACCCTGAATCAATCCTGACCGAGCAGGGCTACGAGCTGTTCGCCAACTTTCTCAAGCAGAGCGGCGGCACGCGCTAAGGACTTTTCATGGATATCAAGACTGCCCTGAGCCGTATCGTCGGCCATCTGGACCTGAGCACCGCGGAAATGAGCGATGTGATGCGCGAGATCATGACCGGTCAATGCACCGATGCTCAGATCGGCGCTTTTATGATGGCGATGCGCATGAAGAGCGAAAGCATCGACGAAATCGTCGGTGCGGTGTCGGTGATGCGTGAGCTGGCGGACAAGGTCGAACTCAAGACCCTCGACGGCGTCGTCGATGTAGTGGGCACCGGCGGTGACGGTGCGAATATTTTCAACGTGTCGACCGCCTCATCCTTTGTGGTGGCCGCCGCTGGTTGCACCGTCGCCAAGCACGGTAACCGTGCAGTGTCTGGCAAGAGCGGCAGTGCCGACTTGCTGGAAGCGGCCGGTATTTACCTGAACCTCACGCCGGTGCAAGTAGCGCGCTGCATTGACAGCGTTGGCATCGGCTTCATGTTTGCCCAGTCCCATCACGGCGCGATGAAGCACGCTGCCGGCCCGCGCAAGGACCTTGGCCTGCGTACCCTGTTCAATATGCTCGGCCCGCTTACGAATCCGGCCGGTGTGAAGCATCAGGTGGTGGGGGTGTTCAGCCAGGCGCTGTGCCGGCCGCTGGCCGAAGTCTTGCAGCGTTTGGGCAGCAAGCATGTGCTGGTAGTGCATTCCAAGGATGGCCTCGACGAATTCAGCCTGGCGGCGCCGACCTTCGTGGCGGAGCTGAAGAATGACGAGGTCACCGAATATTGGGTCGAACCCGAAGACCTGGGCATGAAAAGCCAGAGCCTACACGGCCTGGCGGTGGAAAGCCCGGCGGCTTCGTTGGAGTTGATTCGTGATGCCCTGGGGCGTCGCAAGACCGAAAACGGTCAGAAAGCTGCGGAAATGATTGTGCTCAATGCTGGCGCAGCCCTTTACGCCGCCGACCATGCCTATAGTCTCAAGGAAGGTGTCGCCTTGGCCCACGATGCGCTGCACACCGGCCTGGCTCGCGAGAAGCTCGAAGAGCTGGGAGCATTCACCGCCGTATTCAAGATGGAGAATGAAGGATGAGTGTGCCAACCGTTCTGGAAAAGATCCTGGCCCGCAAGGCTGAAGAAGTGGCCGAGCGCCGCGCCCGTGTGAGCCTGGCCGAGTTGGAAGCGCAGGTGAAAGCCGCCGATGCGCCACGCGGCTTTGCCCATGCCTTGATCGCTCAGGCCAAGCTCAAGCAGCCGGCCGTGATCGCCGAGGTCAAAAAGGCTTCGCCGAGCAAGGGGGTGATTCGCGAACACTTCGTACCTGCTGAAATCGCCGCCAGTTACGAGAAGGGTGGAGCGACCTGCCTGTCTGTGCTGACCGATATCGACTACTTCCAGGGTTCCGACCTGTTCCTGCAACAGGCTCGCGCCGCGTGCAAGTTGCCGGTGATCCGCAAGGATTTCATGGTTGACCCATACCAAATCGTCGAAGCCCGAGCCTTGGGTGCCGACTGCGTGTTGCTGATTGTTTCCGCGTTGGATGACGTGAAGATGGCCGAGCTGGCGGCCGTGGCCAAAAGCGTCGGCTTGGATGTATTGGTCGAAGTGCACGACGGCGACGAGTTGGCGCGCGCATTGAAGACTCTCGACACACCGCTGGTGGGCGTCAACAACCGTAACCTGCATACCTTCGACGTCAGCCTGGAAACCACTCTGGACCTGCTGCCGCGTATCCCTCGCGATCGTCTGGTGATTACCGAAAGTGGCATCGTCAACCGCGCCGATGTGGAACTGATGGAAATCAGTGGCGTGTACTCGTTCCTGGTGGGCGAGACGTTTATGCGCGCCGAGAACCCAGGGGCGGAATTGCAGCGCTTGTTCTTCCCGGAGCGCGGTACGACGATCAGCGGTTCGACACTAGACTGATTTGAAATACGCTCGGAACTGTAGGAGCTGGCCTG
The DNA here is from genome assembly GCF_002018845.1 of Pseudomonas sp. MF6394. Lineage (NCBI taxonomy): Bacteria > Pseudomonadati > Pseudomonadota > Gammaproteobacteria > Pseudomonadales > Pseudomonadaceae > Pseudomonas > Pseudomonas sp. MF6394. Next base: position 148,632 of record NZ_MVOJ01000015.1, read on the forward strand.
CGATAGCGGCGGGTCAGCCAACCTCTGTGTAGCTGATACACCGCCATCGCAGGCAAGCCAGCTCCCACATTGGTGTTGTGTTTATTCAGGTAGGTAGGTGTTCGATGCTCCAGCCCGTGATCATGACTGTCGAAGCAGGCCTTGCCGCCGAGCAAGACCTATTGGCAGCCGTTTGCGCGGGGGAGCAGGTTTTCGGATTGCTGTTCTGGCAGCCCAGTGACCAAGCGCTGGTCATGCCGCGCCGTTTGAGCCGGTTGCCGGCATTCGAGGCTGCGAGCCAGGTCTCGGCCGATGCGGGTTGGCCGGTGTTGCTGCGTGAAACCGGCGGTGAGCCGGTGCCGCAGTCCGGCGCCACGGTCAATATCGCCCTGGTCTATGCCCCGCCGCGCAGTGAAGGCGACCAAGGGCGTATCGAAACCGGCTATCAGCGCTTGTGCCAACCGATCTGTGATCTGTTGATCGAGTTGGGCGGTAATGCGTCCGTCGGCGAAATTGACGGTGCCTTTTGCGACGGTCGTTACAATGTCAACCTTGATGGCCGCAAAATGGTGGGCACTGCCCAGCGTTGGCGACAAAGCGGTGGCCGCCCGGTCGGATTGGTGCATGGGGCGATGTTGCTGGAGAACGATCGTGAGCAACTGATTGCGGCGGTCAATCGCTTCAATCAAGCCTGCGGCTTGGAGCAGCGAGTTCGCGCCGACAGCCATATCGCACTGCACGAAGCGTTTCCCGCGCCGGATGCTATCAGTCGGCTCGACACGCTGTACCGTCAGATGCTGGCTGGCTTCCTGCCGGTTTAACGGGTGCCGAACACCACCATCGTCTTGCCTTTGACGTGCACCAGATTGCGTTCTTCCAAGTCCTTGAGCACGCGGCCGACCATTTCCCGCGAACACCCGACAATACGTCCGATCTCCTGGCGCGTGACTTTGATCTGCATGCCGTCGGGATGGGTCATGGCATCGGGTTGCTTGCATAACTCCAGCAGGCAGCGAGCGACGCGACCGGTGACATCAAAGAACGCCAGGTCGCCGACCTTGCGCGTGGTATCGCGCAAGCGCTGGGCAATCTGACCGCTCAGGGCATACAAGATATCCGGATCATGCTGGGCCAGTTCGCGAAATTTCGAATAGCTGATCTCGGCCACTTCGCACTCAACTTTGGCCCTTACCCAAGCGCTGCGTTCCTGCTCTTTGCCTGCTTGTTCAAACAGGCCCAGCTCCCCGAAGAAATCCCCGGTGTTGAGGTAGGCAATGATCATCTCACGGCCATCTTCATCCTCGATCAGGATGGTGACCGAGCCCTTGATAATGAAGAACAGGGTTTCTGAACGCTCGCCAGCGCAGATGATGTTGTGCTTGGCCGGATGACGCCGGCGCTGGCAATGCAACAGCAGCTTGTCGAGGTTCTTGATCTTGGGTGTGGGAGTAAGAGCAACCATGGTTGTATCCCGAAAAGACTGCGCGGTGTAGTTGGCGTTGTTTTTATCCAGCGGCCTCTCATTGATAGACGCTGTACAAGTCATGGCAATGCGCCATTCATTTGGCGCCAGCTTACCAGACACCTTCTGTCACGATTAGCCAATTTATCGGGCAAACGCTGTCATTTATCGAATTTATGCAGGGCGCTGCTGTTTCAAAGCCCTGTGCTAAGCTGGCGACCCTTTTTTAGCAGTGGAGTCTGGGCGATGAAGGCACGCATCCAATGGGCGGGCGAAGCCATGTTCCTCGGTGAGTCGGGCAGCGGCCATGTGGTGGTCATGGACGGTCCGCCGGAAGCCGGCGGGCGTAACCTGGGTGTACGCCCGATGGAAATGTTACTGCTGGGTGTGGGCGGTTGCAGCAACTTCGATGTGGTCAGCATCTTGAAGAAGTCGCGCCAGGCCGTGGAAAGCTGCGAAGCCTTCCTGGAAGCCGAGCGCGCCACTGAAGACCCTAAGGTTTTTACCAAGATCCATATGCATTTCGTGGTCAAGGGCCGGGCGCTGAAAGAAGCCCAGGTCAAGCGTGCCATTGAGCTGTCGGCCGAGAAGTACTGCTCAGCATCGATCATGCTGGGGGCGGCGGGCGTAGTCATTACCCACGACTACGAAATCATCGAGTTGGGTTGATTGCAGCAGGCAAAAGAAAGGGCGCTTTGGGCGCCCTTTTTTTCGGTTCAGATTCGATAGGTGCTTTTGGTCATGACTTTGGCCAGCAGGCTCATGCCGAACCGTACCGGGGCTGGAAAGCGGAAGCCGCCCGCGTCCAGCGCGCTTTCTGCATGGTGTTCTTCATCGATGCGCATCTGCTCAAGAATGGCCCGGGACTTTTCGTCTTCGGCCGGCAGTTGCTCCAGGTGTTCATCCAGGTGTTTGCACACCTGATGTTCTGTCGCGGCCACAAACCCCAGGCTGACTTTGTCGCTGATCAGCCCGGCAGCCGCGCCGATACCAAACGACAAGCCATAGAACAGTGGGTTGAGCACGCTGGGATGGCTGCCCAACTGGCGGATGCGTTGTTCGCACCAGGCCAGGTGGTCGATCTCTTCCTCGGCCGCGTGCTCCATCGCCGTGCGTACCTGTGGCAACTTGGCGGTCAGCGCCTGGCCCTGGTACAGCGCCTGGGCACAGACTTCACCGGTATGGTTGATGCGCATCAGGCCGGCCACGTGACGGGTGTCGGTCTCGCTCAGCTGTACATCCGGCTGCACGATGGCGGGCGATGGACGGTAAGGTTGGCCGCTGAACGGCAGCAGGGTGCGCATGGCCATGTCGGCTTGCAGCAACAGACGGTCAATCGGCGAGTAGTGACGTTGGGTAGTCATGCTGACCTCCGGGAAGAATCTCGGCGGCCAGTTTACCGCAAGAGAGCGTCCAGCGTTTGTGCTGAGTCAATTTGCCCTTGTGCACTCAGCCTGGTGGCCAGTTCATCTGGCGCTGACCCAGCACGTGCATATGGATGTGATAAACGGTTTGCCCGCCGTCTTCATTGCAATTCATCACCACGCGAAAGCCTTTTTCGCAGCCTTGTTCCACGGCCAGGCGTTGAGCTGTGAACAGGATATGGCCGGCCAGCGCCTTATCGTCCTCGGTCAGGTCATTGAGGGTACGAATGGGCTTTTTCGGGATAACCAGAAAATGCACCGGCGCCTGTGGGGCGATATCGTGAAAAGCCAGGACCTGGTCATCTTCATAGATGATCTTCGCCGGTATTTCTCTGTTGATGATCTTGGTGAACAGAGTATCCACAGCTGTATCTCCATCGTGAATGTGAGGTGAGTGTACTTAGGCCATCAGCGAGGGCAGTAGGCCTTGTTGATGGCGCCGGCAATTTTGCGGGTCAGCCAGCGCGGGCTCAGGCGTGGGCTGAACGTCAGCCAACGGTTGCGGCGCCCGGGAATGATGATGGCTTTGTTCTTTTCCAGTGCGCGTACGGTGTAGAGCGCGACTTCTTCCGGGCTCATCAGTTGCTGGCTGCGGTCGAGTTTCGCCGTATCCATCTGTGCGGTGCCGAAGAATGCGGTGCGCGTAGGGCCGGGGCACAGCACTGAAACCTTGATGCCGCAGGTCTTCAATTCTTCGCGCAACCCTTCGGAAAAGTGCAGCACGTAGGCTTTGCTGGCGTAGTAGCTGCTCATCCACGGCCCAGGCTGGAAGGCGGCGACCGAGGCCACATTGAGGATTTGCCCGCCGCCATGCAGGGCCATGGCATTGCCCAGTGCGTGGCACATGCGGGTCAGGGCCAGGATATTGACTTCGATGAGATCCTGCTCGGTCATCCAGTCCTGGGCCAGGAACGGCCCGCTGGTGCCGATGCCGGCGCAGTTGACCAGCAGGTCGATCTGCCGCTCACCCTCTTCGAGCTCCAGCAAAAAGCCGGACAAACGCAGCGGTTCGCCCAGGTCACAGGCACGAAACAGCACCTCGACGCCGAAGCGTTGGGTCAATTCCAATGCAATGCTTTCCAACTGATCACGCTGGCGGGCCACCAGAATCAAGCTGCGGCCGCGCCGTGCCAAGGCTTCGGCCAATGCCAGGCCGATGCCGCTGGAGGCGCCGGTGATCAGAGCGTAACGGGTCATGCCTTTCTCCATCGCAACGCCACCGGCCTATGACAGTGCGTCACAGGCGGCGGGCGTTTCTTCACTGTTCTGGAGAGTCTACAGGTTCGGCTGCGTCGTCAGCACTTTGCGCTGCGGCTTCATCAACGATAACGCTTTGATCGGCGTCTGCATCGGAGGTGATGGAGCTGCTTTCGTAGCTGCTGTCCATGTTGGCTTCAAGCTGGTCCAGATAGCCGTTCATGCCCAGGGTGACGACAATGATGAGCATCAAAGGGATAAACGCCAGCCACAGCGAGGCCAGTATTTTCACCGCAGTGGAGTTGCGTGGTGGTGGCGCGCCGTATTGGTTGGCGCCCGTATTGCCTGGCAATACCAGCAACAGCAGTGGGAATACGCTGTTTACCAGCGGAACCAGGTTGAGCAGGTACAGCCAGCCAGACCAGCCCAGGTCATGCAGGCGCTGCACGCCGATTTGCACGCTCACCACTACCAGTGCCACAAACAGCGCGAAACCCAGCAGTGAGCCAATAATGATGGCGATGGTTGGCGAGGCTGTCGCCACCGCGAAGCCCACCGTACTGATGATGCCCGCGGCCACCAACATCGCGACGGTCAGCGCCAGCGTCCAGGCCAGGTAGCGCAGGCGCCCGATGCGCCCGTGGATGGTGAACACCTTTAGAGTGGCGAACTCCGGCAGGTCGTCGCCAACGGCAGCGCGTGGTGGTGCATAAGGTGACGCGGCGGCGCGGTCAGCGGTTGACGAGCCTGTCTCGTGGGTTTCCGCCAGGCTGAATGCCACGGGTTGTTCGGCTTCGATGCGTGCGTCCACCCCGGCATTGTGCAGTGCCGTGAGGTAGGTTTCAGCGTCGGAGTGGGACAGGTCGCGTTTGAGCGCGACGGGGCGGCCGGTGAAGAGCTTTTCGATTGCGTCAACATCGCTTTTGAATAACTCGGCGAGGTTCAGCTTGGCGGTGGTGCTTTCGACACCTGGGCGCAAGGCTCCGTCAAACACAATCTTGAAACGGCTGTCGCTCATGCGGGCATCCTTGTCACTTAATCAGGGGGAGTATGCAGGCCTGTCCAATTGGCAGGCCCGGCAGTGGGTCAGCGAGGCCAGCGCAGTTGCGCGGCATGCTCGCGTGCTTTGCGGTATTCGGCATCCAGGCGCGCTATGAGCTCATCCACACTGGGCACATCATTGATCTCACCGACGCCTTGGCCGGCAGACCATACAGTTTTCCACGCTTTGGCCTCATCGCTCAATGGCTTGAGCTTGGAACCGAAGTTGACTTCCCCTTTGCCTTGAAGCGCAGCGAGGTCAAAACCGGCATTTTCCAGGCTCTGGCGCATGAAGCTTGCAGGTACGCCGGAGACAGCAGGAGTGTGCACGATGTCGGCGGCGCGCGATGTGAGCAGCATCTCCTTATAGGCATCCGGTGCCTGGCTTTCGGTGGTGCCGATAAAGCGCGTGCCGAAATAAGCGAGGTCTGCCCCCAGCACCTGGGCGGCAAGAATTTCGTGCCCATGGTTAAGGCAGCCCGCCAGCAGCAGGGTTTTGTCGAAGAACTGGCGAATCTCGGCAATCAGCGAAAAGGGGCTCCAGGTGCCAGCGTGGCCTCCCGCGCCAGCGGCTACGGCAATCAGGCCGTCGACGCCGGCTTCAGCGGCTTTCTCGGCATGGCGTCGGGTAGTGACGTCATGAAATACCAGGCCGCCGTAGCTGTGAACGGCATCTACCAATTCCTTTACCGCACCCAGGCTGGTGATGACGATGGGCACCTTGTGCTCGACGCAGATCGCCAGGTCGGCCTCCAGCCGCGGGTTGCTGTTGTGCACGATCAGGTTCACAGCATAGGGCGCAGGGTTGTCCAACTGCGCCAAGCCCGCTTCGATTTCTTCCAACCAGGCCTTGAATCCACTGCTTTCGCGTTGGTTGAGCGCCGGGAAACTGCCAACTACGCCGTTGCGGCAGCATGCCAGGACCAGTTGCGGATTGGAGATCAGAAACATCGGCGCGGCCACCACGGGCAGGCGCAGACGTTGTTCCAGCAGAGCGGGCAGCGACATTGGAGGTTCCCCGAGTAATTGAAGTTAGAACGGTTTGACCACGACCAAAATTACGATAGCCAGCAATATCAGAACCGGGACTTCATTGAACCAGCGATAAAAGACATGGCTGCGGGTGTTCTCGCCACGGGCGAAGCGCTTTACCTGTGCGCCGCACATGTGATGGTAGCCAATCAGCAGGACGACCAGGGTCAGCTTGGCGTGGATCCAGGCGCCCGACTGGAAAATGCCGGGGTTGAGGGCCAGCATCCAGATGCCGAAGACCAGTGTGGCAACCATCGCCGGGCCCATGATGCCCCGGTACAACTTGCGCTCCATGATGCTGAAGCGTTCCTTGCTGACGGTGTCTTCGCTTTGGGCGTGGTAGACGAACAGGCGCGGCAGGTAGAACAGCCCGGCAAACCAGCAAACGATGCTGACGATGTGGAAGGCTTTGACCCATAGATAGAGCATTTTAGTTATTCCCAGGTTCACGGTAGCGAAGATAGTAGTGGCTCATGCGCCCGTACGTCACGTTGACGGTTGTCGCAGGACGATACGGCCCCTATTATCGACGGCTTTCCAGTGGGTTCGTTGAGGGCAGGTTTATGGTCAAGGTCGGTATCGTCGGCGGCACGGGTTACACCGGTGTCGAATTGCTGCGTCTGTTGGCTCAGCATCCGCAAGCTGAGGTGGTGGTTATCACTTCCCGATCCGAAGCCGGGCTGGCCGTGGCCGATATGTACCCGAACCTGCGAGGCCACTATGACGGCCTGGCGTTCAGTGTGCCGGACACCAAGACCCTGGGTGCCTGCGACGTGGTGTTCTTCGCCACGCCTCACGGTGTAGCCCATGCGTTGGCCGGTGAGCTGTTGGCGGCGGGTACCAAGGTTATCGATTTGTCGGCAGACTTCCGCCTGCAAGACGCCGATGAGTGGGCCAAGTGGTACGGCCAACCCCATGGTGCGCCGCAGCTGTTGGAAGAGGCAGTCTACGGCCTGCCGGAAGTCAATCGCGAGCAGATCAAGCAAGCACGCCTGATTGCGGTGCCGGGTTGCTATCCAACAGCCACGCAATTGGGCTTCCTGCCATTGCTGGAAGCTGGTCTGGCGGATGCGTCGCGCCTGATCGCCGACTGCAAGTCGGGCGTCAGTGGTGCGGGCCGTGGTGCGGCGGTAGGTTCTCTGTACTCCGAAACGTCGGAAAGCATGAAAGCCTATGCGGTAAAAGGTCATCGGCACTTGCCGGAAATCCGCCAGGGCTTGCGTCGCGCTGCCGGCCAGGATGTGGGGCTGACCTTCGTGCCGCACCTGACGCCGATGATCCGTGGGATCCACTCCACGCTGTATGCAACCGTCACCGATCGCTCGGTAGACCTGCAGGCGCTGTTTGAAAAACGTTATGCCAATGAGCCGTTCGTCGACGTGATGCCGGCCGGCAGCCATCCGGAAACGCGCAGCGTGCGTGGTGCCAATGTGTGCCGTATTGCGGTGCATCGTCCGCAGGATGGCGACCTGGTGGTGGTGTTGTCGGTGATCGACAACTTGGTCAAGGGCGCGTCGGGCCAGGCGGTGCAGAACATGAACATCCTGTTCGGCCTGGACGAGAAGTTGGGCCTGTCCCACGCGGGGATGTTGCCTTAACGCGGGCTTACCGTTGCGCGAAAGGCCCGTTGATCGGGCCTTTTGCATTTTTAATGGTCGCTGGGCAGATTGATATACCGTAACAATAGTTGACCGCTTTTCTAGGAGAAGCGGATAATGCCGGTCATTACGCATATGGCGGCGCTACGCCGGGAGATTATCAGCATGAGCGTTGAATCCTTCACCCCCACGGCTTTGCAATTCACCCACGGTGCTGCGCACAAGGTGAAGAGCCTGGTCGATGAAGAGGGTAATGATCGCTTGAAGCTGCGCGTATTTGTTACGGGCGGCGGTTGTTCAGGGTTTCAGTACGGTTTTACCTTCGATGAAGATGTGGCCGATGACGACACTATCGTTGAGCGCGAGGGTGTGAGCCTGGTCGTGGATCCGATGAGCTTCCAATACCTGGCGGGTGCAGAGGTGGATTATCAGGAAGGTCTGGAAGGCTCGCGCTTCGTGATCAAGAACCCTAATGCCACCACGACGTGTGGTTGCGGGTCCTCGTTCTCGATCTGACCGGTAGCAGATACAAAAACGCCGCTTGGCTTTACGGGCCAAGCGGCGTTTTGCTGTCTGGGATTCAGGCGGGGTAGATCGCGCCAAGCACTCGAAGCCCGCGAGCGCCAGTGACGCTGGGGCGATTGGCGGCAATTCCCTCAAGGCAGCAATGGGCCAGCCAGGCGAAGGCCATTGCCTCTACCCAGTCAGGGTCTACGCCGTAGGCCGCTGTAGTGCTGACATGGGTGGAAGGCAGTAGCGCGGTCAGCCGGCTCATCAGTGCCCCGTTATGGGCGCCGCCGCCGCAGATCAGCAAGGTTGTTGTGTCAGTTTGGGCGCTTTGCAGGGACTCGACGACGGTCAGGGCCGTCAGCTCCAGCAGGGTGGCCTGCACGTCTTGGGGGTCAAAGGCGGGCAAGCGGCCAAGGTGCTGCTGCAGCCAGGCCAGGTTGAACACCTCTCGCCCCGTGCTTTTCGGGCCTTTGGTCAAGAAAAACGGATCGCTGAGCAACGTGGTGAGCAACTGGGGCTGTACCTTTCCGCTGGCCGCCCATTGCCCGTCCTGATCGAAGTGTTCGCCGCGCTGCAAATGAATCCACGCATCGAGCAGCACGTTCCCTGGGCCGCAGTCGAAACCGGCGACAGGCTTGCCCGTCTCGATCAGGCTGAGGTTGCTGAACCCGCCGACATTCAATACCGCGCGATTGCCCGTCTGCTCGCCGAACAAGGCTTCATGAAAGGCTGGAACCAATGGGGCGCCTTGGCCGCCGGCAGCGACATCGCGGCTGCGGAAGTCGCTGACGACGGTGATATCTGTCAGTTCGGTGAGAAGGGCAGGGTTGCCGATCTGAACGGTAAAGCCTCGGGCGGGTTCATGGCGAATCGTCTGGCCATGGCTACCAATCGCCCGAACGTCCTGAGGCTTGAGGTTCTGTTGATCCAGCAAGGCGTGGATGCCTTGGGCGGCGAGCGTGACCCATTGTTGCTGGGCGATTGCCGAGCGGGCGATCTCATCCGGGCCGCTGGCGCATAGGCTCAGCAGTTCTGTGCGCAAGGCGTCAGGCATCGGGATGTAGCGGGTGGCGATCAGATTGATCGCCGCACCTTGTTCGATAAGGGCGATATCCAGGCCGTCGAGGCTGGTCCCGGACATCACGCCGATATAGAGCGGCATACCTTAACGCTTCGCCGAAGCCAGCAAGGTGGAGCGCTCTTGATCCATCCGTGCCATCAGCGGCTGGCTCTGCTGCATGAAGCGCGCGCGTTCGGCCTTGGCAATCGGGTCGGCCATCGGCAGCTTCTGGCCTAATGGGTCGACGTGTACGCCGTTGACCTGGAACTCGTAGTGCAAGTGCGGGCCGGTGGAGAGGCCGGTGGTACCGATGTAGCCGATCACTTGGCCTTGTTTCACGTTGCCGCCAGTCTTCACGCCCTTGGCGAACCCTTGCATGTGGCCGTACAGCGTGCGGTAAGTGTTGCCGTGCTGGATGATCACCGTATTGCCGTAACCACCACGGCGCCCCGCCAACAAGACCTTGCCGTCGCCCGCCGCCTTGATTGGCGTGCCACGCGGCGCGGCATAGTCGACGCCCTTGTGTGCGCGAATTTTGTTCAGAATTGGATGCTTGCGGCCCATGGAGAAACGCGAGCTAATACGGGCAAAGTCAACGGGTGTACGGATGAAGGCCTTGCGCATGCTGTTGCCATCAGCCGTGTAGTAGCTGCTGTTGCCTTGTTTGTTGGTGTAGCGCACGGCGGTGTAGGTTTTGCCACGGTTTGTGAAGCGTGCAGACAGAATGTTGCCAGTGCCGACTACTTTTCCGTTGGCTACTTTCTGCTCGTAGATCACGTCGAATTCGTCGCCTTGACGGATGTCCTGAGCGAAGTCGATGTCGTAGCCAAATACGCTGGCCATGTCCATGGTCATGCTATGCGACAGGCCCGCACGCGCGGCCGATTGCGACAGGGAGCTGTTGATCACGCCATGTACGTAGGCGGAACGCATGACGGGTTTGGTGGTGATTCGGTTGAATGCGAAGCCTTTGGCGCCTTTGCTCAGGCTGATGCTTTCCAAGTCACTGATGCTGGTATGCAGGTTGTTCAACTGGCCGTCTGGCGTCAGCTCAAATTCAAGCTTTTGGCCACGTTTGAGCTGAGTGAATTGCTTGGCTTGTTTATCGCTGGCGAGCACGTCATTTACAGCGGCGGCAGGCAACCCAACCTTTTCGAACAGGGTAGAGAGAGTGTCGCCTTTGCCCACGATGACTTCGCGATGCTGGGGATTCTTGGTTGCGGCGGCCGCAGGTGCTTCCTGGGCGGCTTGCTGGGTGTCTTCGGGAGTGCTTTCGATCTGTGCGAAAGGTGATTCAGTCGCAGTGTTTGTGGCTTGTTGTGCGTCGGAAGCGTCTTGATCTTGTGTCAGTTGTTCAACTGGGCTTTCCAGATCAAGGCTCAGGGATGTTCGTTTGGCTTCAACGTCACTGGAAGGGAATACCAGCAGTGCCAGGCTGAGAAGGGCGGCGATACCACTTGCTGCGAGCAGGTGGGTCTTCGGGTAAAGCGGCGGCGCTTTAGACGGTTCAGTGGTCATAGGTAATTTTGACTTTGAAGATGAAATGGAAAAGATGAATGACATGATGAAGATGAAATAACTGTATAAAATATAACCAAATCATCTGTGGCGCAAGCTCGCGAACGCTGGGCTTGCTGAACGGTGTCCGTGCGCAGGGCAAAACTTGTAATTAGTCCCTGATCTTGTATGGTTGGTTCCCTTTTGAATCTGAGCCTTGCGGGTCTGTTATGAAGTCGGTTGAAGAGCAGCTAGCGCTGATAAAACGTGGTGCGGAAGAACTGTTGGTCGAGTCCGAGCTGATCGAAAAGCTCAAGCGTGGCCAGCCCCTGCGTATCAAGGCTGGCTTTGATCCGACTGCGCCGGATCTGCACTTGGGTCATACCGTGCTTATTAATAAGCTGCGTCAGTTCCAGGAACTGGGCCATCAGGTCATCTTCCTTATAGGTGACTTCACCGGGATGATCGGTGATCCAAGCGGCAAGAGCGCTACGCGCCCGCCGCTGACTCGCGAGCAGGTGCTCGATAATGCTGAGACCTATAAAACCCAGGTATTCAAGATCCTTGACCCAGCCAAGACCGAGGTGGCGTTCAACTCCACTTGGATGGACAAAATGGGGCCGGCAGATTTCATTCGCCTGACGTCCCAGTACACCGTGGCGCGCATGCTTGAGCGCGATGACTTCGACAAGCGTTACTCGACCAATCAGCCAATCGCCATCCATGAGTTCCTTTACCCGCTGGTTCAAGGGTACGACTCGGTGGCGCTGCGTGCGGACGTTGAGTTGGGTGGCACTGATCAGAAGTTCAACCTGTTGATGGGGCGTGAATTGCAGCGCGCCTATGGTCAGGAGGCTCAGTGCATTCTGACCATGCCATTGCTGGAAGGCTTGGATGGCGTCAAGAAGATGTCCAAGTCCTTGGGTAACTATGTCGGTATCCAGGAAGCGCCGGGTGTGATGTACGGCAAGCTGGTGTCTATTCCGGACGCGCTGATGTGGCGTTACTTCGAACTGTTGAGCTTCCGCTCGATGGACGAAATCAATGCGCTGCGTGCGGATGTCGAGGCGGGCGCTAATCCTCGGGATGTGAAGATTAAGCTGGCTGAAGAAATCGTTGCACGCTTCCATGGTGAGGAGGCTGCGGCCAGCGCTCACCGTGCGGCAGGTAATCGCATGAAAGATGGCGAGTTGCCTGACGATCTGCCGGAGATTGAGCTGGCTGCTGCCGAGGCTATGCCGATTGCGGCTGTGCTTAATAAGGCTGGCCTGGTGAAAAACTCGGCGGTCGCGCGCGATCTCTTGGGTTCGGGCGGTGTGCGTATAGATGGTGAGGTGGTTGATCGCACCTTTATATACGAGCTGGGCGCCACTCACGTTTGCCAGGCGGGTAAGAAGGCATTTGCGCGTATTACGCTCAAATCCGAATAAGTCTGAAATAGGTGTTGACGGCGAATTATATCTGTCTATAATTCGCCCCACTTCCGGCGCAGTCGAAACGGAAAACTCCTTGGTAAACAATGAGTTGCGCGGTTCTCGACAGCAAGTTGCTTCAGTTCATCGAAGCCAAAAGGAAGTTGAAAAAGAGGTGTTGACAGCAGCGTGTAACGCTGTAGAATTCGCCTCCCGCTTACGAGAGATCGCAAGCGCAAGTG